>NZ_VCKZ01000162.1 GCF_005889745.1 Actinomadura geliboluensis
CGACCCCGCCGACCCCCAGTGCGCCCAGTCCAGCGGATCCGGCGGCCTGCCCGCCCCCGCGAGCAGGACGTCCAGCCAGGCCGTCGCGGCGGTCGCCGCGGCGCACAGCACGGCGACCGCGATGGCGGTCCGCCTCAGGAGCCGCTCGGCCCGAGGCGCGGGTCGGGCGCTCCTCACCCCGCCAGCATGGCTCCCGCCGCGTCCCGGCTGCCTGGGATCGGTGTCCCTGGCCGCCGGGGACACCGGTCACCCGCCGGAACGGGTCCCGACCCGGGCCGCGTCCGCCGCCCGGGTCCCTGGCCGCCCGGGACATCGGGGACGGAACGTCGGCGGTGAGCGGCGGCGCGACCGGGCGCCGCCGCCTCGTCACGGGGAGAAGCCGATGACCGTCCACATCCGTCCGAGTTCCGTCTATCCGAACGATCCGGCCGATCCGGGGCCCGGCGGGCTGCTGCTGCGCACCCGCCTCACCGGCGCGGCCCTCGCCGCCGGCACCGCCGCCTGGATCACCGGCCTGCTCATCGCCGGGGACCGCGTCCACGACGAGGTCGTCCCCGTGGAGATCTGGGGCAGCATGGCGTTCCTGTTCGGCGTCCTGTCCCTGGTGGCGCTGGTGCTGTCCACGAACGCCACGGGACGCGGTAAGGGCCGCTACATCGCCATGGTGGAGATGGCGTTGTTCGTCCCGGCGCTGATCTGGTGCCCGCTGGCCATCGCCTACCCCGACGAGACCCCCGCCTGGGTGATCCCGTTCGACCTGTGCTGGCCGCTGTCGATGCTCGGCATGCTCGTCATCGGCATCGCCGTCGCGAGGGTCGGCCGCTACCGGGGGCTGCTGCGCTGGCACTTCCTGCTGTGCGGGCTGTGGCTGGTCGTCGCCGGCGTGGGGCAGGCCGTGCTCGGCGAGGAGGGCAGCACCTACCCGGGCACGGCCTGGCTCGGCCTGACCTACGGCGTCCTCGGCCTGCGCCTCGCCGTGACGCCCCGCATCGTCCTGCCCGCCACGCCCTGACCAGCCGGTCACCAGGGCGGCGGAACACGCCGATGAAGAGGCCGGTGGGTCGCCTCGAAGACGTCCGTGCGGGCGGACCTTCGACGGGAGCGGGGGCCCCGGACCCACCGGCACTCCGCGCCGACGCCGCCGCGGGCCCGCGCGCCAGCCGTGCCGCCGGCCCCGGCACCCCTATGATTCCGGGGTGACCGCCTACAGTGACCCTGACGTGTTCGGAGACCTGGACGCCTCCGCCCTCCCGCCGCGCCAGCAGCGGATGCTGGCCATGATCCGCGACTGGGCGGTCAGGTACGGGTACGCGCCGAGCACGCGCCAGATCGGGGACGCGGTGGGCCTGCGGTCGACGTCGTCGGTGTCGCGCCACCTGGCGAGCCTGGAGGACAAGGGGTTCCTGCGGCGCGGCAACGCGGTGTCGCGTCCGATCGACGTGCGCGTGTTCCTCCAGGAGCGTCCGCCGGGAGAGTCCTCCGACGGCCCGGTGACCGTTCCCGTGGTGGGGCACATCGCCGCCGGCGCGCCGATCTCCGCCGAGGAGCACATGGACGGCACGCTGATGCTGCCCCGCGAGATCACCGGGCGAGGCACCGTCTTCGGCCTGCGCGTCCGCGGCGACTCGATGATCGACGCCGCGATCTGCGACGGCGACATCGTCGTGGTGCGGCAGCAGCAGGAGGCCCACTCCGGCCAGATCGTCGCGGCCATGATCGACGGCGAGGCCACCGTGAAGGTGTACCGCCGCCGCGACGGCCACGTCCTCCTCGAACCGCGCAACCCCGCCTACGAGGTCATCGACGGCGACAAGGCCGTCGTGCTCGGCATCGTCGTCTCCGTGGTCCGCAGCCTCTGACGGGAGGGGCGGCCTCGTCGCCGCCCCTCCGGCCGGTCGTACCGGACGCCGAGCGCGCCGGGGTCTACCAGCCCGGCGGCAGTGACGTGAAGTCGGGATCGCGGCCCTCGGCGAACGCCGCCAGCGCCTCGGCGTTCGCGGGGCCGCCCATGAGCCGCGCGAAGCCGTCGTTCTCCCGCTCCCGCGCCCGCTGGATCTCCTCGCGGAGCGGCGCGGTCATGTCGCGCTTGACCTCCCGCAGGCTGGAGATCGGACGGCTCGCCAGGGTGGCGGCGACCCGCCGCGCCTCCGCCATCAGGCCGGCGGGCTCGCAGACCCGCCAGACCAGTCCCATCTCCTTGGCCTCGGCCGCCGAGATCCATTCCGCGGACAGCAGGATCCACGCGGCGTTCTGGCGGCCGACCAGGCGGGGCAGCAGGTAGCTCGACGCGGCCTCCGGCGCGACGCCCAGGCTGGTGAACGGGGTCTTCAGCCGCGCGTCCTCGGACATCAGGACCAGGTCCGCGAAGCCGATGACGGTCAGCCCGATGCCGAGGCCCAGCCCGTTGATCGCCAGGACCAGCGGCTTGTCGAACTCCGCCAGCGCGTCGATGAGGCCGATGAACCCGTGCTTGCCGGGCGTGAAGTCCGGGTTCGTGACGCGCTCGGCCATCTCGATCAGATCGGTGCCGGAGCTGAACGCGCGGCCGCCGCCGGTCAGCAGCACCACGGCCACCGCCGGGTCCTCGGCCGCGTCCCGGAGCGCTTCGGTGAGCGCGTCGTAGAGGGCCTCGTTGAACGCGTTGAGCGCGGCGGGCCGGTTGAGCGTGATCGTCCGGACGCGGTCGGCGTCCTCGACCAGCAGGATCTCGGTGCCCTCGGTCACTTCCGTGCCTCCGTTCCCAGGACCAGGTCCGCGCAGCGCTCGCCGATCATGATCGACGGCGCGTTGGTGTTGCCTCCGGTGACCGACGGCATGACCGACGCGTCGGCCACCCGCAGGCCCTCCACGCCGAGCACCCTCAACCGCGGGTCGACGACGGCGCGCTCGTCCGAGCCGATCCGGCAGGTGCCGGCCGGATGGTAGACCGAGTGGACGATGTTGGGCAGGAACCGGCGCAGTTCGGCGGGGTCGGCGTAGTCGGGCCCGGGCACGATCTCGCCCTGGTTGTCGCCGATGCCGTCCATCACCGCGCGGACCATCGCCATGCCCTCCAGCAGGACCTCGGCGTCCTTGCCGGCCGACAGGTACGCGGGGTCGATCAGCGGCGGGAGCGCCGGATCCGGTCCGGCGATCCGGACCGTGCCCCGGCTCTCGGGATAGATCAGCGTCGGGAACACGCTGAGGCCGGGCTTGCTGGTGGGCGGGCGCACCGGCTTGTCGCCGTCCTGGTTGGGGAACGGGTAGACCCAGTACAGCGCGTGCAGTTGCAGGTCGGGGATCGCGCCGGCCTGCGAGGTGCGGACGAACCCGGTGGCCTCGAACTGCGAGCCGCTGGCCCAGCCGGAGCGGCGCAGCCGCGCCTGCGCGAGACCGCGCATGAAGTAGGCCGGCGTCGGGCGCCGCAGTGCGGAGTCCATCCGGAACGAGACCGGGACGAACAGGTGGTCGTGCAGGTTGTCGCCCACCGGCAGGTCGGCGACGACCTCGATGCCGTGCCTGCGCAGGTGCGCGGCCGGGCCGATCCCCGACAGCTGCAGCAGCTTGGGCGAGTCGAACACGCCCGCCGAGACGATCACCTCCCGGTCGGCGGCGACGACGTGGCGGTCCCCGTCCGGCCCGACGACCTCGACGCCGGTGGCCCGGCCGCCGGTCAGCACGATCCGGGTGGCCCTGGCGTCGGTGAGGACGAGGAGGTTGTCCAGCGGGTCGGTGCGCAGGTAGGCGCGGGCGGCGGAGTAGCGGACGCCGCCGTCCGCGCTCAACTGGAAGACGCCGACGCCCTCCTGCTCGGGACCGTTGTAGTCGTCCAGGAACGGGACAGAGAGCCGGTCGGTCGCCGCGTCGATGAAGCTGCGGGACGCGTCGGTGAGGTCCTTCTGGCGGCGCACCCGGACGGGGCCGCCGGCCCCGCGAAGCTCGCCGGCGCCGTCCTCCCAGTCTTCGAGCCTCTTGAAGTACGGCAGGACGTCGTCGTACGACCAGCCGGTGGCGCCGTCCGCGGCCCAGTCGTCGAAGTTCTGCCGGTTGCCGCGCACGAACAGCATGCCGTTGACCGAACTGGAGCCGCCGAGCACCTTGCCGCGGGTCTGCGGGATCACCCGCCCCCACGCGGCCGTCTGCGGCACCGACTTGTACCCCCAGTCGACGAGCTTCTTCAGCTGCGGCGTGGAGAGCATCACCGCGACGGCGCCTGGGATCTCCAGCAGGTTCTTCACCCCGCGGGCGGTGTCCCGGCCCCCGGCCTCCAGCACCGCCACGCTCGCGCCGCTCTCGGCGAGGCGGCGCGCCACCGCGCACCCGGCGCTGCCCGCGCCCACGACGACGTAATCGGCCCGAACCACGAGCACCTCCGCGCACACCAGGGGTAGTGGACAGCTGTCCAGTCAGCGTTCCAGGCCCCAGAGTAGAACACGTTCTACCAATGCGCCACGCCGCCCCGCGCGGCCGCGCGAAGAGGCGACCCCTCCCCGCCGAAGCGCGAGGAGGGGTCGTCGGCCGGGCGGCACGGCCTCCACGACCGTGAAGCCCACCCATGCGCGGTCCTGCGGGGACTCGCCGAAGCCGATCCGCCCCGTTCCGCGGCAGCACTCGCACGCGGCTGGAACCGGCCACCGGCAGACGGGGACAGCGCCCGTCCGGCGTGGTTCCCTACGGCTACCCGGCAAGCGGGCGGGGCCGATCCAAGCCTTGGAGAGTCACGTGGAAACGACCAGTTCACGGATTCCGGAGACCTCGCCGGACGCCGTTCAGCGCACCGCCAGGATCGCCGGCGTCTGGTTCGTCCTGACCTTCGTCTTATCGATCCCGGCGGTGCTGCTGTACGACCCGGTCCTCAATGACGCGGACTACATCCTGGGAGCGGGCGCGGACGGGCGCGTGCAGCTCGGAGCGCTTCTCGAAATCCTCACCGCCGTCGCGAACGTCGCCACGGCGGTCGTGCTGTTCCCGGTCCTGAAGCGGCAGAGCGAGGGCATCGCGCTCGGTTACGTCGGCACGCGCATCCTCGAATCGACCGTCATCGTGATGGGCATCGCCTGCGTGCTCGCCGTCGTGGCCCTGCGGCAGGACCTGGCGGGCGAGGGCGGCGCCGACGCCGCGCTGATCGGCCGGTCACTGGTGGCGTTCAAGGACCAGACGTTCCTGCTCGGTCCCGCCTTCTGCGCGGGGTTCGGCAACGGGATCCTGCTGGGCTACCTGATGTACCGGTCGGGTCTGGTGCCACGGCCCATGGCGCTCATCGGGCTCATCGGAGGCCCCATCGCCTGCGCCACCGCGACGGCCGTCCTGTTCGGCGCCTACGAGCAGCAGTCCGCGGTGAACTTCCTGTTCACGGCACCGGAAATCGTGTGGGAAGCGTCATTGGGCATCTGGCTCATCGCCAAGGGCTTCCGCTCCGTCCCCGCGCCGCCCCCGTCCTCGGCCTGACGCCCAGGAACGAACCCGCCGGACGCGCTATGAGCGTGCGTAGCGAGCCGGGGAGACGCCCACTGCGGCGGTGAAGTCGCGGGTCAGGTGGGCCTGGTCGTAGTAGCCCAGGTCGTCGGCCAGCGACGACCAGTCGATGCGGGTGCCCAGGTCGGCGCGCGCGGCGGCCTCATGCAGGCGGGCACGGCGCAGCACCCACTTCGGGCTCGCCCCCACGTACTCGGCGAAGAGCCGCTGCAGAGTCCGGACGGACACGTGCAGCTTCTCGGCGGCCTGGTCGACGCGGAAGAGACCGGGGTCCGCGGTGATGCGTCCGACCATGGCCGCGGCCTGTTCGGCGACCGGGTCCGGCTCGGGCAGCAGCGGCTCCAGGAACTCCTCCGCCGCGCGGACCATCCCGTCGGTATCGGCGCTGCCGAGAACGGCCCGGTTGACCTCGTCGACGGCCGGGCCGAGCAGTTCCGCCGCCGGGATCCTGCGGTCGGCCAGGGCGCTGACCGGCCCGTCGATGAACGAGCGGAAGCAGCCCGGCCGGAACTTCACCCCCAGGACCTGGCCGCGCCCTTCGAGGCGGCGCACGAACAGGCCGCGATCGACCCCGTACACCAGCGCGCGGGGCTCCTCGAAGACGAGGTGGACGTTGGGATGGGAGAGCACCTTGGTCTCATACGGCTCTGCCGTGTGCCAGCGGACGCGCCAGTAGAGCTCCACGGACCGGGCCAGGGCGGGGCCCGGCAGGCGGCGGTCCAGATCGGCGACGGACGCGTTCATGTGCGGATACAGCACGCCGCGTCCCATCTCCCCCATGCGCACCAGAGTACTTTGGCGCGTTCCTCCAAGATCTGCCCCCGGCGGTCTCCGTAGCGTGGGGACCATGAACGACCTGCACGCGTATATGAAGGAATGCGCCACCGAGGCCGCCCGCGTCGCCCGCGGCGTGGACCGGGAGAGGCTGGCCGGCCCGACCCCTTGCGCCGAGTTCGACCTGCGGGCGCTGGTGAACCACTGGGTGGTCTTCACCTCGCACGGGCTTGAGCGCCGCGCGCTGCGCGAGCAGCTTCCGGAACAGCTCATCGAACGCGACTTCACCGCCGACCCGGCCTGGGCGGAGGAGTACGCCGCCCAGCTCGACCGGGCGGTGGCGGCCTGGGCCGACCCCGCCGTATGGGAGGGCGAGATCGATCTGGGGTCCGCGGCGTCGCCCGCGTCCGAGGTCGCCTCGCTGCTCATCCTGGAGACGGCCCTGCACGGCTTCGACGTGGCGGCCGCGACCGGGCAGGAGTTCGGCGTCTCCGCCGAGGCCGGGGAGTTCCTGCTGGGCGTCGTCGAGGAGCAGGCCGAGCTGTACCGGCAGTACGACGGGTTCGCCGACCCGGTGCCGGTGGACGCGGACGCTCCGGCGTTCCGGCGGGCGGTCGCGCTCTCCGGCCGCGACCCCGGCTGGACGCCCCCGGCCTGACCTTTCACCGTTCGGCGACGGCCCCGCGTCCGCTGCGAAGTGCCCTGACGCGGGGCCGCCGCCGGGCGCGGGGCCGGGGCGTGATGTTGGGTCTTGACGGATCTCCGGAGGGTGATGAGACTCCCAGCATGGGAGCGCTCCCATGCGGTGGGCGCGTCCCCCACCCCCGAGACCCTGGAGTACCGGATGAGACGACGCATCGGGATGCTCGCCGCCGCCACGGCGGGCATCGTCGCGGTCCTCGCGGCACCGGCGCCGGCGCAGGCGTTAGGGCACGACGATCCGCTGAAGCGGAAGGCCACGTTCTATGTCGAGCCGGACGGCAACGCCGCACGGCAGGCCGAGATCTGGGCGGCCGAAGGACGCGATGACGACGCCGCGCACATGCGGGCCCTGTCCAAGGTCTCGCAGGCGGTCTGGTTCACCGGCGGCACCCCCGCCGAGGTGCGGGCGGCCGTGCGGCGGACGATGGTCGGCGCCGCCCGGCAGCACGCCGTTCCGGTGCTCGTGGCGTACTACGTGCCGGGCCGGGACTGCTCGCAGTACTCGGCGGGCGGCGCCGCGAACGAGGCCGCCTACCGCGCCTGGATCGACGCCTTCGCCCGGGGGATCGGCGGCGCCCGCGCCGTGGTGATCGTCGAGCCGGACGGGCTGGCGCTGCTGTCCAGCGAACCGTGGTGCAACGAGGGCGGCGGCGGTACCACCGGCACCCCCGAGGACCCCGCCCGGGTCGACGAGCGGTTCCGCGAGATCAACTACGCGGTCGACACCCTCCAGCGGCTGCCGCGCACCGGCGTCTACGTGGACTCCGGGCACTCCGACTGGCAGCCGCTCGACGACTACGACGCCGGGTACGGCGAACCGCGCGCCCAGCTCGGCATGGCGAGCCGCCTCCTCAAGGGCGGCATCGCCAAGGCCGACGGGTTCGCGCTGAACGTCTCCAACTACCGCGCCACCGACGAACTGGTCGCGTACGGCACCCGGCTGTCCAAGTGCCTGCGCTTCCGCCAGACGACGGGCGCGGCCGGCTGCTCCGACGCCGACCTGGCCACCGTCCCGGACGACCCGCGCAAGCTCACGCACTTCGTCCTGGACACCAGCCGCAACGGCCAGGGGCCGTGGACGCCTCCGGCCGGCCAGTACTCCGACCCGCAGGTGTGGTGCAACCCGCCGGGACGCGGCCTGGGCTACCGGCCGTCGACCCGCACCGGTGACCCCCTGGTCGACGCCTTCCTCTGGATCAAGCGTCCCGGCGAGTCCGACGGCCAGTGCACCCGCGGCACCGCCGGCCCGGAGGATCCCGAGTACGGCGTGGTCGATCCGGCGGCCGGCGCCTGGTGGGCCGAGTACGCCCTGGGCCTCTCCCAGCGCGCGGTGCCTCCGCTCCGCTGACCGGACGCACCGCATCCGGACGTCCGGGCGCCGCCGCCCCTGGTCGCGGCGCCTGGACGTCCCGCGTTCCTCAGTGCCGGGATTCGAGGTAGCCGGCGACCGATTCGGCCAGCACGGCGCGCGCCTCGTCGATGTCGGTCCACGTGCTGAGCCGCTGCTCCATGTAGAGCCCGTGGACGGCGGCCGGCAGGAGGTGGCGCACGCGCTCCAGCCGGTAGGCGTCGACGACGAGCCCGCGGAACGCCCGCGCGTAGGCGCGCCGCCAGCGGCGGTCCCAGCGGTTGAGCTGCTCGGCGGTGCGCGGGTAGGTCGCGGTGAACTCGGCGGTGTCGCGGGGCAGCAGGCCGCGCAGGGTCGCCACCGCCCGTCCGGGAGGCGAGTCGAGCCCCGCCCAGAGCGCGTCGACGATCCGGGTCATCCGCTCGGTGACGGACCCGTCGTCCATCTCCTTCCACGGCAGCATGTCGCCCTGGGTGCCCAGTTCCTCCAGCACCGCCGCCCAGAGCCCGTCGACGTCCCCGAACTGGTGCTGGACCGTGCCCCAGGTGACTCCGGCCCGCTTGGCGACGAGGTTGGCGCTGATCTCGCCGCCGCGGCCGCCGTCGGCGAGCATGCCGACGGCCGTCCTGATCACCCTGGCGCGCGTCTCCAGACCGCGCCGGTTGAGCCGGGCGCCGCGCGCGTTGCGCGGGGCGCCGGTGACGCCGGGGCCCGCCGCGCCCCGCGGCTCCGCGTCCCGGCCGGTCGAGGGCTCGGTCACGGGCCGATTGTAGATCCGGCGGCGCGCCGAGGGCCGTCTCCGGCGCTCGATTTATACATAGAGACATCTATGTGATGATTGGCGGCGCCGGGCCTTCCGGTATACGGTCGGCGCATGACGAGCCGTTTCCCCGATGCAGGGGCGGTGGGCGTGGGCGGGTTCGTCCGCGACGACACGCCGACCCCCGAGGTGGACCGCCGGGAGGCGGTGATGGCGTCGCTGGCCGGAACCGTCCGCGAACTGGTCGACGCCACGATCCGCACGACGGTGGCCGACGACGAGGTGCACCGGGTCCGCGACGAGCTCGCCGCGCTCGTCGACCGGCTGCGCGCCGCCCAGCTGCCCGGCCCCGCCGGCATCAGGTACAACTCCGAGATGCGGGCCTGGAACTGGGGCAACGCGGTGGTCGGCGCGGCGAACGCGATCGCGCCGCCGCTGGACGTCGTCCACGGCCCGTCGGGGTGCCACGCCGACGTCGTCCTCGGCGCGGCGTACGAAGGGCCTCCCGGGCTGGTGCACGGCGGCGTCTCCGCGATGCTCCTCGACCACATCATGGGGGTGACGGCGTCCGCGATGCGCCGGACGACCTTCACGGGGACGCTCACCATGCGCTACCGGCGCGGCACTCCCCTCGGCCCGCTCCGCCTGGAGGCGAGCATCGTCCGCGAGGAGGGCCGCAAGGTGTTCGTGGTCGCGTCGATCTCCGACGCCGACGGGGTGACCGTCGAAGCCGACGGGGTGTTCATCCAGCCCGCGGGGACGCCGACCGCGGACGGCTGACGGCCCCCGGGCCGAGGGCCCGCGGGGGGCCGTGAAGCACATAGAGCCCGCTATGCCCCGCCGCTCAGGTGATGTCGCGGCGCATCGGGCGGACGATCGCGGCGGTCGCGGCCAGCGCGGTGTACGCGAGCAGCAGCAGCGCGCCCCAGGCGGGCGAGAGCAGCCGGACCGGGTCGGCGGACAGCTGCTCGGACATCGCGTCGGTGACGGCCGTGAAATCGGTCAGCGCGGCCGTCGCGCCGCCGGGCAGCCACGGGTAGAGCTCCCGGACGCCCGGGATCATCATCAGCGTCATCTCCCCCGCGTACAGGTAGCCGATCACCACGACGAGCGCGGCGGCCTGGTTGCGGATCAGCGCGCCCATGCCGATGCCGAGCAGCGTGTAGGCCACCATCGCCAGCGCGATGCGGGCGAGGATCCCGAGGACGTCGGCGGCGGGCATCCCCGGCGTCAGGCCGCGCGCGGCGGAGGCGCCGAAGAAGGCCGCGGCGGCCGTGCCCGCGAGGACGAGCCCGTAGGCGGCGCCGGCGGCGCCGTGGGCCAGCAGTTTCGCGGCGAGGACCCGCGAGCGGCGGGGCTCGAACAGGAAGGTGACGTCGGCGGTCCGGTGCCGGTACTCCGACGTCATGGCCAGCGTCCCGATCGCGGCGGGGACGAACGCGGTGTACCCGAGGATGCCGAGAAGGCCCCGCACGCCCTCCTCGGTGTCCAGCCCCGGCATCGGCGGGTCGAAGTTCTCCGGCCCGACGAGGGTCATCATCCCGACGAGGCCGCCGCCGAGGAGGCCGCCCGCCAGCAGGACGAGCAGCCACGCCCGGGTCGCCAGCAGCTTGCGGAACTCCGCCTTGACCAGCCGTGCCATCACGCGCCCCCCGTCAGCTCGAAGAAGAGTCGTTCCAGGTCGGGCTCCTCGGCGGCGAGGCCGTGGACGCGGACCCGGTGCGCGGCGGCCAGGTCGGCGACCCGGGCCGCGCCGAGGCCGTGCACCCGCAGCCGCCCCGGCCCGGCGGGCTCGATGCGCCGCACCGCCCCCTCCCGGGCCAGCACGCCCGCCAGGGCCTCGGCGTCCGGGGATTCGACGAGCACGGCCGGCGCGGTGCCGGCGATGTCCGCCAGCGGGCCGGCCGCCACCAGGCGGCCCCCGCTGATCATCACGACGTCGTCGACCAGCCGCCGGACCTCGCCGAGCACGTGGCTGGAGACCAGGATCGTCCGCCCCTCGCCGGCCAGGTGCCGCAGGAACGACCGCAGCCAGGCCGTCCCCGCCGGGTCCAGGCCGTTGCCGGGCTCGTCCAGCAGCAGCACGCGCGGGTCGCCGAGCAGCGCGGTCGCCAGGTTGAGGCGCTGGCGCATGCCGGTCGAGAAGCCGCCCGTCCGGCGGTGCGCGACACCGGCGAGGTCCACGAGGGCGAGGAGCTCGTCGACGCGGGAGTCGGGGTGGCCGCCCATCGCCGCGTACACCCGCAGGTGCGCGCGGGCCGAGTGGCCGGGGTGGGACGAGAGCGCGCCGAAGGCGGCGCCGACCGTCGACGTGGGACGCGGGATGTCCCGGTAGCGCCGGCCGCCGATGGTCACCGAGCCGGACGTGGGGACGACGTGGTCGACCATCATCCGCATCGTCGTGGTCTTCCCGGCGCCGTTCGGGCCGAGGAACCCGGTGATCCGGCCGGGCTCGACGGCGAAGCCGACCCCGTCCACGGCGGTGACGTCGCCGAACCGCTTGGTCAGGCCGGAGACCTCGACGCGCAGGCCGCCGGTCATGTCCGCGCCCCGATCGCGGCGCGGACGCGGTCGGCGAGCCGGGCCGCGTCCGGGTGGGACAGCACGATGCCGTCGAACTCGTCCCCGCTGATCGCGCGGTTCACGGTCAGGTGCAGGCCGGGGCGTCCGCGGCGCGCGGAGACGAGCAGCCGCGGGCCGCGCAGCAGGCCCCAGACGCCGATCTTGGCGAAGCCCGAGACGGCCAGCCCGCGGCGGGATCCGCGCGCGGCCCGCAGCGGCGCCTCGACGCGGGCGGCCCGGGTGACGGCGGCGAGCGGGACGGTCACCCGCCCGCGCCGCGTCCAGATCCGCTCCCAGGCGTCGAACTCGATGTCGACGCTGTTCTCGGCGATCGTCACTTCTGCCATGGCAGGGCCTTTCTCTACGGCCGGCCTTTCAGGGGCCGGCGTCGTCGTTCGGTGTCGAGGGGGGTGGGGGCTGTGAGGGCTGCGGGTCGAGGGGCATGAGCACGGTCGCGAGCAGCCGCGGCACCCGTCCCTCGCGCGGCTCGTTGCCGAGCAGCGGCTGGAGGAGTTCGCCGAAGCCGCGGGCGAACTCGGCGAACTCGGCGTCGTCCAGGTGCAGCACCACCTGCTGGTAGCCGACCCCGTCGGCGACCAGGTCGACCCGGTCGCGCGCCAGGTAGCGGGCGAACTCGGCGAGCAGGCTGGAGACGAAGACGGTGAAGTACCGCTCGTGGTCGGCGGGCGTCGCCGCGACCAGCGCGTCCCCCTCGAGCGTCGCGCCGCCGGGCGGCAGGGCGAAGACGCGCTCGGCCACGCCGCCGACCTTGCGCTCCTCCACCACGTCCAGCAGGCCGCCTTTGACCAGGGCGGCGAGGTGCCGGTACAGCGTCGCCTGCGGGACGTCCGGCAGCAGGTTCGCGACGTCGCGCGTGGTGCGGCGCCCGCCGGCGACCGACCGCAGGATCCGGATCCGCACCGGATGCAGCGCCAGCTCCGCCCAGCGCTCTTTGGATATGCTCACACCTGCATGTTATCACTATCGATAATGAGAATAGCCGCCCATGCGGCGCCGGCCGCGGACGACGCTCACAGCGTTCGCCGCGCTCTCACAGAAGGCGGAACGCGTCCCCCGCCCGCACCCGGCCCGGCGTCACGACCTGCGCGTAGACGCCGGCGCAGGGGCGCTCCCCGAACCCGGGCAGCGGCTCGACGAGGTTGAGCCGCGCGGGGATCTTCAGCGCGCCGGTGTCGCGCGGCAGCGCGCCGTGCTCCAGCGTCGGCACCGAGCAGCGCGGCGTCGGCGCCATGACGCGCAGGACGGCCTCGCCGACCAGCAGCTCGCGGCCGACCCAGGCGTTCTCGCCGAAACCCGGGCCGTCGGTGCCGAGCACGATGTTGGGCCGGTACCGCGCCGCCTCCATGACGCCGCGCTCCCCCGCCGCGGCGATCGCGTCCAGCGTCGCCGTGCCGACCAGGTGGACGGGCGCGAAGTCGACGAACGTGCCGGGCGGCGAGCCCTGCCCGAGCACGACCTCCTCGTCCTCCACCTCGGCGGTGACGCCCGCCGCGAGCACCTGGTCGGGGACGGCGCGCGCCAGCGTGGCCCCCTCGGGACGGGTGTCGGTGAGCACGACCTCCCGGCCGAGCTCCTTGGACAGCTCCGCGCCGGCGGCGGCGTCGCCGCTGCGCACCGTCCGGCCGTCCGGCAGGGTGATCCGGACCCCGTCGCCGTCGGCCACCGCCGACATCGTCAGCAGGGCGCGCCAGAGCCGGGGGCTCTTGGCGCTCGCGATCCGCCCGGTCTCGGCGTCCAGGAGCGCCCATCCGCGGTCACCGGCGACACCGGTCGAGGCGATCTCCGCCGAGGACAGCTCCTCCCCCAGCATCGACTTGACCGGATACCGCCACAGCGCCACGGCCGTTCCCGCCATCTCTCCCACGTCCCCTCCTGATCACCGAGCCGACGCATACGCTACGTCACCGCCCCGGACGATCCACTGCGCGGGTTCGACGCGGCTTCTCCGCTTTCTTGACGCAGGGTCCCCGAATGGCGGCCGGCCCTCGCCTTCAGGCGGACCGTTCGCACGCTGTTCCGGTCGTGGAGATCCCCTTGATCGAGACGGTGTACCGGACCGAGGACTCCCGTCGGCGGACCGGTTCGACCGCTGGCGGGAATGGACGGGGCGCACGCACTGCCCCGCCGACTTCCACGGGCACACCCGCACACTGCTGCTGGGCGAGCGGGTCAGGCGGCGGCTTCGCCCCGCAGCGCGGTCGCGAGGGCGGTGATGGTCTCCGGCGGGTGCGTCGTTCCGGGGAAGTAGGCGCAGACACGCTCGGCGACGTCGCCGAAGCGGTCCTTGATCTCGGCGGCGCACTCGGCCGGCGTTCCGACGACCGCCAGCGTCCGCGTCATCGTGTCGTCGATCAGGCCGATCATCGTCATGACGTCGCCGGTCTTCGACAGCGCGTTCAGCTCGGGTTGCAGATCGCCCCAGCCCTCGACGTCCAGGACGGGCTTGTACGCCGGAGTCGAGCCGTAGAACGCCAGCAGTCCCTTCACGCCGAAGGCCGCGGCCTCGATCTCGGCGGGGGTGCGGCCCATCGCGGCGATCGCCTGCGGGTACAGGTCGATCCGCTCGCGTCCCGCCAGTTCCAGGCCCTCGGCGACGGCCGGGAGGGTGCGCTCGCGGAAGTGCCGGCGGCTGTGGAACGGCATCACCAGCAGCCCGTCGGCGACCTCGGCCGCGGTCCGGGTCATCAGCGGGCCCAGCGCGCCGAGCAGGACCGGCGGCACGCCGTACGGGTTCGGCCCGGGCGCGAACGTCGGGGGCATGAGGGTGTGCCGGGTGAACTCGCCGCGGAAATCGAGCCGGGTGCCGTCCTGCCAGGAGTTCAGGATCGCCTTCACCGCGAGCACGGTCTCGCGCATCCGGGCCGCCGGCCTGCTCCAGGACGCGCCGTACCGCTTCTCGATGTGCGGCCTGATCTGCGAGCCGAGCCCGAGCCGGAACCGGCCCTTGCTCAGCAGTTGCAGGTCGTAGGCCGTGTTGGCCAGGTGCATCGGGCTGCGCGGGATCGCGATCGCGACGTTGGTCATCAGGTCGGTCGGCGGGACGTCCGACGAGCCGGCCGCGACGGCCAGCGGCAGGAACACGTCGTGCGGGCCCTCGAAGGTGAACAGTCCGTCGACCCCGGCGGCGATCAGCGTCCGGGCGCGCTGCGCCGCCTCGTCCGGCCTGCCGTCCAGCTGCACATCGAGTTTCACAGGCAGGTCTCCGTTCCAGGGGTGCGGGCGGCGCGCGCGCATACCGTGGTGAAACAGTGTGCCAGTCGCGTCGGCGCTGGAGTCTCCCACTGTGGGAGCGTCCATGCTGAGCGCCACGTCCGGCTGCGGCAGCCCGGCGGCGAGGACCCGGTCCAGTGCCGCGAGGGCGCGTCTCCGGCGGGCGATGTCGGCCTCCATGCGGGCGCGTACCCCGCACGCGAACCCGCCCGCCGGGTGGTGATGGCACGGGAGGTGGCCGACCAGGCGGCCATCGGGGCGGCCACCTCGGCGTGCGCGGCCCGGCTGATCGAGGCGGCCGGGCCGCCGACGACCCCGCGGCCGCCCGCGTCCAGCTCGTCACCTTCACGGAGGGGTGCGTGCAGGTGCTGCACCGCGGCGCCTACGCGGACGAACCGAAGACGCTGGCCCTGATGGAGGCGTTCATGGAGCGTTCCGTGCTGGTCATGAACGGCCTGCACCATGAGATCTACCTGTCCGACGTCCAGGAGACCGACCCGGCACAGATGCGCACGATCCTCCGCCACCCGGTCCGCCCCGCCTGACTCCTCACCGGGGAGGCGTCCGCCCGTCTGCCGGTGGGCGGGCGGGCGGCGGGTGAGGTCGCGGGGCCGAAGGTCCCGATCCGCCGGGACGGGCGGCCCTAATTGGCGATCGTCCGCCGAGGAAGGGTGGAAGCGACCCAGGGAGGTCGCCGATGTGGGTCATGGCCGCTGAGCCCCGGCCGCCGTGGATGTCGTCCACAACGCCGGGTACGACCCGACGGCGAGCACCCGTACCGTCCCGTAGCCGAGAGTGTGATGCCCGTGGACAACGCCGCGGTCAGTGAGACCCATATCGGTGTGGTCTTCTTCGCCGGAGACCGCGCCTACAAGGTCAAGAAGCCGGTGAGCCTGGGGTTCCTCGACTTCAGCACCCGCGAGCGGCGCGAGCGGGCCTGCCACGAGGAGGTCCGGCTCAACCGGCGGTTCGCCCCGGACGTCTACCTCGGTGTCGCCGACGTCCACGACCCCGACGGCGACGTCTGCGAGCATCTGGTCGTGATGCGCCGGATGCCCGCCGAGAGGCGCCTGGCCACGCTGGTCACGGAGGGCGCGCCGGTCCGGGACGCGCTGCGCGACACCGCGCGGATCCTGGCCGCCTGGCACGCCCGCGCCCCGCGCGCGCCGGAGATCTCCGCGCAGGGCACTCGGGACGCCGTCCAGGCCCGCTGGCACGACAGCTTCGACCAGGTCCGCCCCTTTCACGGGGATGTGCTCGACGCCGCGGTGGCCACCGAGATCGAAGCGCTCACCGACGAGTTCCTCGACGGACGCCGGGCCCTGTTCGACGCGCGGATCGCCGACGGCCGCGTCCTGGACGGCCACGGCGACCTGCTCGCCGGCGACATCTTCTGCCTGGACGACGGCCCCCGCGTCCTGGACTGCCTGGAGTTCGACCAGACCCTGCGCAGCCTGGACGCTCTGGACGACGCCTCGTTCCTGGCCATGGACCTCGAACGCCTCGGCGCCCCCGACCTGGGCGAGTACTTCCTCAACACCTACGCCGCCTTCGCCGCCGACCCGGCACCGTCGTCGCTGCGGCATCACTACATCGCCTACCGGGCCTTCGTCCGCGCCAAGGTCGCGTGCCTGCGCCACGGCCAGGGCGACCCGGACGCCGCCGCCGAGGCACGCGCCTACGCCGACGTCGCGCTGCGCCATCTGCGCGCGGGACGGGTCCGCCTGATCCTGGTGGGCGGCCTGCCCGGCACCGGCAAGTCCTCACTGGCCGGGGCGCTGGCCGACCGGCTCGGCTGCTCGGTGCTCAGCAGCGACCGCGCCCGCAAGGAGCTGGCGGGGCTGGCCCCGCTCGACTCCGCCGCCGCGCCCTACGGCACCGGCCTCTACAGCCCGGAATGGAACGACCGCACCTACCGGGAACTCGCCGACCGCGCCGCCGCACTGCTGCGGCTGGGCGAGACGGTCATCCTGGACGCCTCCTGGACGTCCAGCGAGCAGCGGAACCTCCCGGCCCTGGTCGCCGAACGCGAGCACGCGCACCTGTCGTCCCTGCGCTGCGAGGCCCCGCAGGCCCTCACCGTCGAACGGATCCGCGACCGTGAGCGCGGCGCCTCCGACGCCGACCCGGCCATCGCCGCCGCCATGCACGCGCATGCCGCGCCATGGCCGGAATCGACCCCGGTCGACACCAGCGGCACGCTGGACCACGCCGTCGAGCAAGCGCTGGGCATCGTCCAGCTGCACGGCACCGAGCACCGGTAGGACCATCACACATCGGCCGTTTCGCTCAGCCGGGGAGAAGGACGAGCAAATGGCAGGACGCCCGCCGGGTGGGGCGGGCGTCCTTGAAGGGGTGTTGCTGTTGGCTACTTGAGGAAGGGGAAGCGCTTGGCCAGGGCGGTGCCGCTCCACCAGCGGCCCAGACCCAGGGTGTCGCCGGCGCTGACCAAGGCGAGCCCGATGATCAGGATCGCGTAGACGATGTGGTCGTCCATGAACAGGTTGTTCTCCGGAGGAAGGACCGCCGTCCACATCATGACCAGCAGTGCCGCGCCGCCGACGGCGGCGATCCGCATCCCGATGCCCAGCATCAGCGCCGCACCGACCCCGGCCAGACCGATCATGAACAGCCAGTCCGCCCACGCCGCACCGGCCAGGTCGTTGTAGAACCCCGCGAACGGGCCCTTGGGCGCGTGCGCCAGGAACCCCTCGGTCGGGCTCCCGCCGTCCAGCCAGCCCTTCCCGGCCGGAGTCGCGTGGCCCAGACCGAACACCTTGTCCACGAACGCCCACACGAAGATCCAGCCCAGCGCCAACCGGGCCAGAGCCCAGGCGTAGCGGGCGGCGGGCGTCTCGGTCAGCGGCCTCGGCGCCACCACCTGGATCAGGGTGCCGCGCCCCGCATGCGTCTTGTGCTCGGAGACTGCCATCGCCGTCTCACCTTCCATCACATCGCCGGTTCCATCACCCCTTACTCAACCCCCATCGCGGGACGCGCTGTAGGTCCCTTCGGCGCACGATCAACGGGACAAAGGTCCCCGTATACAGCCGCTTGAAGGGACTGAAGGTCCTTCGCCACCGGGGCTCCGGCCTATCGGTCGTTGAGCGGAATCCGCCAGATCAGGATCGTCCCGCCGTCCGGGCGGGGTTCGGTGGTGAACGAGCCGCCGAGCTTTTCGGCGCGTTCGCTCATGTTGCGCAGGCCGCTGCGGCGGCCTCCTTGGGGGATGCCGACGCCGTCGTCCTCCACCCGCAGACACAGCACGTCATCGACGTCGATGGCGGTGACCTGCGACGCGCGGGCGTGACGCGCCACGTTGGACAGGGCCTCCCGGACGACGGCCTGCAGATGCTCGCCGATCTCGTCATCGACCGCGGTGTCCAGCAGCCCGTCCAGCCGCACCGACGGCGCGAACCCCAACTGCTCGGCGGCGGCGTCCACCAGCGCGTGCACCCGGCTGC
>NZ_VCKZ01000665.1 GCF_005889745.1 Actinomadura geliboluensis
GGACGAGACCGGCCCGCGCTACATCGCCAGCCGCCGATATGGCCGCGCTGGCCGCGGCGGCGCGGGTGGCGGATGGTGGTCGTTCGGCGTGTGCGCGGGCCCGGGAGATCGCGGCTGGCTCCGGTGCGCGGTTGGCGCAGTGCCGGGTCAGGGGTGACGACGTCGAGGTCACGGTGACCGTCCGGCTGAAGGTGCCGATGGGGATCGGGGACTTGCGAGTCATTTCTCGGGCCAGGGCTGGTCCTGTGGGACGGGACGGCGTACCCTGACGCGACACGACTCGTTGCACTGATTGTCAATAGGATGGGAGGAGTCGCGGAGGATGCCAACACGTTTCGCTTTGTCATCGTCCTGTGACTTCTGCTACCCAGTGGTACGTTACGCTGCCGTAAGCGCATAGTTATCACCAGAAGCGGTGTGCCCCCGCGAGGCCCGGCGGGATGAGACGAGCAGGACACTGTCGAAGGGACTGAGGCGTGACCATCATTCGCAGGATCGGTGCGATCGCGCTCGCGGCGCCCCTTGCGATGAGCTTCCCGATCCTCGGCGCTCTGCCCGCGCAGGCCGCCTCGACGAGTGTGATCACCCCGGCGGACGGTGCGGTGATCACGAGCGGCTCCCAGGTGACGGCCAAGGCCCACTTCGACTTCGCGATCACGATGCAGTTGCGGGTGAGCGGCCCCGGGCTCGGTGACACCTTCCTTGCGGAGCGCGGCTTCTCCGGCGACATGTCCGGGACCTTCCCGATCACCCAGAACGGGACCTACAAGGTCTTTCTGCGGGGCAAGCAGACCGGTCACGTCTACGACTCCAACACCTTCACCGTGCGGATCGCCCCGGCCGCCCCCGGCGGCGTCAGCGCGACCGTGTCGGGCAGCAAGCTCGCCGTGAAATGGAGCCGGGGCGTTGAGGACGATCTCACCGGCTACGCGCTCTCGGGTTCCGGCGTGAAGTCCAGGTCCGGTTCCCTGGCTTCCCTCTGCCAGGGGACGAGCTGCTCCACCACCCTGTCGCTGACCAGGTCGAGCGGTGTGGTCTCCGTGGGTGTCCGGGCGCAGCGGTCCAACGGGGACGGCGGATCGCTGTACTCCCCCACCTCCACGGCGTCGGCCATGGTGGGCGGCGGAGTCGGCTCGACGGTTCCGGGCGGCGCGGCTCCGTCCCTGCCGTCGAATTCCAGCGTGCCCAGCGCCAGTACGCCGCTGACGCCGTTCAACAACGAGTCGCCGATCACGCTGCCGTCCGTCCAGCCGGAAGGCGCGACGCCCGGCTTCGCCTACCCCGCACCGCAGATCGCCACCGACACGCCGAAGGCGCAGAACGTCGCGGCGACCGACCGGCTCCAGTGGGGCAAGAGCGTGGGCATCGCGCTGGTGCTCCTGATCGTCGCCGCGCACCTCGGCACCTGGACGCGCCGCCTGCGCGTCGCCCAGGCGGGTACGAGCAGCAACGGCATGGCGGCCCGCATGGCGCGCGGTGGAACCGGCCGCAAGCGGGTCAAGAAGGCCCGCGAGCAGATCGCCCGCGCTGAGGCCCGCGCCAAGACGGCCCCGGTCATGTCCGCTGTCGCGTCGGCCAAGCCGGCCGGGACGAAGGACGGTGGACGTCCTGCGTCGAAGACCAAGCCCGCCCGCCGCCATGCGGGTCCGGGCAAGGGTCCCAGCGGCGTGAACGTCCGGATTGCCGCCCCGGAGAACAAACCCAAGCGCGGCGGCCGCCGCCGCAAGTGATCCGCTGGCGTGCCCTTCTAGAGACTGATGAAGCGCTGCGGCTAGGCGGGGGCGCAAGGTCCGTGGGCATGCGTTAGCCGAGCTCTGTCTAGCCATGCTTGGGAGTCGGCGGCTCTCGTTGCTGCCTCCGACAGGCCCGGCCTGTCGTGGTTGCTTGCGCGGCCGTTTGCCGTGTCCAGCGATGCGAGCCACTCGGTTGCGCCGGCCACACGGTGCGGCCGGAAGGGCATGCGCAACCACAGCATCTCGGCCACGGCCACGCCCGCGCTCTGGGCCCACGCCCGCGCTCTCCGCCACGCCCGCGCTCCGGGTCACGCCGTGTCTGGGTCACGCCGCGTCTCCGCCATGCCGCCTCTCCGCCACGCCCGCGCTCTCCGCCACGCGGACGTTCTCGGTCACGCCCGCGTCTTGGCCACCCGCGCGCTCTCAGCCACCCGCGCGCTCTCAGCCACCCGCGCGCTCTCCACCACGTGCGCGCCCGCGTTCTTGGCCACCCGCGCGCTCGGCCACCCGCGCGCTCTCAGCCACGCGGGGGTTCTCGGTCACGCGCGTGCTCTCCGCCACGCGCGTGCGGGCGTTCTTGTGGGGCTCGTGTGGGTTTTGTGCTGGTCAGGGTGTGGGCCTGTGCTGTCGTCGTGCGGGTCTGCGCTGGCTGGCGGGTGGGCTTGGGTTGCGTTGCGTGGGTTGCGTTGGCTGGCTTGTGGGCTCTTGGTGTTGTCGGGTGGGTCTGGCGCGCTGTGGTTGGGCCCGTAGGGCGTCCAGTGTTGATGACGTGGGGCGGTGACGGGGTGGTGCCAGTGCTTAGGCGTTGAGTGATGTGGGTGGAGGCCGCACGGCCGCTGGTCAGGTGAAGGCGCCGGACTTGGCGGCGAGGGTGGTGGTTCTGGCGGCTTGGGCGGGGAGGTGCC
>NZ_VCKZ01000163.1 GCF_005889745.1 Actinomadura geliboluensis
GAGACAGAGGCGGGGGTCGGTGCAGCTCTGGGTCATGAGTGCGCGGATGGCATCGGGAAGTTCGACCCCTCGCAGGAGTTGAGTGGTCAGGTCGGCACGAATGTTCCTGAGGGGGCGGGGGTCGCCGTCGGTCTTGATGCCGCGCGCGGCGGCGGTGATCTTGTTGTAGATGGCGTGGGCGTCCTCAACGGCAAGGTCGCACAGTGCCAGGTCGGCGGTGCCGGACGGGGTGTCCCACAGTTCCAGGCGCCTGTGCCGGACGGCTTCCCGCTTGCGTTCCTCGACGGCCTCCGGCGCGAGACGCTGGACGATCCTCCTGATGCGGCGGCGGAGTTGCCCGGTGGTCTGGGTGGACGCCTTCTCCAGCGCCGCGTCTTGGACCCGTTGCGCGACCTGCTCGGGAAGGCTGTCGGTCAGGTCGCTGATGACGCGGGCCTTGGCCAGGTCGACCCGTCCGGCCTCCAGTGCGGCACCGGTGTCGGCGAGCGGGCCGGTGAGCTGTTCGGCGAGGTGGACGAGGGTGGCCGAGGCGTTGCTGGTGATCGTGAGGGCGGCGGCGACTTCTTCGGTCACCGAATCGCGGGCCGGCAGGATCCGGTAGTCGGGGTCTCCGTCGGCCTCGGCACGTGCGCGGCGCTGGGTGAGTTCAGCGATGGCGGCCAATTCCCGGGCTTGCGCCCAGGAGGTCTGGCGGCGGGCCGCGGCCGCGACCTGGAGAAGTTCATCGTCGGTCAGATCGGCCAGGCGCTCTTTTCCACCGGACAGGCAGATGGCCAGTTGCGGGCCCGGAGGAAACCACTCCCGGCCTTCCCATTCACGCTGAACACCAACCACTACCGAGGGCGCTGACACCGCGGTTCACCTCCAATCCGAATCCACTCCTCAATTGTAACGCAACCCCGTATTGACATTGACGACATTCTGGACATGCCACCTTGCCATCATTTTTCATTTTCTGCTCTCCGAATCGGGAGGACGCTCCTTGCGGTCGGCGCTCATCCAACGGTCCGCCGCAGGCCGAGCACGGCTTTATCGGAGTGAGGGTGGTTGCTGCGGGTGGACGCCGCTGGTGGGGTTGAGGATTTGTGCCCGAGTGAAAGGCAGGCGCGTGGTTCGCCCGACAAGGACGTCCTAGCCGCCTGCCCTTCTTTCAGGTGCCGCGCGCAGCGCGGCATGGGACAGCAACCACGCACCAAACAGAACGATGAACACCTCTCCCCCAGCCATCGACAGCAACCAACGTGACAGCAACCGGCGGCGACCGAAAGGCGAGCGCCCGCCTTCGGAAGGCCACCGCAACCGCCCACCTACAGCAACCACACAAAAACCGGCAAAAGGAAGACCCCGGCCCTGCACACATCCGGCAGGAAAACGACAGAGGCAAACCGGCAACAGGAGCCTTATCCGCCGCCTCAGCCCCCGCCCTCGCAACACCGACTCAACCTCACTTGCAACCCCCGCGTGACCGCTCCCGCGTCCGGCGAACTGGCAGCAGGGCTTCGAGCAGCGATGAGTTCCGCCGCCCGGGAAGGTCTCCCCTAGGTAGGAGAGAGCCACAGCTCGAACACCCAGAGGAGACGTCCGATGACCACTGCTCAGCCCAAGAGCATGAAGCTCGACAAGGAGTTCACGGCCCGCCTGCAGAAGAGTCCGGCGGAGGGCGGGTGGACGTACGTCGTCTGGCCCGAGTCGGCGGAGTTCTTCCAGACGCGCGGGCTGGTGAAGGTCAAGGGCACCATCGACGGGCACCCGTTCCGGGGTTCGTTCATGGCCCTCGGTGACGGCAACCACAAGCTGGCCGTGAAGGCGGAGATCCGCCGGGCGCTCGGTAAGGACGTCGGTGACGACGTCACCGTCCACCTCACCGAGCGCCTCGGCTAGTCAGCGGGTCGGATTCAGAGGGAGTTCCAGAAGGAGCAGTTGCCGTTCTGGGCAGTGTCGGTCGGGTGGATGCCGCCGTTGCCGGGCGCCAGCGACAGGACGTCGTCCGGCGAGCGGTAGCGCGGCCACTGCGGGGCCTGGCGCGCCTGCGGCCTGCCGTCGTGCGCGAAGGACGTCCAGTAGCCGACCATCGCGTCGGAGAGCCCGGCCTGCGCGGGGTTCAGCTCGCCGAACAACCCTGGGAACAGGTACGTCAGCTCGCTGGCATGCGCGGCGCCCTCCTCGAAGCCCGGGACGTCGAGCAGCGGAGGAGCCGTGCGGTCGGCGAACTGGTACGCGTACACGGGCACGCCGGCGCGCTTGAGCTGCCGGAACGCGTCCTGGTGCGCGCAGGGCGAGAGGATCTCGTTGGAGTCCGTCTGCACCGCGGCCAGCGCGAGCCTGGGGTCGGAGTAGGCCGACGCCGGGTAGCGCGCCAGTACCGCGTCGGCGGCGGCGCCGTAGGTGGAGCGGACGATGTCCTCGTACTCCGCGGCGGTGATGGGGTTCGGGTAGCCGAGCGAGACGAACAGGCGCCATTCGTCCAGGGTGTTGCCGTGCATGACGGGCATCCGGTTGAAGCGGCCCTGGGCGATGGCCTGCTCGGGTTGCAGCGGCAGGACGCGGTCGCCGCCCGCGACGGGCCCGACGTTCAGGGCCTTGGCCTCGAAGGTCTCCAGCAGCGTCTTGACGTCCGTCGCGCGCAGGCACGCGGCGTCGGCGGCGGGCGAGCCCTTGTCGCAGCCCACGGCCTCCGCGAGCGTCGCTCCCTCGTCCTCGGCCGAGGCTTCGGTGCGCGCGGGCGCGATGCAGGTGTAGCTCTGCGCGATGACCTTATGGAACAGGCCCGCCGCGGTGGGCGAGGCGAGGTTGGCGCAGGCGTCCTGCGCGCCGGCGGACTCGCCGAACACCGTCACGTTCCGGGGGTCGCCGCCGAAGGCCCCGGCGTTGCGCTGCACCCAGCGCAGGGCCGCCTGCTGGTCGAGCAGGCCGTAGTTGCCGGCCTGGGAGCGGCGGTCGGCGCCGGTCTCCAGGCCCTGGTGCGCGAGCCAGCCGAACGGGCCGAGGCGGTAGTTGACGGTGACCACGACGACGTCGCCGTCCGTGGCGAGCTTGGCGGCGTCGTAGATGCTCCCGGCGCCGGTCACGTTGCCGCCGCCGTGCACCCACACCATGACGGGCAGGCGCCGGTTCTTGCGCGCGCTGTCCGGTGTGGTGACGTTCAGGTAGAGGCAGTCCTCGGCGTAGGACGTCGGGCCGCCGTAGGGCGCGGGGAGTTGCGCGCACTGGTCGCGCGGGGTGGTCGCGTCGTAGACGCCCTGCCACGCGCGCGCCGGCTGCGGCGGCCTCCAGCGCAGGTTCCCGGTCGGCGGCGCGGCGAACGGGATGCCCTGGAAGAGCCGGTACCCGTCCGCTAACTGGCCCCGCACCGGTCCGAGGTCGGTGCGGACGACGGCGGACGTATCACGCCCGCCCTGCTGGGCCGCGGCCGGAACCGCCCCGGTCAGGGCGAGGGCGGACGCGAGCAGTGGGATGGCGATGAGCCTCAAAGGGTCCCCTTTCCATGCGGCGTTCGTCGGACGCCCCCGATCCCCCGATCCCGATCTTGTGCTTGAGATCACATGAGAACCCGGTTCGCGGACGGATGCAAGAGGTCCCGGGCGACGAACGTCCGGTAAGTGAGCCTTGTACTGTTCGGGCGTGACAACGGGTGACAACGCGCCGCTCGGGCGGCGGCTCTGGACGATGCTGGTCCTGCTCGGCTTCGTCGGGCAGCTCGCCTGGACCGTCGAGAACATGTACCTCAACGTGTTCGTCTACGACACGATCAGCGGGAACCCCGACGTGATCGCGGCGATGGTGGCGGCGAGCGCGGTGGCGGCCACGGTCGCGACGCTGGCGATCGGCGCACTGTCGGACCGGCTCGGCCGCCGGCGCGCCTTCATCGCCGCCGGGTACGTGGTGTGGGGGCTGTCCACGGCGGCGTTCGGGCTGGTCAGCGTGGACACGGTCGCGGAGGTCGCGCCGTTCGCGGACGCGGTCGTGGTCGCGGTGGTCACCGTCGTCGTCCTCGACTGCGTCATGTCGTTCCTCGGGTCGGGCGCCAACGACGCGAGCTTCCAGGCGTGGGTGACGGACGTGACCCGGACGGAGAACCGGGGCCGCGTCGAGTCCGTCCTGGCCGTGATGCCGCTGATGTCGATGCTGGTGGTCTTCGGCGGGTTCGACTGGATGACGCGGGACGGCCGGTGGTCGCTGTTCTTCCTCGTCATCGGCCTGATCATCGCGGCGGTCGGCGTCCTGGCGTGGGCGTTCGTCCGGGACCGCCCGGTGGAGCGGCAGGAGGGCGGCTACCTCGGCGCGCTCGTGCACGGGCTGCGGCCGTCGGCGATGCGCGCGAACCCCGGGCTGTACCTGGCGCTGTCCGCGTGGTGCGTGTGGGGGATCTCCACGCAGGTGTTCCTGCCCTACCTGATCATCTACCTGGAGCGGTACCTGGACATCGACGGCTACGCGCTGGTGCTCGCCGTCGTGCTCACCGGCGCGTCGGCGGCCAGCGTGCTGGCCGGGCGGTTCATCGACCGGATCGGGAAGGCGCGGTTCCTCGCGCCCGCGGTCGCGGTGTACGCGGCGGGGCTGCTGCTGATGCCGCTCGCGCGCGGCATGGTCCCCGTGATCGGCGCGGGGCTGGTGCTGATGTCGGGGTTCATGCTGGTGCTGGCCCCGGTCGGCGCGCTCGTCCGGGACTACACGCCGCCGGGGCGGGCCGGGCACGTGCAGGGCCTGCGGATGGTGTTCGCCATCCTCATCCCTATGATCATCGGGCCGGCCCTCGGCGCCGCCGTCATCAAGGGCGCGGACGAGCGCTACGAGGACCTGGGCGTGCTCAAGCACGTCCCGACGCCCGCCGTCTTCCTGGCGGCGGCCGCGGTCCTGGTGCTGATCGTCCCGCCGGTGCTGGCGCTGCGCCGCCGGGACGCGCGCACGCCGGACGAGGAGGCCGTGGGATGACGCTGCTCACCAGGTGGGGCAGGACGCTGGATCCGGACGCGGTGCTGCCGGAGTACCCGCGGCCGCAACTCGTCCGCGAGAGCCACCTCAACCTCAACGGGCGCTGGGAGTACTCGTTCGACGACACGTCCCCGGAGGGGCCGGAGGAGTACGACGGCGAGATCCTCGTCCCGTTCTCGCCGGAGTCGCCGCTGTCGGGGGTCGGCCGGCAGCTGCTCCCGCACGAGACGCTCTGGTACCGGCGGGACGTCCGGCTGCCGGAGGGGTTCCGTCCCGACGGGCACCGGGTCCTGCTGCACTTCGGCGCCGTCGACCAGACCTGCCGGGTGACGGTCAACGGCCGGGAGGCGGGCCGGCACGAGGGCGGCTACCTCCCGTTCTTCTTCGACATCACCGACCTCCTGGAGGACGGCGCCGGAACCCTCGTGGTGGAGGTCCAGGACCCGTCCGACGCCGGGGACCGGGGCTGGGGCAAGCAGAGCCTCAAGCGGGGCGGCATCTGGTACACGGCCCAGTCCGGCATCTGGCAGACGGTGTGGATCGAGTGCGTGCCGGAGGTGCACGTCGAGCGGCTGACGCTCGTCCCGCATCTGGACGAGGCGTGCGTCGAGGTCACGGTGCACGCGAGCACCGGCGACACGGCCCGGATCGAGGTCAGCGCGGACGGCGAGGTCGTCGCACGCGCCGAGGCGCCGGCCGGGGAGCCGGTGCGGATCGGCATTCCGGACGTCCGCCCCTGGAGCCCCGAAGACCCCTTCCTCTACGACGTCACCGTCGAACTCGGCACGGACCGTGTCGAGAGCTATGTCGGGATGCGGTCGTTCGGCGTCGGCCCGGACGAGGCGGGCGTCCCCCGGCTGCTGCTGAACGGGCGCCCGTACTTCCACGCGGGCGTCCTGGACCAGGGCTACTGGCCGGACGGCATGTACACGGCGCCGTCCGACGAGGCGCTGGTGCACGACGTCGCGACGATGAAGCGGCTCGGCTTCACCATGCTCCGCAAGCACATCAAGGTGGAGCCGCTGCGCTGGTACTACCACTGCGACCGGCTCGGCATCCTGGTGTGGCAGGACATGGTGAACGGCGGCGGCCCGTACCGCCGCGAGGTCGTGACGGCGCCGGCCGTGCTGCCGCTGCGCCTCGACGACCGCAGGCACAAGCGTTTCGGACGCGCCGACGCCGGCTCCCGCGCGCGCTTCCGCGAGGAGACGCGGGAGACGATCGAGCACCTGCGCAACGTGGTGAGCATCGCCGTCTGGGTGCCGTTCAACGAGGGCTGGGGGCAGTTCGACGCGGCGGACGTCGCCGCCGAGGTGCGGGCGCTCGACCCGACGCGGACCATCGACCACGCCAGCGGATGGCACGACCAGGGCGCCGGGGACCTGCGCAGCCTGCACGTGTACTTCCGCAAGTTCCGCGTCCCGCGCCGCAGGGACGCCCGCGTCCTCGTCCTGTCCGAATACGGCGGATACAACCTGCGGGTGGACGGCCACGCCTTCAACGACAAGGACTTCGGCTACAAGCGCTACGACTCCCCCGCCCGGCTCGGCGCCGCGTTCGCGCGGCTGCACGCGCGGCAGATCGCCCCGGCGGTGCCGCGCGGGCTCAGCGCGACCGTCTACACGCAGCTCTCCGACGTGGAGGACGAGCTGAACGGCCTCCTCACCTACGACCGCGAGGTGTGCAAGCTCCCCGAGGACCTCGTGCGCTCGGTGAACGCGCGCCTCACCAGCGCTGCCGGGCCTCCTCCGCCCACCCGGTGAGGCCGTCGACGCCGACCCACGCGCCGTCGTCGGCCTGGACGCGCCCGGTGAAGTGCCCGAAGCACTGGTGGGTCTCGGTGCCGACGACGCCGAGCTCGGTGCGGGCGACCTTCTCGTGGAAGGGGCGGAACTCCACCTCGACGCGCCGCCCGGTAATCGTCCACGGGCGCATCCAGTCGGACGTGTCGTAGGTCCAGGTCAGCTCTTCGCCGATCTTGTGGAGCCGGCCGTCCACGAACACGGCGTTCTCCGTCATGCCGGTGCCGTCGGTCCACTTGCCGCCGAACTGCAGCGCGAGGCCGGGGCCGCTCGCCGCGGCCCAGTTCCACGTCATCCGGTACGGCCACTTGCCGCGCCCGTGGTCGAGGACGGCGAACGCGCCCTCGCCGATCTCGTACTCCCCCGACGGCAGCACCAGCCGCCCCCGCACCGGGCGCCCGACGTCCTTCACCGTGTACTGGAAGCGCTTCGGCCCCCACGGGATCACCACGCCGAGCGACTCGTGCCCGTCCGGCAGCGGGACCTCGACGTCGAGATCGACCAGGCCCGGCACCAGCGCCCGCACCCGCGACCCCGACGGGCGCTGCCGGACGCCGACCGCCGCTCCCCCGCCCCGCACGGACGCCTCGCCCTCGCCGCTGCGGTCGGGGAACACGGCGCCGCGCGCGAGCGGCACCACCGCGTCCTTCGCGGTCTCCTCGCCGGTCTCGCGGTCGAGCACCCACACGCCGTGCACCCCGGCGTAGTCGAGCGAGGAGGCCACCAGCCCGATGATGTGCCGGGGCGTGACGATCCCCCAGTACTCCCAGCGCTTCACCCGGCCCCACCCGCGCAGGTTCGCGCGGTGCAGGGGGCGCCGCGTCCAACCGACCGCCTCCGGGTTCAGCCGGCCGTCCGGCAGGCACAGGTCGACGGGGGCGGTGATCTCGCGTTCGTGGGTCGCCATTCCCCGAGCCTACTGATCACCGGTCCCGCCGCTCACCGGGGAACGTCCTGTTCAATGGCGTCGGCGCCGCGCCCCCTGCAACGGTCCAGGGCACACCGCGCAGCGTTTAAATAAGTCCATACCTTGGCCAGAGTTTCTCTCGTGCCGTCCCGGTCGATCTCTCCAAGGTGATCATTGAACCGCTCTGGAGCGTCGAGGAGCACGATCGCGCGCTGGACCGGCTCGCGGCCCGGGAGAACTTCCCGGTGGCCGCGCGGCTGCTGCCCGCCCGGCACCGGGCCGGCCTGCGGGCCGTCTACGGTTACGCGCGGCTCGTCGACGACATCGGCGACGAGGCGCCGCCCGAGCAGCGGGCCAAGCTCCTCGACCTCGTGGACGACGACCTGGACCGCGTGTTCGCCGGGCGGACGCCGAACCTGCCGCAGTTAAGGCGGCTGGCCGGGGCGGTGCACGCGCACCGGATCCCGGAGGCGCCGTTCCGCGACCTGGTCCGGGCGAACCGGCAGGACCAGGTCGTCCACCGGTACGAGACGTTCGATGAGCTGGCCGGGTACTGCGCGCTGTCGGCCGCGCCGGTGGGCCGCATCGTCCTGCACCTGTTCCGCGCGCACCGGCCCGCGCTGGAGGCGGCGTCCGACGACGTGTGCACCGCGCTGCAGGTCATCGAGCACTGCCAGGACGCCGGCCAGGACTACCGGGACGGGCGGATCTACCTGCCCGCCGCGGACCTGCGCCGGTTCGGCTGCGCCGAGGAGGACCTGGCCCGCGCGGCGACGCCGACGCGGCTGCGCGGCGTGCTGGCGCTCCAGGCGGGCCGCGCGGCCGAACTGCTGGACCGGGGCGCGCCGCCGCTCATGGCGGGCCTGACCGGATGGGGGCGGATCGCGGTCGCCGGCTACATCGCCGGGGGGCGCGCGGCGCTGGCAGCGCTGGCGCGCGGGCGCTACGACGTCCTCGCCCGGCGGCTGCGCCCGCGGCACGCCGCGCTGCCCGCCGGCTGGGCGCGGGTTCTCAGAGGGAGTGTGCGATGACGGTTTCGGAGACGTGCGAGGGTTCCGAGCGGGTGGTGGAGGCGTACCGGCACTGCGAGCGCGTGGTGCGGGAGGAGGCCCGCAACTTCTCCTACGGGATCCGGCTGATGCCCGCGCCGAAGCGGCGCGCGATGAGCGCGATCTACGCGTTCGCGCGCGGCATCGACGACATCGGGGACGGCCCGGAGCCGGCGTGCGTGCGGCTCGACCTGCTGGACCGGTCGCGGCGGCGGCTGCTGACCGTCGAGGAGGTGGTGCGGCGCCGCGCGGACGTCCGGGCGCTGGAGGGGCATCCGGTGCTGACCGCGCTGGCGGACGCGGCGGGCCGCTACCCGATCCCGCTCGCCGCGTTCGACGAGCTGATCGACGGCTGCGAGAACGACGTGCGCGGCGCCGACTACGACACCTTCGACGACCTGCTGCGGTACTGCCAGCGGGTCGCCGGAACGGTCGGCCGGCTGTCGCTCGGGGTGTTCGGGTCGGACGGCCGGCAGCGGGCGGAGGGCCTCGCCGACTCGCTCGGCGTCGCGCTCCAGCTCACCAACATCCTGCGCGACCTGCGCGAGGACCGGCTGGCCGGGCGCACCTACATCCCGAGGGAGGACCTGGTCCGGTTCGGCTGCACGCTGGAGCTGGACGAGTCGGGCGCCTTCATCGACCCGCCGTGGCGGCTGAACAAGCTGGTCGGCTTCCAGGCGGAGCGGGCGCGCGCCTGGTACGCGGAGGGGCTGCGGCTGCTGCCGCTGCTGGACCGGCGCAGCGCCGCGTGCACGGCGGCGATGGCCGGCATCTACCGGCGGCTGCTGGAGAGCATCGCGGCGCGCCCGGCGATCGCACTGGACAGACGGGTCTCGCTGCCGACCTGGCAGAAGGCCGTCGTGGCGGCGCGCGCGCTGTCGGGGGTGGAGCGGTGAGCGTGGTCATCGTGGGCGGCGGGCTCGCAGGTATCAGCGCCGCCATAGCGCTCCAGGAGTCGGGCGTGCCGGTCACGCTCGTGGAGTCCCGGCCGTGGCTGGGCGGCGCGACGCACTCGTTCGCGCGCGGCGAGCTGAGCGTCGACAACGGGCAGCACGTGTTCCTGCGGTGCTGCACCGCGTACCAGGGGCTGCTGCGCAGGCTGCGCGCCGACCACCTGGTGGAGGTGCAGGAGCGCTTCGACGTCCCCGTCCTGCGGCCGGGCGCGAAGGCGGCGCGGCTGCGGCGGGCGAACCTGCCGAGCCCGCTGCACCTGCTGCCCGCGCTGGCCCGGTACTCGCCGCTGGCGCCCGCCGACCGGGCGCGGGCGGTGCGCGCCGCGCTGGCGCTGGGCCGGCTGGACCCCGCCGACCCGGCGCTCGACACGATGGCGGCCGGAACGTGGCTGGCCGAGCACGGGCAGCGGACCTGGGCGCGCAACGCGCTGTGGGGGCTGTTCATCACCGCCGCGCTCAACGCCGAGGTGGACGAGGCGGCGCTCGGCCTGTCGGCGATGGTGTGCAAGCGGGCGCTGCTGAGCCGCGCCGACGCCGCCGACATCGGGGTGCCGCTCGTCCCGCTGGAGGAGCTGCACGGCGGGCCGGCGCTGCGGCGCATCGCGGAGATGGGCGGCACCGTCCGGCTGAAGGCGAAGGTCGAGGCCGTCACCACCGACCCGAAGGTGGTGGTGGACGGCGTGCCGATCGCCGCCGACGCGGTGATCATGGCGGTGCCGCACGAGGCGGCGGCGCGGCTGCTGCCCGCGCAGGCGCTGCCGGACCCGCTGCGCTGGCCCGAGCTGGACGCCAGCCCCATCGTGAACGTGCACGTCGTCTACGACCGGAAGGTCATGGACGCGCCGTTCGCCGCCGCCGTCGCCTCGCCCGTCCAGTGGGTGTTCGACCGGACGGCGGTCAGCGGGCTGCGCCGCGGCCAGTACCTGGCGGTGTCGCTGTCGGCCGCCGACCGCTGGGTCGACCTGCCGACCGCCGAACTGCGCGCCCGGTTCGTCCCGGAGCTGCGGCGGCTGCTGCCGGCCGCGCGCGGCGCCGCCGTCCGGGAGCTGTTCGTGACGCGGGAGCGGCGGGCGACGTTCCGGCAGCGCCCCGGCACCGCGGCGGCCCGGCCGGGCGCGGTCACGCGCACGCCGGGGCTGTTCCTCGCCGGCGCGTGGACCGACACGGGCTGGCCCGACACGATGGAGGGCGCGGTCCGCAGCGGCCTGACCGCCGCGCGGCTGGTCCGCCGCCACCTGGCGGGGCTGCCGGACCGGGCGGCGCGCACGCCCGCCGACCTCCAGCCGATCCCGATCCGTCGCCACCTGGAGGAGGTGAGGGGCCGGTGACCGCTGTTCCGGTCTCGATGACCGATGTACGCGAGCTGGTCGACGGGGCGCTGCGCGCCGCCGTCGGCCGGCTCGATCCGCGCACCTACCGCGTCGCGGCCTACCACCTGGGCTGGACGGACGAGGAGGGGCATCCGCGCAAGGCGCCCGCCGGCAAGGCGCTGCGCCCGGCGCTCGCGCTGCTGTCGGCGCGCGCCGCGGTGGCGCCGCCGGAGAGCGCCCTGCCGGGCGCCGTCGCGGTGGAGCTGACCCACGCGTTCTCGCTCCTGCACGACGACATCATGGACGGCGACCGCACGCGCAGGCACCGCCCGGCGGCGTGGACGGTGTTCGGCGAGGCGTCCGCGATCCTCACCGGTGACGCGCTCCTCGCCCTCGCCGGCGAGGTGCTGCTGGAGGCGCCGGGGCAGGGCTCGGCGCGGGCGGCGCGCGCGCTGTCCACCGCCACCCGCCGCCTCATCGCCGGCCAGTCGCTCGACATGGACTTCGAGAGCCGCCGCCAGGTCGGCGTGGACGAGTGCGTCGCCATGGCGTCCGACAAGACCGCCGCGCTGCTGGCGTGCTCCTGCTCGATCGGCGCTGTCCTCGACGACGCGCCCAGGCCGCTCACGGAGGCGCTGGAGGCGTTCGGCACCGACCTCGGCATCGCGTTCCAGCTCGCCGACGACCTGCTCGGCATCTGGGGCGACCCCGCGACCACCGGGAAGCCGGCCATGTCGGACCTGCGGTCCCGCAAGATGTCGCTGCCGGTCGTGGCCGCGCTGAACTCCGGCACGCCGGAGGGCGCGAAGCTCGCCGCGCTGTACGCGCGGCCCGGGCCGCGGGAGCAGGAGCCGGCGGAGTCCGAGCTCGCGGAGGCCGCCGCGCTGGTCGAGGCGGCGGGCGGGCGCGCGTGGGCCGAGCTCGAGGCCGAGAGCCGCGTCCAGCGCGCCGCCGAGCACCTGCTGGCGGCCCGGATGCCGGACTCCGCCCGCACCGAGTTCCTCCGCATCGCCGACTTCGTCACCCGCCGGGACCACTGAGAGATCCGGGATCAGATCACCGATGACAACGCTGGAAACGCCGGAGACCCCGGAGGCCGCCGGAACCCGGACCGCCGCCGAGGCGCTGGACGCCGCCCGCGACCACCTGCTGCTGCTCCAGTCCCCGGAGGGCTGGTGGAAGGGCGAGCTGCAGACCAACGTCACGATGGACGCCGAGGACCTGCTGCTGCGCGAGTTCCTCGGCGTCCGCACCGACGAGGACACCGTCGAGGCGGCCCGCTGGATCCGCTCGCAGCAGGCCCCCGACGGGACGTGGGCGAACTTCCACGACGGCCCGCCCGACCTGTCCACGACCGTCGAGGCGTACGTGGCGCTGCGGCTCGCCGGAGACCCGCCGGACGCGGGCCACATGATCCGCGCCGCCGCCTACGTCCGCGGCGAGGGCGGCGTCCCGGCGACGCGCGTGTTCACCCGGTTCTGGCTCGCGATGTTCGGCCACTGGTCCTGGGACGAGCTGCCCGTGGTCCCGCCGGAGATGCTGTTCCTGCCGCGCTGGTTCCCGCTGAACGTGTACGACTTCGCGTGCTGGGCGCGGCAGACGATCGTCCCGCTGACGGTGGTGGGGGCGCTGCGTCCCGTCCGGCCGCTGCCGTTCGGGCTGGACGAGCTCGTCCCCGACTACGACGTCCCGGAGCCGAGGCGGCGCCGCCTGCCCGGCTGGGGCGAGGCGTTCGGCGCGCTCGACAAGGCCCTGCACGTCTACCAGCGGCACGCCCACCGGCGGCGCCCGCTGAAGGGCGTGCGGGAGGCGGCGCTGCGCCGCGCCGCGGAGTGGATCATCGCGCGGCAGGAGCGGGACGGCTCGTGGGGCGGCATCCAGCCGCCGTGGGTGTACTCGCTGATCGCGCTGCACCTGCTCGGCTACGGCCTCGACCACCCGGTCGTGCGGCGCGGCCTGGACGGCCTCGAACGGTTCACGATCCGGGACGAGCGGGGGCGCCGCCTTGAGGCGTGCCAGTCCCCCGTCTGGGACACCGTCCTCGCGATGAACGCGCTCGCCGACGCGGGCCTGCCCGCCGGGCACCCGGCGCTGGAGCGGGCCGCCGAGTGGGTGCTCGGCGAGGAGGTGCGCGGGCCGGGCGACTGGTCGGTGCGCCGCCCCGGCCTGCCGCCGGGCGGCTGGGCGTTCGAGTTCGACAACGACGTCTACCCCGACGTGGACGACACCGCCGAGGCCGTGATCGCGCTGAACCGCGTCCGGCACCCGGCCGCCGAGCCGGCGATCGAGCGGGGCGTCCGCTGGATGGCCGGGATGGTCTCGCGGGACGGCGGGTTCGGCGCGTTCGACGCCGACAACACCCGGACGCTGTGCCGCAGGCTGCCGTTCTGCGACTTCGGCGAGGTCATCGACCCGCCGTCCGCCGACGTCACCGCGCACGTCGTGGAGGCGCTCGCGCACCGCGGCATGGCCGACTCGCTGCTCGCCAAGCGGGCCGTCGTGTGGCTGCTGAAGGCGCAGGAGCCCGACGGGTCGTGGTTCGGCCGGTGGGGCGCCAACCACGTGTACGGGACGGGCGCCGTCGTGCCGGCGCTGATCGCGGCGGGTGTCCGGCCGGAGAAGCCGGCGATCCGGGACGCGGTCGGCTGGCTGGAGCGCCACCAGCGCGACGACGGCGGCTGGGGCGAGGACCTGCGCTCCTACCGGGACCGGTCCTGGGTCGGGCACGGGGCGTCGACCCCGTCGCAGACGGCGTGGGCGCTGCTGGCGCTGCTGGCCGCCGGCGAGCGCGGCCCGGCCGTCGAGGGCGGCGTCCGCTGGCTCGCCGAGCACCAGCGCCCGGACGGGACGTGGGACGAGGACCACTTCACCGGCACCGGGTTCCCCGGCGACTTCTACATCAACTACCACCTGTACCGGCTGGTGTTCCCGCTGTCCGCGCTGGGCCGGTACCTGGGTGCCGGCGCCGCCGCGCCCGGCGGGCCCGGCGGCGGGTCGAAGGAGGCGTTCTGATGGCGATGCCACTGCGGCAGAGCCTGCGCGTCGGCGGGTACGTCCTGCGCAACAAGCTGGCCGGGCGGGAGAAGTACCCGCTGATCATGGAGCTGGAGCCGCTGTACGCGTGCAACCTGGCCTGCGCGGGCTGCGGGAAGATCCAGCATCCGGCGGACGTGCTGAAGCAGCGGATGCCCGTCGAGCAGGCGCTCGCGGCCGTCCGCGAGTGCGGGGCGCCGATGGTGTCGATCGCGGGCGGCGAGCCGCTGATGCACCCGAAGATCGGCGAGCTGGTCGCCGAGCTGGTCAAGATGCGCCGGTACGTGTTCCTGTGCACGAACGCGGCGCTGATCCCGAAGAAGATCGACCAGTTCCGTCCGTCGCGGTACTTCGCGTGGGCGGTGCACATCGACGGGCTGCGCGAGCGGCACGACGCGTCCGTCTGCAAGGAGGGCGTGTTCGACCAGGCGGTCGAGGCGGTCCGGATGTGCCAGGAGCGCGGGTTCCGGGTCACGACGAACACGACCGTGTTCAACACCGACACCCCGCAGACGGTCATCGACGTCCTCGACTACCTGAACGACGACCTGCGCGTCGACCAGATGATGATCTCGCCGGCGTACGCCTACGAGAAGGCGCCCGACCAGGAGCACTTCCTCGGCGTCCAGGAGACCCGGAGCCTGTTCGCGAAGGCGTTCGCGGACGGGCGCCGGCGGCGCTGGCGGTTCAACCACTCGCCGCTGTTCCTGGACTTCCTGGAGGGCAAGGCCGACTTCCGCTGCACGGCGTGGGCGATCCCGTCGTACTCGCTCAAGGGCTGGCAGCGGCCCTGCTACCTGATGGACGACGGCTACTGCGACACCTACCAGGAGCTGCTCGACACCACCGACTGGGACGCCTACGGCCGGGGCCGCGACGACCGGTGCGCGAACTGCATGGCGCACTGCGGCTACGAGCCGACGGCGGTGTTCGCGACGATGGGGTCGCTGAAGGAGTCGCTGCGCGCGATGCGCAGCGTGTGACGCGGGCGGCCCCCGTCACTCCAGATCCCGTCCTCTGGATCGGCGTCACTCCGGGCCGTCGCGCAGCTCCTCGATGACGTCGCGGACGGCGTCCATCAGGGCGTCGGCGTCGTCCGCCAGGCCGGGGTCGACGGAGAGGCCGAAGCACAGCTCGCGGTCGACGCCGAGCGCGGCGATCGCGAGCGGCGCGCCCGGCGCCAGCGGGACGATCGGGTACACGGCGGTGAGCGGGGCGCCAGCCAGCCGCAGCGCCTTGTCGGGGCCGGGGAGGCTCGACACGGTGCCCTGGAGGAAGCGCCCGCTGTAGGACATGCGGGCGAACCGGCCGTGCAACGGCGCCGGCATGACGCGGCCCGCCTGCCACATCACGAACCAGGCGGCCTGCGCGCGGGTGCCGGAGCGCAGCACGCGGCTGCGCTCGGCGATCAGGGCGAGCCGGTCGGGCTCGGCCATCTTCCCGACCGGCAGGTCGACCATGACGGCCGTGGTGTGGTTGCCGACCATCGCGCTGCCGGGCGGCCGCATCATGAGCGGCACGGCGACGCGGCAGGTGTCGGGGCGCCCGTCCTCCTCGCTGACGACCCGGTTCAGCGCGCCCGCGACCGCGCACAGCACCACGTCGGTCACGCGCGCGTCGTAGCGGCGGCCGACGTCCCGGACCTGGGCGAGCGGGAGCGACATGCTGCCGAAGCGGCGCTCGGACGTCCCGGCGGCGGGCAGCGGCTCCGGCCTGGTCACGGCGGAGGCGAGCTGCCCGAGCCCCGCCACCGTCGCGAGCGCCTTCTGCAGCGGCTTGCGCGGGAACCGGGCGCCGAGGTTGTCGGGCGGCGGCTCCATCAGGTACATCGCCTGCGCGACGATGCCGACGCCGTCGGCGACGACGTGGTGCATCAGGTACACGACGGCGGTGCGGCCGGGCTCGGCGCCCTTCATCACGACCATCCGCCACGGCGGCCGGTCGAGCGGCAGCAGCTCCGCCTGGAGCTCGGCGACGGCGGCGCGCAGGCCCGCCATGCCGTCGACCTCCCGCTCGGCGACGTGCCACTCCCAGTCGACGGGGTCGTGGTCGCGCCAGACGGGTCGGCGCCACCGGCCGCGGCGGACGAGCCGCTGCCGGAAGCGGGGCAGCCCGTCCAGCCGCTCCCGGATGACCCGGACGAGGTCCTCGCGCCCGACCTCGCCCTTCGAGGTGTCGAGCATGATGACGCCGCCGGCCTGCTGCGGCGCGGCGGGCGTCTCCACGGCGAGGAAGAAGGCGTCCGGCCCCTGGATGCGGGCGGACGGCCGGTGCGGGTGGGCGATGCGCTCGGCGATGTACACGGAGACCACCACGAAGGGGACGGCGGCCACCGCGTCCACGATGAAGTGGTTCGCGGTCGCCAGGATGACGTAGAGCGTAAGGAGGATGTGACCGAGGTTCAACCACTGCACCCACCGCTTCGCCTTCACGCGGGCGAGCTCGACGCCGACCCACAGCGTCCAGCCCATGTGCAGGGACGGGACGGCGGCGAGCTGGTCGGCGTGGCGCACCATCGGCGAGCCCCACGACCCCCAGGTGCGGCCCTCGGAGACGGTGTCGATGAACCCGAGGTCGGGCATCAGCCGCGGCGGCATCACCGGATAGAGGGCGAAGCAGGCCAGTGCCGCGAGGTTGAGCAGGACGAAGGCGTTGCGGGCCGTCCGGTAGCGGTCGGGGTGGCGCAGGAATAACCAGACGAGCAGCGCCAGCGCGCTCCCGATGTAGGTGACCGCGTACTCGTAGTTGGCGAGCAGGCGCAGCGCCGACTGGTCGGCCAGCCAGCCGTTGAGGGCGGGTTCGATGTCGAGGTGCAGGGCCCGCTCCAGCCGGAAGAGCATCTCCCCGTGGGCGCGGGCGGGGCCCGTCCTGGCCTGCTCCGGCAGCATCGTGACCAGCGAGTACACGGTGAAGAGCGCCAGGCCGAGCAGCAGCTCGTTCCTGGCGCGGGGTCGGGGTGCCGCGGCGTCCGGTGTGCCGACCGCGCCGGGCGCGGTCACCGCCTCGTGTGTGCCCATCGTCCCCCTCGGCCGGGTGGTACCCAAGATTCGCGGAATCAGACGGCAGTGGCCGGTATCGGGGATCATGCCCGGTTCGCCTTCGGCGAAAGCGTGTCCGCCCCGCGGAAATATCCGGGAACACTCTGGCTCAGCGAAACGTCTACGATATATCGTTGTCGTATCGCGAGGGATCAGAGAGTGATCTCAGAAGGTGGTGTCAGAACATGGGACACATGCACGGACACGGCCCGTGGGGGCGCGGTGAGTTCCCGAACTTCGGCGCGCTGTTCGGCGGCGCCCCGTGGGGGCCCGGGCCGTTCGGCGGCCACGGCCCCGGCCCGCGCCCGCCGTGGGCGCGCGGGCGCGGCGGCCCGTGGGGCCGGGGCGGCAAGGCGCGCAAGGGGAACGTCCGCGCGGCGATCCTCGTGCTGCTGGCCGAGGAGCCGCGCAACGGCTACCAGATCATCCAGGAGATCAACGAGCGCAGCGGCGGCGCGTGGAAGCCGAGCCCCGGCGCGGTCTACCCGGCGCTCCAGCAGCTCGCCGACGAGGGCCTGATCGCCGGGGACGAGAGCGGCGGCCGCCGCACCTTCCGCCTCACCGACGAGGGCCGCGCCTACACCGAGGAGAACGCCGACCGGCTCGCCGAGCCCTGGGCGGAGATGACGCCCGACTTCGGCGAGGGCGTCCCCGAGCTGTTCAAGCAGGCCGCGCAGACGGGCGCCGCGGTGATGCAGATCGTCCACTCCGGGTCGTCCGCCCAGGTCGCCCAGGCCACGGAGGTGCTCGCGGACGCGCGCCGCGGCCTGTACCGCATCCTGGCCGACGACCTCGACGCCCGGGACGACGCCGCCGACGACGACCCGGGGCCGACGGCCGCGGGCGGGGAGTAGCCATGGCACGCCACGACGAGATCCGCGTCGGCGACGCCGAGCGCGACGCGGTCATGGTCGCCCTGCACGACCACTTCGCCGCCGGCCGGCTGGACCGCGGCGAGCTGGACGAGCGGCTGGACACCGCGCTGACCGCCAAGACGCGCGGCGACCTGCGCACCCTGGTCGAGGACCTGCCGGCGCCGACCGGCCTCCCCGAGCCCGAGAAGGGCGCGGGCCCCGGCGCGCCGCTCGCCTTCCCCGGCCTCCTGCAGCAGTTCGATCGGGGTTGGGTAGCAGCAGGTCGGACCGCTGCAGCGCGCCGACCGCGCCGACCGCGCCGTGCATGCCGGGCATGCCGTGAAC
>NZ_VCKZ01000666.1 GCF_005889745.1 Actinomadura geliboluensis
CCCCCAGGCACCCCGTCACCGTCCGGCACCCCACCGCCCGCCTCGGCAACACCAGAGGGACCGAGCACCACACCACCTGGGCCGCGGCTGATCATTCCGACACCGAGCGGACGCCCCTTCACACAGGCGCACGCGGTGCGGTACGCCGCCGAGCCCTGGCTGGTGTTCGCGTGCGGGCGCTACGAGGGCATCGACTCCCGTGTCGCCGAGGAGGCCCGCACTCGCATGCCTGTGGACGAGGTCAGCCTCGGCGACTTCGTCCTCGCCGGCGGGGAGGTCGCGGTGCTGGTGATGATCGAGGCGATCGGACGGCTCCTGCCCGGCGTCCTCGGCAACGCCGACTCGGTCGCGGACGACTCCTTCGCCCCCGGCGCCATGGAGTCGCTGCTGGAAGGCCCCGTCTACACCAAGCCGCCAGTCTGGCGGGACCGGCCGGTCCCAGAGGTCCTCCTCTCAGGCCACCACGGCGCGATCGCGCGCTGGCGGCGCGACGAGGCACTCCGCCGGACGGCCCGGCACCGTCCCGAACTCCTGGGCCGCTTCGCCCCGGAGGACCTCGACAGGCGGGACCGCGACGTCCTCCGCGAGGCCGGTTTTCCGGTTGACGGCGAAGGTATGGCAGACTAGAGCGTCCGTGCGTCGAGAACGCATGGCACCCGAAGACCATTTTCCGCGGCGCGACGCCCCCACGAAAGACCCACCGGGGCCTCTCGACGCCCGCGTTCGACCACGAGGAACCGCTGCGATGCACACCCTGATCCAGGAGATCGAGAAGGCCGCGATGCGCGCCGACGTCCCGGACTTCCGTCCGGGCGACACGCTGAAGGTGCACGTGCGCGTCACCGAGGGAAACCGTAGCCGTATCCAGATCTTCCAGGGCGTGGTGATCCGGCGGCAGGGCGGCGGCGCCCGCGAGACGTTCACCGTCCGGAAGGTCAGCTACAGCGTCGGCGTCGAGCGGACGTTCCCGCTCAACAGCCCCTCGATCGACAAGATCGAGGTCGTCACCCGCGGCGACGTGCGCCGCGCCAAGCTCTACTACCTGCGCAACCTGCGCGGCAAGGCCGCGCGCATCAAGGAGAAGCGCGAGCACTGAGCCGATGGACCACGACGCCCCGGGAACCCGAGAGGGTGCCCGGGGCGTTGCCCGTTCCGGACGGACGCGACCGGCCCGGGCGTCGGCGACACGCCCGCGGGCGGCGCCCCGCGGGCTCGGCGCCGCTAGGCTTTCGCTCTGATGACTGACGAGGACGATCGGAGAGACGTGCGATCCGAGGCCGAGGGCGCGGTGCCCGAAGAGAAGGAGCCCGTGGACTCGGCCGGGGAGCAGGCCGACGACGCCGAAGACGACGGCAAGGGCAAGAAGAAGCAGGGGTCGTTCTGGAAGGAACTCCCCGTCCTGATCGTCGTCGCCGTCGTGCTGGCGCTCGTCATCAAGGCGTTCGCGGTGCAGGCGTTCTACATCCCGTCCGGCTCGATGGAGAACACCCTCCAGGTCGGCGACCGCGTCCTCGTCAACAAGATCGTCTACCACACCCGCGACATCGCCCGCGGCGACGTCATCGTCTTCAACGGCCTCGACTCCTGGGACCCCGAGGTCCAGGTCAACGAGCCGAGCAACCCCGTCTCCAAGGTGCTGCGGGCCATCGGCACCGCGTTCGGTGTGGCGCCCAACGAGAAGGACTACATCAAGCGCGTCATCGGCATCCCCGGCGACCACGTCAAATGCTGCGACGCCAAGGGCCGGGTCACCGTCAACGGCGTTCCGCTGGACGAGAAGTCCTACATCTTCACCGACCCGATCACGCACGAGCAGAACAAGCCGTCCAACGACCCGTTCGACGTCACCGTGAAGCCGGGCCAGCTCTGGGTCATGGGCGACCATCGCGAACTCTCCTACGACTCCCGCTCCCACCGCGGCGACCCCGGCGGCGGCACCATCCCGATCGACCGCGTCATCGGCCGCGCCTTCGTCATCGTCTGGCCCCTGGACCGCATCGGCACCCTCCCGATCCCCGCCACCTTCAAGCAACCAGCCTTGGAGAAATCAGCGGCCCTAGCGGCACCCGCCACCCCCTACGCCCTGGGCGTCCTCATCACATTCCCCCTCGCCTACCTACGCCGCCGCCACCACACCAAGAACCCCTAAGCACCACACCCGCGCACCAAAGACCCCAACCCCCACCGCGCGCAGCACCGGCAGCCACGGCAGCCATGCCGCGCCACCGCGCGCAACACGCCGCGCCACGCGACGCCACCACGCTGCGGCACGCCATCGCGCGGTGCACATCGCGCCGCAACGCCACGCATGGCCACGGGACCCGGGCCAGCCACACGTCGTGACTGCAAGCCGGCCGGACGGCGTGTGACCTCCGCAAGGCACCGCGCGCCGTGCTTGAGCTCCAGGCAAGTCATGCGCGCCGTACGAACGTGACATCGCGCCACACATGTTCTCCTGGCGTAGCGGCGTAACCTCACCGGCGCAGGGGTGAGCCTGTAACTCGAAGTGTGTAAAGATGATCTTGTTGTGGGTCTGGTTGTCTTTACTGGATGCGGTCTGGGTAGGCGTCGGCGAGTTCGTTGAGGGCTTCGGCCCACCCGTAGGTCTTCTGGCCCT
>NZ_VCKZ01000164.1 GCF_005889745.1 Actinomadura geliboluensis
CTGCTCGCGCAGCTCAAAGACCATACGGACCGCGCGTTCACGCAGCTCAACGGAGTACTTTCTCGGGGGTGCCATAGCCCCTCACCCTTCCAGGTTTCAGGGCCTCCACCCAACCCGGGGCGCTCCACCTGGAACAGCCTGATTCCAAGAACGAGCCGTGGCCCCACCGACCCGTGAGGTGCGGCGCAAGTACGGGGTGCATCGTTGGACGGTGCTTCCGTTCAAGCCGGTGATCGATCAGATGTTGTGGGCGGACCTGGACGCGCCCTGCTCGCGGTCCAGCACTGCCCGATATTCGGGGACGTGCCCGGCCAGGCCGAACTGTTCGGCGACCCGGTCACGGACGCCGGCTGCGTCGGAGGTCACGCTGACCAGCAGCCCGGCGACCACCCGCGGAGCGGGGCCCCCGCGGCCTGGGCGGCCCTGGTTATCGAGGGAACGATGTGGTCGGCCAGGGTTCGAGGGCCGGTCATCCAGGTCACGGTGCCGTCGGCGAGTTCGCCGGCCAAGCGCAGCATCGCGGGGCCAGGGCGGCCAGCAATATCGGCGGCGGCGTCGTCCCCGGAACGCTCACCTGACCCACGGACGTGAGCGTCTCACTCTGATGAGAGACCGCCTCCCCGCGCAGGAGGGGGCGCAGGACCGACAGGTACTCACGCATCCTCGCGGCAGGACGATCGGCCGGAAGACCGTACATGCCAGTGACCATCATCGAGATGCCCGCCCCGAGGCCCAGGGTGAGCCGGTTGCCGGTCGCCGCCTGGACGCTCAGGGCTTGACCGGCAAGGACAAGGGGGTGGCGTTGCGCGGCGGGCACCACCGCCGTCCCCAACTCGATCCCGGGCGCTGCGGTGCCGGCCAGGGTCAGGGCGGTCAGGGCGTCCCAGCCGAAGGCCTGCGCCGCCCACACACCGGTCAACCCGTGCTCGGCAGCACTCCCCACCTGCCGGACACGCGAAGCGATCCTGACCACCGGGGGCATGCTCCTCACCCGCGCCCAGCACGAGGGCAACGCACCCGCGGAACTCGACATCGCCGATCTGCTCAAGCTCGCCAACGCCATCGCCTGGGCCAGCGAGCAAAGCTCCGCAGACCCTTGCCTTCTCGACCGCCTCCTCGCCCTGGTCCACACCGGCCCTCCATACTCCCCGCCTGCATAAGCGGCCCCCGGCAAAAGCGACGCCACCCACGACCAGCATGATCGCCACACGCAAAACCGAAGGAGGCCATCAGTCCTTCGTGATCAAACCGTCGAAGATCGGGTCGGCGATAAGGCTCTGGCGCAGACCCGGCCACCACAACATCACCTCGTGGGCTCTGTAGGCCATCGTTGCTAAGTTAGGAGCCGCGGCTTCGGCCGTCATCACCCCTTACGAGGGCAAGAACAAGTCGGAGTCGCAGTCGGAAGACTTCCCTGGCCAATGTCGCAACAAGGCCCGGATCATGGTTGACCTGCTGGACCGTACGATTGCTCGGAAACCTCATCGCGTACTGGTATCAGAGGACAAGTCGTTTGCGATGACGCCTTGTGCGTGCTCCTGGCAGAGGACCTATCGAAGCGTCTCATTCTCGCCGCCCCAACTGCTGCCTCTGACGATCCGTCGTTGACCTGTGCGGACAAAATTCTCGCAAGTTCGGCGTACGGTCAGTCCTCAGTGCCTATATCGGTGCTGGAAGATACGGACGCCGACCAGGACAGTAGCGAGCAGCGCTGAGAAAACCATTACGTTACCGATCGAGCCTGTCTCTCCGCCCAACACGATACGAGCCGCCAACGCGGCTAGGAAGGCAGCTGCGAAGGCTGCGATCCAGTCGCGGAGCATTCGGTAGCCGGCAGTTCGGCGATCGGTCCGATTGGTCATGTTGTCACCTTGTGAGGTCATGGAAGAACGGGTCGTCAGGTTAGCAGTGAACTGTGCCTGGCAATGCGCTGATGCAGTCGTCTTACCGGCGGTAGCCCTTCCGAATGTCAAAGGCTGATGACATCGGCCGCTTGACGCTTGAAGTAGAGAATTGGTTGACAAGCGCGAGTGTGACATAGGTCACAAACTTGCCTCAGTCGATCTTCTTCCAAGTCTGCTGATCTTCAGCTTATGTTTAGCGGGCTTTACTCGGGCTTTATCCTGCGAGGTCATCGTGCATGTCCGTGCTGCTCGGGGTTCGTTCTTCCGGTCATCAGTTGTTGACAGAATGTGTCGACGCACCCGATGGCTTGCCGGATTGATGCCATTGGTGCTGGTCGCATCATTGCTGTCAACGCCCGTGACCTCGGTGAATGCGGCTGAGACGAGTCCGTCCGAGTCGACGACCCTGGACGCTGCGGTGGCGAAGGCCAAGGAGACGGGAAGTCCGGTCGAAGTCGCGGGCCGGACGTCGGAAACCAAGAAGTTGACCGCGTTGCCCGACGGTCAGTTCTCGCTGGAGACGGCGCCGGTCCCAGTCCGGGTGGAGCGGGATGGTGTGTTCCATGAGGCTGACCTGACGCTGGAGCGGACGGCTGATGGCAAGTACGCGTCACGGATGTCGGTCAACGGTGTGACCTTCGGCGCCGGCGGCGATGATGTGCTGGCCACGATGACCAAGGACGGCAAGAGCCTGACACTGACTTGGCCAGGGGCTGTGCTGCCAGTTCCTCAGTTGGATGGCCCGAGCGCCACTTTCGTTGACGGTGGCGGTGTTGGCGTGGACCTGGTGGTGCGGTCGACACCGACCGGGTGGTCCCACTACGTGGTGGTGAAGACGCCGGAGGCGGCGGCTGATCCCGCATTGGCGAAGATCGAGTTCGGAGTGCGTACTTCTGGGCTGCAACTGAAGGAGCTTTCCGGTAGTCGCCTGGCGGCTGTGGACGAAGCCGGCAACGAGCTCTTCAGTGCGCCGGAACCGCTGATGTGGGAGGGGCAGACAGCTCCGGCCGAGGCCCCCGCGGCGCCCACGAGCACGGAGGAGATTGCGGCCGGGCCGGCCCCTAAGGCCAGTACGGCTCCGATGTCGGTTGAGGTGGGGGGTGGTGTTCTCACCTTGACCCCTGATCCCGGACTGCTGACCGGCCCAGAGACCAAGTTCCCCATCGTTCTCGACCCGTCTTGGCAGACGTGGAACGCGGGCCGTGAAGACAACGGTGATGGATACGGCAGTCAGGAGGCGGGCTGGGCGTATGTCGATCGCACGTGGCCGAACTCGGCCTACTGGAAGCCGGACCGCTTGCCGACTGGCCGCGAGATCGAGGACGGCACCGACAAGCGGTCCTACATCCGGATGGACGCATCGGCGCTGCACCAGTGGTCTGGAAACGTCCAGGTGAAGGTTAACTCGGTTGACATCACCTTTGACACCCTCCATGCATGGTCCTGTGTCTCTCGCGATGTGCGGCTGTACAACACCACGCACATCAGTTCAGGTATGACGTGGGACGAGCGTCCGGGGGCCTTCATCCCTGAGGGATCGGGCTGGAGTAGCAGCTTCCTTCAAGCCGCAGCAGTAAAGGTGGGACGCCCGGACTGCGGTGACGCAGGAACGTCCAACGACGTAAAGTTCAGCGGGGGTAACCTGCCTCGTCTTCTCCAGTGGGCGACTGACCACAAGTGGGATATTTTCACGCTCGGGCTGTTTCCGGACGCGGATTACAACGACACCCATACCTGGAAGGTGATGGATGTCGATCCCAGGATGGTTGTGAAGTTTTCCCGGTACCCGATGCCGGCCAAGGACGTCCACATGAGGAATGGTGGGACGGCCAAGTATGCGTGCGTGCGCGGTAGCGGCCGCCCGTGGATGGGCGTCTCCAGAGACCGGACCGCCAACGCGATGATCACTGACTATGACGGTGACAACGAGGGTGGCGCCCAGGGACAACTGCTGGCGGCCGAGTACGAGTTGGCGCCCCTAGGGAAGCCCGCAGAGAGTTGGAAGCGGTACGTGCCTTCGGGCGGTGCGTTCCAGCACGCGGGCGCCGACGGCTACCTGCACACGTCGCTGACCACCGTCAAGGGTGATGACTTCCCGGCGACCGCTGACGGCGGCACGAGCTGGATGTGGCGCGTGCGCGGGATGGATGACACGAACTTGTACGGGCCTTGGTCGGCATGGTGTGAGTACACGGTGGACGCTCGCAGACCAAATGCACCCGAAGTGTCATCACCCGAATACCCGGCCGGTGCGACATCGGGCTATGACGCGGCCGCACGCAAGTATGTCCCCGGCAACTTCACCTTCGCGCCCGGCGGTTCCGGCGATGTAGTGAAGTTCGACTACAAATTCACCGACGGGACCGCGGGGACGAAAACGGTTGCTGCGGGCGAATCGGCGAACATTTCGTGGATACCGAAGCGGTTCGGGCCGCAATGGGTTGAAGTGACGGCCTACGACCGGGCCGGAAACTACAGCCCGACGAAGAAGTACGAGTTCGGCGTAACGCAGCCGCCGCGGGACGCGGCCTGGTCGATGGATGAGCCCAGCGGTGACACTGCCCATGCCGTCGGGCCGAGCGGAGCGGTCAACCCGAACGCCGATCTGGTCTTCAGCGGCAGCCCGGTCTTCGGGGAGGCGGGGAACCTCGGTGCCGGTTCGCCCACTGACCGTGCTGTGCGCCTTAACGGCACGACGCAGTTCGGTGAAGTGAAGCCATGGACCGATCTGGAAGGCAACCCGGTCACGCTGGTGGATACCAGCCAGCGGTTCATGTTCTCGACATGGCTGAAACTCGCGTCTGTCCAGGGCGACCAGGTCGCTGTCAGCCAGGCCGCTGCTGACGGGACGGTCTTCGAACTCGGATGGCTTGGCGGCAAATGGACGTTCCGGCATCGTGCGGCCGACGGCACCGTCCTGACGGCTGTCACGCGAGACATGACCCAGGCGGGGGACGGGCAGCCGTGGAGCGCTCACTGGGTTTCGCTGATGGGCGGCTATGACCCGGTCAAGCAAGAACTGTGGATGCGTACTCAGGCGGAGGGAGAGAAGGAGGTGTGCGACCCCGATGAACCGTGGAACTGCTCGACCGCACGGGTGATGGCCCCGGAGGTGAAGACCACCTCCACTACCTGGACGCCGGTGCCCGGCTCAGGCGCCCTGCTGGTCGGTGCGACGCCGAACGCAGCCGGCAAGAGCGCATTCTGGAACGGCTGGGTCGACGACTCCCAACTGTGGCCGCTGGCGCATCCAGATGAGACGGTCTTGAATGTGATCTACGCAGAGTCGGTCCAGAACCACGAGTTCGCTGGGAAGACGCTGCGCCTCGTGAACGTCAACTCCGGCCACTGCTTGGACGTCGCGGGCGCCGGAATGGAGAACGGCACGAATGTGCAGCAGTGGAACTGCAATGCGCAGCCCGCGCAGGACTGGCAGTTCACCGATGTCGGGGACGGCTACTACACGCTGACCAGGCCCCGTAGCGGCCAGTGCCTGGATGCGGACGGCACGGACGGTTCCGGCACCGCCGACGGGCGCAACGTCTGGCAGTACGAGTGCAACGGCAGCACGGGCCAGCAGTGGAAACCGGAGAAGAAAGCTGGCGGGTACTGGTTGAAGTCTCGGCGAAGCGACAAGTGCCTGGCCGTTGACGGAGCCTCTCCGGCCCCGGGGGCGAACGTTTCGCAGTGGTCATGCACGGACCCGATAGCCGATGAGCAGTTGTGGAACATCACTGCGTTGAAGCGACATCAGCTCGACGGAATAACCTATCCGCTGCTGGTCAAGAATGAGCAAACAAACCAGCAGAAGTGCATGGAGGTCGCAGGGGGCTCCACTGCTGATGGGGCCGCGGTGATGCCGTGGGAGTGTAATAATGAGCCTTGGCAGAAATGGCACTTCTCCGATTATGGTGATGGCTACTACATGCTGACCAACGTCAATACGATGAGCGGTGATGCGTCGACGGTCCGGTGCCTTGAGGTGGCCGACGCGCAAGACCAGGTCGATGCCGCAGTCCAGCAGGGCACCTGTCAGCCGGGTGCGGAGCATCAAATGTGGAAGGTCGTTGGTGTCGCAGATGACGGCAGCCTTGGTTACCGGCTTATCGCTAAGCATAGTGGCCTTGTCGCCGAGGCTCGTGACGAAGGCGCGGCAGCGGACGCGCGGGTGGTACAGGCCAATCCGGTGGAGCCGATTCCCGCGCGTCAAATATGGAAGTTGGATTTCTCGTGACGAGGTCAGAGCGACCACGCTCCTGCAGTCAGAGATCGCCTGCTGTCAGTGCGCCCCAAGAAAGTGCCGAAAAGCTGACTGCCCGGTGAAAGTGAAGGAATTGAGTTCGAAGATGAGGACTTCAGTGCCGGCCGCGGTTGTCGGCGGGATGCTGGCGGTGACACTGGTCGCCTCTCCGGTGCAGGCGGCGGAGGCGACGATTCCGCAGCGGATCGTGGTCGATCCGGTGGCGGTGCAGAACTGGGATGCCGATGTCACAGTGACCGGTCAGGTGCAGCAAGACCGTGGCGCCGGTTGGGTCGCGGCGCCAGCCGGTCTGGTGGTGCATTTCGACAGTCCGGACGGAGAACTCCAGGCGACGGCGCCGGTGCAGGCCGGGGGCCGGTTTCGTGCGACGTTCTATCCGGGACCGGGCAACATCATCGCCCGGGTGGCCGGCTACGGCCAGGTCGCCGACACCTCGGCTCGGGTCCTCGGCTGGATCAGCCGGCTGTACATCGACCACGCGCTGGGCGACCGGGAGACCAACCCGGTCTATCCGCTGCGCGGCAAGACCTTCGAGGTCCGCCGGACGCTGAAGGCGGTGCGCGGCGAGGCGCTACCTGGGCGGAAGGTGACGCTGTGGTGGGCGCCCAAGGGGACGTCCGGCTATCCGAAGACGGGATGGAAGCAGGTCGGTTCGGGTGTCACCGATACCAGGGGGCGGGTGAAGATCACGGCGACCGCGTGGACGACCGGGTGGCTGCGTACCGGTTTCGCCGGGGACGCCACCTACACCAAGGTCGACTCGGGTTACCCGTTCCGGGTGTACCACAAGACCGGGTTCGCCGGTTTCAACGCTTCCCCCGAGCCGGCGCGCAAGGGCCAGTATCTGACGCTCAAGGGCCGGTTGATGCGGTGGTCGTCCTCCAGCGGCTGGCAGCCGATCAAGGGCAAATGGGTCGGCGCGAAGTACCGGCTCAAGGGGCAGAAGACCTGGCGGACGCCGTCCTGCACCAACGGCGGCGCCGCGACCGACTCGGCCGGCTGGTTCCGGATGAAGTGCAAGACCCCCGCCGACGCCACCTGGATGGCCTACTACCTCAGCCCGTACGCCTCGCCCGACACGAGCAAGACCGACTTCCCCGCACAGGCCACCGACTACGTCGACGTCCGCTGAACGACTAGAGACCGTTCAACCGCCCGGCAGGTAAGCGCCGTGGCAGCCGAGGTGCCTTCGATAGGAATGAGGCGTCCGTGAAAGGTGTGTTGCGTGCGCTGGGCCGGGCGCATGGGCTGATCGCCGCCGTGGCGGTCGTACTCGCCCTCGCTTTGGTGGCCGGAGTGGCGGGCGAGGCGGCTGCAGCGGTGCGGCCCAGCCTTTCCGAGGACGGCGCCGCCCGCCGTCCGGCCACCCAGAAGACTCCTCGTATCAAGGGCAAGGCCGTCAAAGCCCGGGCGAGCAAGCTTCCTGGCACGGCTGGCACGCCGATCACGTCCAAGCCCGCCGCCCCGGTCTGGCCTGAGCCGGGACAGGGGACTGCGGATCTGTCGACGCTGGGCACTGGCAAGAGCAAGGACGGTCAGGCATCTGGCGGATGGGCGCGGGCCGGCAAGCTGCCGGTCTGGGCGGGCGCACCCACCGCTCGCAAGGGCGAGCGAACGGCCTCCTCGGCGGTGCCGCCGCGCGTGCAGGTGAGGATGGCCGATCGCAAGACCGCCAAGGCCACACGTACTGAGGCAGTCATGGCGGTATCCGCCCCGCAGGCGGGAACTGTCAGAGTCGGGCTCTCCTACGCGCAGTTCAAGAACGCCCACGGTGGTGACTGGGCGTCCCGGCTGCGCCTGGTGAAACTACCGGCGTGCGCGTTGAGTACCCCCGAACAGGCGCACTGCCGCCAGCGCACCGTCCTGCCCACGGTCAACGACACCAAGACCGCGACACTGTCTGCCGAGGTCACCGTGACCGACGGCTCCGCGCAGACCGGCACCGCCGCGGCCGAGCAGGCGACGGTGTTGGCCGCCGAGGCGGGCCCGTCCGGCCCGACCGGTGACTGGGGCGCCACCAGTCTGTCCCCGGCGTCCAACTGGAACGCGGGCAGCAACACCGGAGAGTTCTCCTGGAGCTATCCGATGCGGCTGCCGCCGGTTCCCGGCGAGCTGATGCCCGAGGTCACCGTCGCCTACAGCTCCGGGGCGGTGGACGGCAAGACCGCCGCCGACAACTCCCAGGCCTCCTGGATCGGCGATGGCTTCGACTACTGGCCTGGCTTCATCGAACGCAAGTACAAGCCGTGCATAGATGCAGGCCACGCCTCCGGCGACCTGTGCTGGGGCCGTCACAACGCGGTGCTGTCACTGAACGGACGCTCCACCGAGCTTTTGTATGACAGCGCTGCCCAGACCTGGCGTCCACGCAACGACGACGGCTCCACCATCGAACGGCTGACAGGTGCCACAAACGGCGACGACAACGGTGAGTACTGGAAGCTGACTGACCTGGACGGCGTCGAGTACTACTTCGGCATCAACCGTCCCGACGACTGGGAGAGCGGGGAGAAGGAGACCGACTCGACCTGGACGGTCCCGGTCTTCGGCGACAGCAGTGGTGAACCCTGTTACGACAGCACATTCAAGGACGCCTGGTGCCAGCAGGCGTGGCGGTGGAATCTCGACCACGTCGTCGATCCGCACAACAGCACCATCACCTATTTCTACGAGAAAGAGACCAATTACTACACCCGCTATCAGCAAACCACCGGTGGGACCCGTTACGACTCCGGCGGCTACCTGAGCCGCATCGACTACGGCCAGCGCAAGGGCTCCACCTACGCCACTCCGGCCACCGCCCGCGTCCGCTTCTCCGTTGCGTCACGTACGGACCTGCCCGACGACCGGATCTGCGACAGCGGTGAAACCTGCGGCTACGGCAAGACCTCGCCGACGTTCTTCAACCGCAAGCGCCTGACCAAGATCACCACCAAGCTTCGCAAAGACGGGACGGTCGCCACCGAGGACCCCGGTTACAAGATCGTCGACAGCTGGGACCTTGGCCAGACCTACCAGAACGGCGCGCTCTGGCTGCACACCATCGACCAGACCGGCCACGACGGCATCGACACCCAGGCTCCGCGCATCACCCTGTTCGGCCAGCTCATGACCAACCGGGTGATCACTGGACGGTCCGGCACCGGAGTGGACGCTCTGCCCGGGTACGACCGGCCCCGCCTGGTCGGGATCGACAACGGCACTGGTGGAACCACAAGCGTCGGCTACTCCGATCCCTACGCCAGCCCCACACCGGTCGGAGAGTGCGTTTATTCGGCCGGCGGCATGCCCGATCCAAAGAGCAACACCAAACGCTGCTTCCCGGTGAAGTGGGAACAGCCCGACGGCACGCTGGTCAACGACTGGTACCACAAGTACGTCGCCAGCTACATCATCGAGGCCGACAACACCGGCCAGTCCAGGTCTCAAATCACGCGCTACACCTACCTCGGCGACGCCGCATGGCGGTACGCCGAGGACGACGGGATGACCAAGGACAAATGGCGCACCTGGTCCCAGTGGCGCGGCTATGCCAAAGTCCGCACCGTTACCGGCGACGGTCAGAACGGTGAACAGCAGTCGCGCACCGAGACCACCTATGCCCGCGGCATGGACGGCAACTACCAGGGCAAAGGCAACCCGCGCCAGAGCGTGACCGTCACCGACTCCAAGAACCTGCTCGGCGGGATCAGCGACCTCGATCCGCTCGCTGGTGCTGTCCTGGAGACCCGTAGCTTCAACGGCGCTTTCACCGACGCCGCCGAAGTCTCCGCGAGCGTGTCGCGGCCCAAGTGGACCAAGACCATTAGCCGTACCTTCCACGACACCAACTCCGACGACGACATCACCGTTGACGGCGGACGCGTCCAACCGCAGTGGACCAAGGGCCGATCGCGCAAGGCCGACGGCACCGACTTCAACACCGAGACCACTTTCGACTACGACTCGCTGGGCCGCACCGTCGCCGTCGACAACGAAGGCGACGTCACCACCGCCGCCGACGACACCTGCACCCGTACCGTCTTTCCCAGCGGCACGGCGCCCGCCGGCGCGATCCGGTCCCAGCCGATCCGCAACCTTTCGGTAGCGGTCGATTGCGACAACGACGCCAGTCACGAACCGAACTTGGTCCCCGCCGACATGATCTCCGACACGAAGATCATGTATGACGGCACGGCATACGGCGCCTACCCGACCGTCGGCAATGCCACCCGCACCGAGAAGGCCACCGGCGTCTCGGGCGGCCGCTCCACCATGACCACAGCCGTCACCACCACCTATGACGGTTACGGCCGCGTCCTGGAGACCACCGACGTCGGCGACCCCGCCACCCCCGACGACGACCGCACCACCAAATCCACCTACACCAACGCCCCCGAGGGCTGGCTGAAATCCAGCACCCTCACCACCCCGCCGGTCAGCGTCGGCGGCGCCGCACCGGCCGGATTCACCACCACCACCGAGTACAACCCCGCCCGCGGCACCCCCACCAAAGTCACCGACACCAACGGCCGCGCCGGAGAAGGTGAGTACGACGGGCTAGGCCGCCTGGTGCGCGCGTGGCTGCCCAACAACACCCGCGCGAAGAACCCTGACCGGCCCTCCACCATCTACACCTACACCTTCCCCACCGACGGCAACCCGGTCTCGGTCACCACCAAGACCCTCACCAACACCAGCCCGGTCACCTACGAGACCTCCGTCGACCTGCTCGACGGCCTGCTACGGGCCCGCCAGTCACAGAACGAGGCGGTCGGCGGCGGCCGGATCGTCACGGACACCAAGTACGACAGCCGCGGTCTGGTCTTCAAGACCAACGCCGCCTACGTGCTCACCGGTGACCCGTCCGGTGTGCTGACGACCGCCGACGACAACCAGATCCCCAGCCAGACCCTCAGCACCTACGACGGCGCCGAGCGGATCCTCACCACCACGCTCTACAGCTACTCCACCCAGAAGTGGACCACTACCAACCAGTACGACGGTGAGCGAACCACGGTCATCCCCCCCTCGGGAGCGATGCCTTCGGCGACCGTGACCGACGCCCTCGGCCGCACGGTCGAAACCCGCCAGTACAAGACCACCAACCTGTCCGGCGCCTATCTGGCAACCACCGTCGCCTACGACGGCGCCGGACGCCCGGCCGAAGCCCGCGACGCCGCCGGCAACCTCTGGAAGACCACCTACGACGTCCAGGGCCGCCCGGTCACCAGCACCACCCCCGACAAGGGCACCTCGACCGTCACCTACGACCACTTCGACCAGGTCGCCACCAGTACCGACGCCCGCGCCACCACCCTGAGCTACAGCTACGACAAGCTCGGCCGCCCCCTGGAGGTCAAGAACGGCACCACGCCGCTGACCTCCATGACCTACGACACCGTCCCGTACGCAAAGGGCCTGCCCGCCACCTCCACCCGCCACATCGGCACCGACAAGTACACCACCGCCATCACCGGCTACGACGGGCTCTACAACGCCAAGGGAACAACCGTCACGATCCCCGCCTCCCAGGGAGCGCTGGCCGGGACCTACACCACCACACAGTCCTACAACTTCAACGGCTCCCCGCTTACCACCTCCTACCCGGCGGTCGGCGGGAGCACGGGACTCCCCGCTGAGAACGTCACCACCGAATACAACGACGACGGCCTGCCCGAATGGACGCACGGCCTGGCCGCCTACGTCGGCGGCACCGTCTACAACGGGCACGGCGACATCACTCAACTGGCGATGGCGGCGGAAGATGACAAATTCCTCTGGCAGACCTTTGATCGGGACCCGGCCACCAACCGCCTGACCCGTTCCACCGTCAAACGCCAGGCCTCGACTGCCACCTTCGATCTGGAAACGAAGTACGACTACACGGACGCCGGTTCCATCAGGTCGATCCTGACCAACGCCGCAGGCAAATCCGCTGATCGGCAGTGCTTCACCTACGACTACGCCCAGCGGTTGACCGAAGCCTGGTCCACCACCAACACCGACTGCACCGCCGTCCCGACCGCCACCACCATCGGCGGCCCCGCTCCCTACTGGACCAGCTACGAGTACGACCCCAACGGCAACCACGGCGACAAGGTCGGCAACCGCACCAAGGAGATCCAGCACTCCTTCGCCGGCGGCCCCACCGCCGACAAGACCCGCACATACACCTATCCCGCCCCTCTCGGCGACAGCGGCTTCACCAGCCCACACGCGCTGAAGTCGCTCACCGAAACCGACGGCACCACCAGCACCACCGATCTGTACACCTACGACCAGGTCGGCAACACCCTCACCCGCCCCGGCCAGAAACTCGTCTGGGATGCCGAAGGCAACCTGTCCAAGGTCACCGACGACTCCGGCAAGGAACTGGCCAGCTTCATCTATGACGCCGCTGGTAACCGTCTCATCCGCAAAGACACCAACGGTTCGACCCTGTACCTGGCCAGCCAAGAGGTAAAGGTCTCCACCAGCGGAACCGTCACCGCGACCCGCTACTACAGCCACGCCGGCCAGACCATCGCCTACCGCACCGGCACCTCCAGCTCCACCATCCAGTTCCTCATCCCCGACTATCAGGGCAGCGCCGACACCACCGTCAACGCCGTCGACCAGAACACCTGGAGCGTCCGCCGGTTCGCGCCCTTCGGCGCCGAACGCGGCAGTCCCATGGGCACCTGGCCCGCCCTCATGGACAAGGGCTACGTCGGCGGCACCAAAGACAACGCCACCGGCCTGACCCACCTCGGCGCCCGAGAATACGACCCCGGCACCGGCCGTTTCCTCAGCGCCGACCCGATCACCGGCGGCGGTGACCCTCTCACCGCCAACGGCTACTCCTACGCTGGCAACAACCCCATCGACCACTCCGACCCCACCGGCATGCTCCTCGACGGCGGGGCACACGGCACCCTGCCCAACTCCAATAGGACCGAACGCGAAGACATCAACAACCAGCACCGCAACAACTTCAGGTATGGGGGAGGCGGGACGATCTACGTCGTGCCGTCCATCCCCTCGGGCGGTGGTTGCTGGGTCGGCTGCAACGGCAGCGTGGGAGCAAAGTCGGTACCGGTCAAGAAACACTGCGGCTGGAGCTGCAAGGTCGGCAAGGTCGGCGGCTTCCTGAAGAAACACCAGGCCACCATCGCCGGACTCGCAGCTGGCGGCATATGCCTAGCTGCAACCAGTGGCACCGGAACCGTAGGCTGCGCCGCCGTCGCCGGATGGGTCTACGGAGCAGTCAGCTACCACCAGAACACACCCGCTGACCAACAAACTCTTTTGGGTGGCTTCAAGGCCAGCCTTACCGGCGCAGTAATAGAGGTCGGCCTAACTGTAACTGGTGCGAAAGTTGCCAAGGTCGCGGCTCCGCTACTCAAGAGAGTAGCTCCCAAGATCATCCAAAAGCTCGCAGGTAGAGCCAAGGGCGGCTCACCAGGTCGCGGCGGCAGCGCAGCAAAGAAAGCACCGGCGGCCGCCAAGAACCCGGCAAAAGCCGCAGACGACGCACCTGCCTCAGGCAGCGGAGGTGGGTGCCTCCGACCAAGCAGTTTCATGCCCGGCACCGCCGTCCTGATGGCCGACGGATCAACGAAACCGATCGACAAGATCAAGGTCGGCGACAAGGTCCTGGCCACCGATCCGACCACCGGCAAGACCGCACCCCAACCCGTCCTCGCCACCATCAGCCGCACCGGAGCTAAGCACCTTGTTCGGCTCACCGTCGACACCGACGGTGACCACGGCGACAAGACCGGCACACTGGTCGCCACCGACAACCACCCCTTCTGGGTCCCCGCAGCAGGCAAGTGGATCGACGCAGGCAAACTCAAGCCCGGCACGTGGCTCCGCACCAGCGCCGGCACCCACGTCCAACTCACCGCAACCAAGACCTGGACCCAGCACCAGCGCGTCCACAACCTCACCGTTGCCATCGACCACACGTACTATGTGGAAGCTGGCGACACCCGTGTCCTCGTGCACAACTGCCCAGAGATGGCGAGGGGGGCTCTGAATGATGAAGCGTACTCTCGAATCGAGAATGCCTACGGCCCTAAAGTTGCCGAAGGGGTGGATCATAATGTTCAGCGGATGCATGATGGTTCTGCGACTGCAGTTGATCACGATATCCCCAGGATTGGGCACGATCCGGATGCGCTTGGTGAATACTTTGCGGATTGGCTTTCGCGAGATATGACGCACGTTGATACGACGACCGGTGCACGGGTTGCATATGATTCCGAGCGTGGGGTACTTATTGTCCAAACTGCGTATCGTATCCACGGATACGTTTACAACGAAGACACCTTCGAGGCGAGCGGGAGGTATGTCCTGTCGTGAGGTCATCGATTCGTGTTGTCTTTCGAAGTGGAGGCAACTATGGGCTGTTGCTAAGTGATGAGCAACGAGACGCGATAACGTCGAGCCTCGAACTCATGGCCAGTATTGTACAACCTGCTATCTCGCTAAAGGTTCAAGTGGGGGCCTCTAAGTCGGATCTATGCGAGATTGGAGAAAAAGTTGGGAAGGGTGACGCCGAAACGCCTGTGGCTCTTTCTTCTCAAGAGCTGCACATCATCCATTCTGCGCTACTTTCCACGCTTATTCAATTCCGCCGAGAGGAGGACTTCTATATTCGAGTAGGATTCTTTCGGGACAACTTGATGCGATTGAGTGAAGGGATCGCAAAAGCTGCTGCTGTGGCTGGGTGATAGGGAACTTGCGGCGGTACGAGCAACTGTTCCAGGCCTCAGATGGCCATGTCGCTGGCGCTAAGTGGTCTGCGCCGTAAGTTCCTCGGGGGTGTGTGGTCAGCAACCGAGGTAGAGGCCGCAGGCGCAGTCGAGGGCTTCTTGAGGGCTGCCGGCGGTCATGCCGGTGGGCAGGATTTGGTTCTCGTACTTGCCGCTGCTGGCCAGGTAGAGGCCGAATCCCCAGATTGAGGCCGATCCGCCGTAGCGGAGCCGGATGAGCGGTAGCCGGTCCCCGCCTCCGAGTTCGCCTTCGACATAGGCGAACTGGCCGTGGTAGCGGATGTGCAGGTCGCTGAGCTGGGGCCAGTGCTCGCGGGCGTGCTGGCGCAGCCGTTGTGTCAGGGAGGTCTTGGTCGAGGCGGGGATCGCGGGCGGCATGGCGACCATCTTGCCCTTGCGGCGCGTCCGGCGCGCCTGCCGCAGACGAGCACGGCAAGATCAACACTTTCGCCGTGATCCTGTCAGGAAAGTGTCCCCGTGCCCGTTCTGTGTGCCCGTCAGATCAGTGTGACCGCCGGCGACCGGCGTCGACTCACCAAGCTGGCGTCCTCCCGCACCGCCCCGCACCAGCAGGTGATCCGTGCCCGGATCGTGCTGGCAGCCGAATGCGGCCTGTCCAACAACGCGATCTCCCGCCGCCTGGGCATCAGCGTGGACACTGTCCGGTGCTGGCGCGGCCGCTATGGCGACCACGGTTTGGCGGGACTGGCCGACCGGCCCCGGTCCGGGCGACCGCCCTGCCTCAGCCCCTGCAGATCGCCGAGGTCAAGGCGCTGGCCTGTCAGCTGCCGGCCGAGACCGGGGTGCCGCTGTCGCGGTGGAGCTGCCCGGAGCTGGCCGACGAAGTCATCAGCCGCGGCATCGTGTCGGCGATCTCGGCCTCGCCCAGCTCCCGGTACCGCGTGGCCCATCGCCGGGCGGTACCGGCCGAGCTGGAACCGTTCGGCGGCCCGCCGCAGCGGCCAGCAGTCATCGACCACGCAGCGGGCCAAGCGCAAGCGTCCGGCCTTAGTTAGCGGGGCGTTACGGTGGGGTGTCGCATACCGTTACCCCCGCTGCCAGGTTGGCCACCTCAACGTAGTCTCCGGAGGGCGGGGCGCCGTCGGCGTGGAGGCGGACGGGTTTACGGAAGGTCGTACCGGCCGTCTCGAACGTTGGAGACGAATGCGGTCCAGTTCCGGGGGCTGCGGGAGAGGTGTCCGGCGTCGGGGGCCCTTGCTGTCTCGTACTCCGATCTCTGCGGCTAGTCCGGCTACCTCTACGCAGTTGCCGCCGGCGCCGTTGCTGCGTCGGCTCTTCCGCCAGGTGGTGTGTGGGAAGTCGCTGGCGTGCCTGATGTGCCTTCGGTGGTTGCCTAGTGGTCGTAGCGTCCGGCTCGTGCGCCCTTGATGAAGGTGGCCCATGCTCGGTGGCTCAGCGTGATGTGTCCGGCGTCTGGGGCCTTGCTGTCGCGGACGGCGACCGCACCGGCGATGTGGGTTATCTCGACGCAGGCGCCGTTCTGGCCGCTGCGGGTGCTCTTTCGCCATCTCGTCTGCGAGGGGTCGGTGGCGTCCATGCCGTGTCTCCGGACGTGGGTGGGCTGGTCGGCTTGGAAGCGGCCAGGCTTATGGAAGGTCGTATCGGCCGTTTCGTACGTCGGACACGAACACGGTCCAGGTCTGCGGGTTGAACGAGAGGTGCCCGGCGTCCGGGGCCTTGCTGTCCCGTACTCTGACCTTCGCGGCGAGCACGGCAACCTCGGCGCAGTTGCCGTTCTGGCCACTCCGGGAGCTTTTGCGCCATGCGGCACGGGGCGAGTTCGGGGTGTCCTTGCCGCGTCTCTGTTGGTGGCTCGAGGGCGTTGGGATGGCCGGGTTCATGGGAGGTCGTACCGGCCGCTTTGGACATCGGTTACGAACGCGGTCCAGTTCTGCTTGTTGAACAAGAGGTGTCCGGCGTCGGGGGCCTTGCTGTCCCGCACTCCGATCTCTGCTGCGAGTCCGGCTACCTCTACGCAGTCGCCGCCGGCGCCGTTGCTGCGGGTGCTCTTGCGCCAAGTGGCGCGGGAGGTCTGCATGGTTCCGCCCTCCTTGCTTCTGTAGTTGTGGGGCTCACGTCATGGTGTCGGCCGCGCGAGCGATGAGCGCCAGTGAGTCGCTTGGACGCAGGGCCGCCGCGCGCAGATGGTCAAATGCCAGCGTATATCGGTTGATTTCGTGTGCCTTCTCCAAGTAGAGGCTGCCCGTTTGAGTCTCCATGAACACCACCTTCGGGTCGGATGGCTCCGGGAACCTCAGTAGCGTGAACGAACCGCTCATCGCCGGGTGTGCGCCAGCATCAAACGGAAGGACCTGAAGCGTGACGTTGGGGAGCTTCGCCATCTCGCCCAAGTGATGAAGTTGGTCCTGCATGGTCTGGGCACCGCCGACCTGTCGGCGGATGACCGCCTCGTTGAGGACTGCCCAGAACTTGGGGCCGCCGTCTGCCGTGAGGTACTCAGAGCGCGCCATACGGAGCGCGACGCGCTTCTCTATCTCGGTCTCGTCCTCGATTGGGAACGCTGTAAAGACGCTATGTGCGTACTCGGCGGTCTGGAGTAGGCCGGGGACGTGCTCGGCGTCGTACCGCTCCATGGACACCGCGTCGGACTCAAGCCCTACGTAGACCTCGAACCATGTCGGGATGGCTTCGCCGTAGCTGTGCCACCAGCCCTTTTGGCGTGCCTCGCGCGCCAGGGCCATGAGGACGTCTCTTGCCTCTCCCTCCACGCCGTAGACGTTGAGCAGGTACTTGACGTCGCGCGGTAGGACGCCGACCCGGGCGTTCTCGATCCGACTGACCTTGGCGGTAGACCATTCGAGCCTCTCAGCCACCTCCTCGATGGTGAGACCGAGCCGCTCCCGCTGTTGGCGCAGCTCAGCGGCCAGACGGCGACGCTTCACGGTGGGTGCACTCCGCGCAGTCAAGTCGATACCCCTTGTGATTAGTATCTTGCATCTGTATGTTGCGGATGCTCTGTTCGTGCGTGGACAGTGTTCCATCGGTTGCGGAGTGTGTGCAGCCGAAACCCGAACGGCCCTGGGCCGGTGGTGGCTCACCGCGTCCCAGGGCCTCGCCCGACTGGAAAGGAGTCGGACTGTGTGCAATCTACCGAAGCCCCCGGAGCGTGAGGTGCCTGGCGGGCTGGGGCGGGACGGGGTGACGCTGGAGCGGTTCCGGGT
>NZ_VCKZ01000667.1 GCF_005889745.1 Actinomadura geliboluensis
CTGCTCGCGCAGCTCAAAGACCATACGGACCGCGCGTTCACGCAGCTCAACGGAGTACTTTCTCGGGGGTGCCATAGCCCCTCACCCTTCCAGGTTTCAGGGCCTCCACCCAACCCGGGGCGCTCCAGGGTGCGTCGGCGGGCACCGTGACCTGTGGTCCGTACATGCCCATCTCGCGTCCCTGCTCCACGCTGGCGAACACCGTGTCGTGCAGATGCGTCAGCAGGTCGGCGGGTAGTTCCAGTCGCTGCCCGGTCGCGACTGCCAGGTCCCAGGCGTGCATGGCCAGCTCGCCGGTGATCATGTCGCCCAGGACGGGCGCGGGCAGCGTCTGCGGCGTGCCCATGCTCGTCTCGCCCTCCCAGGCGCTCGGTGGCGCCCACGACGAGGTGATGTCGTCCAGCAGCGCGAGCAGGCGGCCGCGCCAGTCGCCGGCCGCCAGGTCCACATCGGACTCGGCAGCCGCCGGCTGCGGAACGGACTCCTTGCGGCCGCCGCCGGCGAGTGATGGGCCCCAGAACAGGAGGTGGTTGACCAGTGCCCGGACGTCGTACTCCGTGCATGGAGTCTTGTTGGCGAGCTGGTCGTCGTTAATGGTGCGGACGACCGCGGCCATTGCCTCGGCAGCGTTGGACAGATGTGACATGGCAGGGACACTAGGTGGCCCGCGCCGGAGGGGTATTGGACAAAGGCGACATATGCTTTGGCATGTGGAGCGGGACGTTCGTGAGCTGCGTGGTGGGTGGACCAGGTATCAGCGCCACACGTTCCACGACCCGTCGCCGGCGCTCGCGCCATGGGTGGAGCGGTACTGGGAGGCTCGCTGGGACTACGCCGAGCCCTACCGGCAGAAGATCGTGCCGTACCCGAACGTGCACCTGTCGTTCGGCGGCGGCCGTGCGGACGTCAACGGCGTGTGCAGCGGCTACCAGATCAAGGTCCTCGAGGGCCGCGACCACGTCTTCGGCGTCGCGTTCCGGCCAGGCTGCTTCCGCCTGTTCCTCGGCGCCTGCGTCTCGACGATCACCGACCGCGTCGTCCCGGCGATCGAGGTGTTCGGCCCGGACCTGCCCACGACGCTCGACGCGCCGACCGTGGACGCATTCCTGCTGGAACACCTGCCGGACGACGACCCCCGGGCGAGCCAGGCGGTGGCCGCGGTCGAGCTGATCGCCAAGGACAGGACCGTGGCCAGGGTCGAACACCTCGCCGGCGAGCTCGGGCTGAGCATGCGGGGGCTGCAACGACTGTTCGCCGAGTACGTCGGCATCGGGCCCAAGTGGGTGATCCGCCGCTACCGCCTGCACGAGGTGACCGCACGCATGGCAGCCGGCGGGGCGATCGACTGGGCCGCGCTGGCAGCCGACCTCGGCTACGCCGACCAGGGCCACTTCATCCGCGACTTCAAAGGCATGTTCGGCGAGCAACCGACCTGGTACGCACAGCGGTATTAGTCCGCCTCCCTGGATTCGACGTCCCGGCGAGGGAACAGGAGCCTCCGATGTACGAGGGCGCCGGGCCGGCGACCGCGTTCAGATCGGCCCAGGCGGGGTCCCGCGCAGGTCGGTGCGATAGGGGCTGACGGCCCGGTTGCCTTCGGCCGCCTCGGGATCGTCGCCTTCGCCGCGGTAGAGGCAATCCGCCTACCGTGCAGGTCGGACCCTCTCACCGTCGCTGAATCTCATCAACATCACCGCCCCCCGCAGACCCCTGACCGTCGTCGCTCAAGCCGACGCACAAACGTTCCTGCTTCTCTCGGCCGCAACCAATCCCCGCGTGCGCGGGGACGGTTCGAGCGGTCGCGGGCCGCGCAGATCGGAGAGCTGGTCGGCCCCGTGCCAGAGCGGTATAGCCTGACACTGAGAGCACTGATCTGATACGAGAGCTCCAGACTTTTAATCCGTAAGTTGTGGGTTCGAATCCCACGCGACCCACTCAACGCATCGCCTATGTGGCTTGCGTACACACGTCATGTGCCCGCGGTGAGGGGTTACTCTTCCTCACCTTGGGAGGACGCGGGGAGGACGGAAGGCCGGTCTACCTCAGCCGGGATCTTCCCTGGCACCAGGGCTGCGGCGGCTTCGGCGGCTTCGCGGGCGACCTCGGGGAGGACGCTGGTGTAGGCAACCGGGCCCACCCACCAGCGCATGGCACGTCACCCCAGACCCGACACCGTCCGAGTCCTAAGCGCCGGCAGACTCGCCGACCCGCGCTAGCCGTGTGCGCGGAAACGGTGAGGGACGGCGGTCGGGCGATGGGCGGCTCAGTTCTCGCGCTGCCATCGTCGATGAACCTTGTGCTGCCTTGCTGCGTCCCATCCCCAAAGGTGAGAAGGGGCGGTGGGGGATGTGACGCGCGGGCAGCGGTTGTCGATAGGGGCGACGTCGAAGAGTTGGACCATCTTCTGGACGCTGCTGGCACCTCTTGCTCTCGTACCGCCGGTCATCTCGCTCGTCCTGGTGCTGATCGGGCAGGGCACCGCGGCTTTCGTGCTGCTGGCCTTCCCCGCCGTCGTCGGTCCGGCCGTGCTGGTGCGGGGCCTTCAAGAGCGTCGGAAGGCGTTCTGGCTGGACGGGCCGGTGCTCATCCAGCGACGGGTACGCGGATACGCGG
>NZ_VCKZ01000668.1 GCF_005889745.1 Actinomadura geliboluensis
GGTGGTCCAGTACTTCCCCGGCGCCGGCTACCTGGAACGAGTGCTGGACGCAGCCATGGGTTTGCTGGCGCCGGGCGGCCGGGTGGTGGTGGGCGATGTCCGCAACGCGGTGACGCATCGGGTGCTGCTGGAGGCGGTGCAGCGTACGGCGCATCCACATGCTTCGGAGGAGCAGTTGCGGACGCTGGTGGAGAAGGCCGTACTGGCCGAACGGGAGTTGGTGGTCGCGCCGCAGTGGTTCACCGATTGGGCCCGGCAACGCGGCGTCGTGGTGGACATCCGGCTGAAGAACGGCAGGGTGCACAACGAGCTGACACGCCACCGCTACGAGGTCGTCCTGCACAAGGACCCGGCCGACGTCCTCGACCTGACCGGCGCACCGGCGCTGGCGTGGGGCCGCGAGGTGTCCGGCCTGGACGAATTCGACGCGCTGGCCCGTCGCGCAGACCTGGCGGACGGCCCGGTACGAGTGACCGGGATACCCAACGCACGCCTCGCCGAAGAGGTCCCCGTCATCGGCGACCCGCTCGATCCGCAGGAGTTCGCCGACTGGGCGCGGCGGCAGGGGAGGGACGCGGTCCTCACCTGGTCCGGCGACTCCGTCCACGCCTTCGACGCGGTGCTGCTGCCCCCGCCCCGGTCGGGCCACCGGATCGTCTCCGGTGGGTTCGTCCCCCACGGGACGGGCGGGACGATCCGCGTCAACACCCCGGCGCTGGCGAGCTCCATCGGCCCGCTCCTCTCCGAGCTGCCCGGCTACCTGCGCGAACGCCTCCCCGACTACATGGTCCCGGCCACCCTCGTCCCGCTCTCGCAGATCCCCCTCACCCCCAACGGCAAGCTTGACCGGCGGGCACTGCCGTCGCAGCACGCGAGCGTCGGGAGCAGCCGGGAGCCGCGCAACCTGACCGAACGAACGCTGTGCGCCCTGTTCGGCGAGCTGCTCGGCCTGGAGGGCGTCGGCATCGACGACGACTTCTTCGCGCTCGGCGGGCATTCGCTTCTGGCGGTCCGGCTCATCGCCCGCATCAGGGAACGTTTCGGGACCGACGTCCCCCTCAGGACGGTCATCAAGTACCCGACGGTGGCGGAGCTGGGCACGCTGATCCTCGCCAACAGCGTCCCCCAGGAGCACGCCGACCCGTTCGGGGTCGTGTTCCCGCTGAACGGCGATCCCGGAACGGGGAAGCCTCCCGTGTGGTTCTTCCACACCGGAGGCGGGCTGAGCTGGGCGTACTTCAGCTTCGAGCCGTATCTGCGGGACCGGCCGCTCTACGCCCTGCAGTCCCGCGGCCTCGACGGCGAGGGCGCGCTGCCGGGGTCGGTGGAGGAGATGGTCGACGACTACGTCACCGAGATGCTGGAGATCCAGCCGGACGGGCCGTTCCACCTGATCGGCTGGTCGTACGGCGGGACCGTCGTGCACGCCGTCGCGGACGCGCTCGACCGGCGCGGCCACGAGGTCGCCTTCCTCGCCATCCTGGACTCGCTGCCGGGCCGCGAGTTCAAGGAGCAGGCCGGCCGGGACCGCTCCGAGTTCCGCAAGGAGCTGGAGGACTTCCACAAGCAGTTCATGAACGTGGGCGACCAGGAGGGCCTGCTCGACGCCATGTCGGAGGTCCTGACCAACAACATGCACATCATGGCGGAGTTCGAGTCGCCGGTGTACCGCGGCGACGTGCTGTATTTCAACGCGGAGATCAAGCCCCCGGGGGTGCTCCAGGGATCCTGGGCGCGCCTGTGGCGGCCGTACGTCCTCGGCGCCCTGGAGGTGCACGACGTGCGCGCCACGCACTTCGACATGCACATGCCCGGGCCAGCGGCCGAGATCTTCGAGGTCATCACCCGCCGGCTGGGGGCGATGTGACCGGGAACCGAAACGGAGTTGCTCAGGTGAAAGCCACGTTGTTGTGCGTGCCGTTCGCAGGAGCGGGGGCGTCGTTCTTCCATCCGTGGCGGGCGCTGTCCGCCGGCCGGTGGCGGGTGGTGCCGTTCGAACTGCCCGGCAGGGAGCGGCGGCTGCTGGAGACGCCGTACCGGAACGTCGTCGAAGCGGCCAAGAGCGAGGTCGACGGCGTCGTCGAGGCGCTCGGCGAGGGGGCGCGGACCGTCCTGTTCGGGCACAGTTTGGGCGCGGTGCTCGCCTACGAGCTGGCGCACCTGCTGAGGGCGCGCGATGTGCCGGTCGAGCGGCTGGTCGTCAGCGGTTCCCCCGGCCCCTGGACGCAGCGCGAACGGCGGGCGACGGGGCTCCCGGACGAGGAGTTCCTCGCCCGGGTGGAGGAGTTCGCGGGCTTCCGGCACGAGGCGCTGGACCACCCGGAGATGCGCGAGATGATCCTGCCCGTCCTGAAGGCCGACTGCGAGATGCACGAGGACTACGTCCCGAGCACGGACGAGCCCCTGCCGGTGCCGATCTGCTCGGTCCGGGGCGCGTCCGACGGCCTGGTCAGCGCCGACGGGGCCCGGGAGTGGCGGGACGCGACCACGGGCGCGTTCGGCTACGCCGAACTCCCGGGCGATCACATGTACCTGGTCGATCGCGCCGCCGAGGTGCTGGACCTGATCGAGGCGGAGTCCTCCGGCGGTCCGGGCCGGAAC
>NZ_VCKZ01000165.1 GCF_005889745.1 Actinomadura geliboluensis
CCGGTAGCCCGCCCGTCGACGTCTCCACCGACCCGCTGGTGTTCAAGCTGAAGCTCGTCGACAACGCCTTCGCGGTGCCCAAGTCCAGCAGCTGTGGCCCCGGCGGCCTGCTCAACGGCATCGTGGACTGGCGGGCCGGACTGCCCGCCAAGGCCGGCACCAACACCGTGATCTTCGACCAGTACCTGGCCTCCAAGGCCTACACCGACCTACCCGCATAGCCTGCACCTTCGCCGACAGGACCACCTGAAGCGGTCCTTCACGTACCACGCCGGCTCGCCGTCCATCCGGGCGGGGACGGCGAGCCGGCGTCCCTCACGCAAGTCGGCCGCCCGCGGAGAATCTGCAGCACAGATCCTCTCTTCGGTACCTACATCCAGTACGGGGAGACCACGCTCAAGTCGCTGTACCCCAACCACGGACGCTACGTCATGACCCCTCCCCAGGCCCGCCAAGCCGTTCCGCGGAACCCGACTCAGGCACTTTTGGCGTCGCCTGGTTCACGGCACCTTCATGCAGATGTTGGAAAGGTTCTTGGGATCGAACTTCTGGCCGTGCTGCGGGAAGAACCAGGTGAGTGAGCGGTACGCCCGTACGCCATGGCAACTGCCGAGATCGGACGCCACCACCTGGACGGGCTCCATCGTGCCGTCGGCGACGACCTCTGGTGCCCACAGGGCGGTCCCGGTCGCGGTCGCTTGCGGTGCACCCCAGTTGGACCAGTGGACGTTCTCGACGAGCCCCGTCGGGTCGCCGCCGTTGAAGATCTTGGGTGGCATGACCCGCCCGTAGCCCTCCTGGTAGGGGTCGGGGTTGATGCCCAGCACCGGGACGGGGGTCGTCGGCAGCGACGCGGAGGGCGCGGGAGGTTCGGCCCCGCCCGCCGTCCGCATCGCGCGCGGGCTCACGGCGAAATCGCCGAGACCCCGCGCGATCGTGCGCGTGGCGTTCGAGTGCAGCGAACCGAAGATCAATTCAGCGGGTGGTGGGCCGGTGTCCATCCGGCTCTTCTGCCGGCCGAGTCGTACACCGATGTAGGAGTCGGTGGATATCGGTTGGAAGTAGGCGAGCTGCCGTCCGGTGTCGGTCCACTTCCCGCCGTCCAGGCGCCAGATCCGGGTACTGGCGTAGTCGATTCCCTCGCCTTTCTCATTGCATTCGAACCATTTATTGATGGCGGTGTACAGTTTTCCGTCGGCTCCCCAGGCGGCGTCCATGATGTTCCATCTGAGGCTGGAGGCCGGAAGGTACAGCAAACGGTTCTCGCTGGACCGGGGGAACAGCAGCACCATCCGGTCGGACATTCCGCAGGGGCCTCCGTTGGAGGCCGTGGCGAAGGCCGAGACGGAATGGTCGGCGTTCCAGCGCTCCCTGCCCGGCCACTGCTGCGGGATGTTCCCGCCGACCAGTCGCGACTTGCCGTCCGGCGAGATACTGAAAAAGGAGTAATCCTTGCTGCCCTTTTCGAACTTCACCACTATGCCGGTTCCGTCGGAGCCCGCGACACCGCTGCTCGCCCGGATCGCAGTGGCCGCCGGGCCGGAGATCTTGTGCCGGACCGGCGACTGCGCCCCCGGCGCGACCACCAGGATCGACCGGTCCAGAGAGACGGCGACGAGGTCGTCGCCCACGAAGGTGCCGCCGATGCACGGGCAGGGCCAGGAGTTCTCCTTTCCGGTCGTGGTGTCGGCGACGTGGATGACATTGTCGATCGACCAGGTCACGTAGCGGCCGTCCGCGGACCAGGAGAAGTCGCCGCCGGCGGGCGGGTCGGCAGGGTCGTCGGACTTCGGCACGGGGAAGGTCAGGGTCGGACGGCCTCCGCCGGTGATCACGATGCCGTCGCCGTCGGCATACGCCACTGCGGGGAGCGGAGCCGTGTAGGCGGCGTCCCGGCCGGCGGCCGGCGGCCGGGATTTCTCCTGGCCCGCCGAGCATCCGGTGAGGAGGAGAACAGTGCAGACCAGTACCGAGGTCGTTCGTCCACCGCGATTGGGCATGTCACTCCTCATCCGGGCAGAGACTTCGGTATTCGTATCCGCCGTGCACGTACTGCCGCCATTCGGAACGGGTGATGTTCCGTCCTGCCAGCGCGCACATCTGCTGCCGCCATGACAATTTCCTGGTGTGCCAGAACTGCACGCTGTCGATCACCGACTGGCGCTGGGACCTGCGATAGCCGATCGTTGCGAGAATGTCGCCGGGCCCTTCCCAGGCCGGCCGGGTCGGCAGCAGGCCGTCGGGGTCGCGCAGTGGCGGAATGGTGAGGGTCCCGGTCGAGACGTCGTAGACGAGGACGTCGCCGTCCTCCATCGCGACGGCGATGCGTTCTCCATCCGGGGCGATGGCGATGCCCTTGGCCGAGGACCGCAGGGTGATGTCCGGAGTTCCTGGGTGCGCCGCGCCGTCGCCGCCGTAGAAGTGCACCTTGTCATCGCTGCCGAGGACCGCCAGGTAATCTCGTATGGGGGAGAAGCTCATCGCGGAGACGAAGTACTTCACCGGCATCCTGCGCGTCTTCGACGTCTTCATGTCCGTGAAGACCAGGGATTGCCGCCGGCCCCCGTCGCCGCCCTCGTCGGTGGCCGCGAAGACGGCGGTGGCCTTCTCGGGATGCGCGGCGAAGATGTCGCCGGCGCCGGGTGACAGGCCGGCGATCTCGTTCCACGTGCGGGTCGACCAGGCCCGGACATCGCCGTCGCCGTTGCGCGCGACGATGGCGGACAGCCCCGGCAGGTACCGCACCGAGCGGACGAGATCGGGCTGTCCGCCGGGGAAGAGGAACAGCCGCAGCGGTTCACCGGTCCTCGAGTCCCAGACGGCGACCATGCCCTGATAGGAGCCGTCCTTCCAGACCTGCCCGCCGACGATGGCGAGGCGGTCGGTGAGAGCCGCGTCCAGGACGAAGAAGAGCTGGTTCTCCGGCCACCACTGAGGTGAGGGTTTCAGCGTGCGGATCGTCCGATACGTGGTCGCCTTGGTCTCCGGGTCGTAGACATGCCCTTCGGCGGGTTTGATGACGTGGAGCCCGGTGATCCAGTTGCGGCTGTTGAGGCGGTCGGTGACCAGGAGCCGGCCGGAGCCGTCGAATGCGGCGACGGTCGACGCGGGGACCGCCGGCTGGGTGACCCGCCGGTTCCGCGGGTCGAGGAAGGTGATGGTGCCGTCGGGGTGCCCGACCGGCAGCAGCCCTCCCGGGTCCGCGTCGGGGGCGAACACCGTGACCTGACCGCCCACGGGCCTGCCGAGCGGCGCGCGCTTGACGGGCTTCTCGCCCAGCGACACCGGGATCATCCTGGTCCCCTGCGAGGTTCCGATGGCCAGTGCCTCGCCGGAGCCGTCGAAGGCCAGCGCGGTGACCGGGTCGGGCCCGCCGCCGTCCGTCGGCAGCTGCCTGCGTTCGCGGGCGTTCCACAGTTGCACCCCGTGATCGGTGCCGACGGCGAGGATCCCGTCGGGCGACGCGGAGCGGAGCGCGAGAGCCGTGATGGAGCTGCCCAGTTCCGGGAGGCTGAGGAACGGCGTGACCCGGCCGTGGACGGCGTCGACGGCCAGAATTTCACCGGACGCGGTCGCCGCCAGGGCGTTCGCCGTGCGCGGGGCGGTGCGCAGGCTCACGTTGCCCCACACGCCGCCGAGGGCGGTCACCGCGACGAAGGCGGGATCGTCGCCGCCCGCAGTGGCGCCGAGCATGTCCTCTGCGGACCTGGTGAGAAGCCGCTCATGGGTGACCGTGTCCCACACGCGCAGTTCTCCGCTTCCGGCAAGCGCCCAGACCCGGTCCGCGCCCGTGAATCCCAGGCCGACCACCGGATCGGTCGTCGTCGTGCCGACCTGCGCGCCCGGCGGGCCGTCGGCCGCGAGGACGGCCGATTCGGTGAGCCGCTCGGCTCCGTCCGTCCGCCACAGCCGCACACCGCCCTCGCTGTCGGCGGTGACGACCAGCGGAGCGGCTTCGTTGACCTCGATGGCCGTGATGGTGCGGCCGTCGAGCGAGCGTTCGGCGACCCGCCGCCCCTGGGACTCGTCCCAGGCCGAGAGCGTGCCGTCCCGGGTGGCGGCGTAGAGGGTGCCTCCCCCGGCGAGCGCCGTCACCGCGTCATGGTGGGTGTCGACGTTGCGGGCGACGGCGGCGTTGTCCTGCACCACCCGGTACAGCGCGTCCGTCGCGACGGGTGAGCGCGGATCCAGCTGGTAGGCGGCCAGTGCGAGCAGCGGTGGCAGGGACGGATCGACCGCGGCGGCGTCGGCGGCCTCCGACGCCAGTTCCGCCACCGTGCTCGCGAGCCGCTGCCGTTTCGAGTCATTGTTCGCGGCGTTGACGACCATGCCGACGATGAACAGGGCCGCGACGGCCGCGGCGGCGACCGAGCGGATGATCACGGCCCGGACGCTCAGGGCGCGGGCCTTGCGCGCGGCGTCCCGCCAGTCGCCGGCGCCCAGGATCTCCATGTCCGCCGCCGGGGCGTGCCGCTTGGCCGTTCCCACGTCGTCCGACGGGACGATCAGCCGGCCGGTCTCGTCCATGGTGGCGAGCTTGTTCTCATATCCGCTGACCGAGACGAGCGCGCCCGCGTCGTCCAGCGCGCCGGTGATCGCCGTCCCGGAGCGCAGCCGCCGCACCGCCAGCAGGACCCACCACCGTCGCCGCCGCCCGAACTCGTCGAGGACGACGGCGAGCGCGGCGCCCAGCGACCCGCCGGTGATCCGCGGCGGCGTGCCGTTCGTGCCCTCCAGCGACCACAGCACCGTGCCGAGCCGCTTGCGCCCCGCGGCCCGCCAGGCGAGCCGCAGCGCCTCGCCGAAGGCCTCGTCGGCGCAGAAGAACGCCATGTGCTCCGGATGCGGGACGAGCGCGTCCGGCCCCCGGCGCCGGCGCATCCGCAGCCTGGCGGGCGCCTCGACGTTCTTGTGGTGGGAGAACACGACCCGGACGGTATGGACGCGGTGGAATCCGAGGTGGTAGGCGACGCGGCGCGCCCAGAAGACCGCGCGGGCGCGCCGTCCGGTGGCCGGCGGGGCAAGGTGGCGCAGAATCTCCGCACAGGCCGCCGCCGGCCCCGCCGCACCGGTCTCCGCCACGATGCCGTCGAGCTGGCGCAGCCGACGCCCGAGCGGCTCCGCCGCGCGGGTCGCCGACGCCGCCCACCCGTCCGCGGCGCCGGGGCCGGGCGGCGGTGCGGCGCAGGTGTGCGCGATCGCCCCGTACCAGGTCAGTGCGGCGCGCAACTCCGCGTCGCCGGGACGGTCGTCGGCGAGGAGGAGGCCGAGGCCGGCGAGCGCCCGCAGCGCCCCGGCCGCGGCGGCCTCGCCCGCGCGGAAGGGCGGCGGGACGCTCTCGGCGTCCGGCCGGTCCGAGTTGCCCTCGCCGAGTACCTCGTGCAACGGGCACAGCTCCCGGTGCAGCGTTTCGAGATCGCCGACGGCGCACTCTGCGACCAGCCTGCGCACCAGTTCGAGCAGGGGTTGCGCGGGTCCGTAACCGTCGTTGGAGAAGTGGTAAAGGGCACCGCCCCGCAGCAGCTCCCCGCCCGGTTCGCCGTGGATGAGGGCGGCGTAGTCGTCCGGGTTCACGGCAGCTCGCCCAGCACGATGCCGTGCAGCGGATGCTCCGCTCCGAGCCGCACGGCGAACTGCCGCCACAGGTCGCGCGTCAGCGCGTTCCGCTGGACGCGCACCGACCGGCGGACCTCCTCGCGGTCGGCGTGGCGCGCCTCGGCGATGCCGATGGGCGGGCCGTCCAGGTCCGCGCCGACCGAGCCGGCTCGCGGGAACGGAAGTTCGATGAGGCCGGTGAGCCTGCCGAACCGGCGGCGGAGCGGGATGAGGTAGCGGGTCACGCCGTCCCTCGTGTCGATGACGACCCGCACGAACATGATCCCGTAGACGGCGTCGACCCGGCGTGCCTCCTGCTCCGGGAGCGGGGCCTCGACGTTCACGGTCACCTGTCCGTTCGACTGCGCCGTGTGGACGAGGGTGAACGGCGGCCGTGCGGCGTCGCGGGGGACGCGGCGCACGGCGGGCCCGTCGTCGGCCGCGACGGCAGGCGGGTCCACCCGCACGGCGGCGGAGTCGTCGTTGCCGCCCGACAGCCGGAGCTGCGCGCGGGCTGCGGTGTGGCGGAGGAACGGGTCGTGCTTCACCCAGTTCGCGATGAGCGACCCCAGTGCGGACCGGGTGCGTTCCGGCATCCGCGCGGGGTCGAAGGCCAGCAGACGCGAGCAGAGCGCCGTCGCGCCGACGCGGGCGACCGCGTCGTCGGGTTCGCGCAGCCCCTCGTCGAGCTGCTCCAACGCGGCGCTGATCCGTGGGCCGGCGGGTGTGAACCAGTGCCGTAACTCCACGATCGGCCCGGGTTCCGCACCGTCCAGCACGCCCAGCATGTCGTGGACGAGTTCGTCGACGAGCTCCCATGGCAGGAAATGGAAGATCTCCGGTGGCGGATCTCCCTCGTCGGCGAGGCGGGAGAGGAGCAGGTGGCGGACGGCCACATTTTCGGCGGCGAGCACGTGTTCCCCGGAGGCCGGCAGAACGGCGTCGGGCCAGCGGTCCTCCAGGCCGGAGAGTAGCGCCGCGCCCTCGGCGCTGACCGGAATCGGCCGGGCGAGCTCGTCCAGTTCGAGCACGGCCTCGCCCTGCCGCACGAGGCCGAGCACCGGCCCACCGAGACCGGCCGGTATCGCCCGCCGTTCCCACCCGGTGGCGAAGACCCGCAGGTCACGGGCGTCGGCGCGCTCGTCACCGAAGTTGACCTCCAGGAAGCCGGGCCGCTCGGCGGTCCCGTCGGCGGACAGCGGTACGGCGGCGACCCAGGCACTGAGCGGGCGGTGCGCCATCACGGCATCTCCTGTCAAGGCTCGCCGGCCGCGTCCATCCGCTGCGCCGATGGGTACGCTGGCCGCCGATGATCCGGGTCGCTTCGGCCGTTCAGTGAAGCAGCGGCCCGTCGCAGAAATGTCGCAGGGGGCCGGGTTGGGCGATCCACGGCAGGGCAGCGTAGGGGCGGCCGGAGACCTTCTGCACTCCCTGCTGTCGCGCGAGCCGTACCGGGCCCGCTGGGAGCCGTTCCGGCGGCGGACCGCGGCCGCCGACCCGGTCAACCAGGCGGCCGTCGCCCAGGTGCTCGCGCTCTACCTGTGGGAGTCCGGGCAGCGGCCGGAGCGCCAGACGGCGCTCGCCCGGCTGCTGAAGGACCGGATCCACCGGGCGCTGAGCGGCGAGGTGCTGTCGGGGGAGACCCTCACCTGGTTCATCGAGGCGTTCGAGATGAACGCCGACGATGCGGCGCGGCTGCGCGCGACCCGGTCGGGGTCCGCGCCGAATCCGCCGGTGACCGGCACGCTCCGGGGTTCGCAGATCGTCCCGCTCCGGCAGCGGCACCGCACGGTGGCGGTGTTCGAGCGGCGTTGGATCGGCGCCGACGGCAGAGCCTCCGCGCACCGCACCACCCGGGCGATCATGGCCTGTGAGGACGGCGTGGAGAGCTTCCCGTTCCGGCTGCGGCCCGCCGTGAAGCAGGTGACCCGGATCCATGGCGGCCGGCTGAGGGCGACGCACACCTTCGAAGGCAGCGGGCCCGTCCTGGAGATCGCGTTGAACACGCCGCTCCGGGCCGGGCAGGTCACCTCACTCGACTACCAGGTCGCCTTCGAAGGGGACGACCTCGCCTGCGAGTACCGGAGGGTCGCGCACGCCCGCACGGAGAACGTGGACATCGTCGTGCAGTTCCACCCGGAACGGCGCCCGCTGCGGTTGTGGTGGACGGTGTGGGACGACTACCGCGGCGGACACGTCCTCAGCGAGGAGACCGTCGTACTGGACCGGGAGCACAGGGTGCATTGGTTCGTGCCGACGATGGAGAACGCGGCAGCCGGGTTCCGCTGGACGTGGTGACCGCTGCGACGCAGATGCGACAGGCCGGTGGTTGCCTGGCGAGCCCCGGCCGCGGCGATGGGAGCCCCCGATGAGTGAAGCCCGTTCACGTCCACCGCATGGTCCCGTCCTGCGGGGCGACATCGTGGACGATGAGCGAGTGATCGGCTTCGCCTACGTCTCCGACGCCCTCGGCGACCGTCTGCTCGTCGAGGGCGACGAGGATCTGGCCCAGCCGCCCGACCGGCCGCTGCCCTCCGGCGGCGCGGGGGTCGAGCGGCACGGAGAGCCGCCGCTCACGGGCGCCAGGCGGGTCGAGCAGGCGCCCCCGCATGTCCGGATGTCGGTCCTGAGCCGCATCGAGGAGCTCGGCGATGGCGGCAGGGCGATCTGGCGGCTGCTGAGGGCGTTGCAGGCGCAGGGGCACGAGGTGTGGGTGGCCGGCGGGACCGTCCGGGACCTGCTGGCGGACGGTCCCGCCGCGACGGACGGCGACCTGGACTGCACCGGAACCGCCGGTCCCGGCCGGCTGACGGCGCTGCACCGCCGGCAGCGGCGGCGTGACGGTGCCGGGGACTTCGAGCCGAACGTGTCGCCCCGGCTGGTCTGGTCGCTGGCCCCGCCGGGAACGCGCCAGCGGATATTCGAGTACCGGCCGCTGGCCTTGGACGGCTTCCGCTTTCCCGCCTTCGGTGGCGACCTCGTACACGACTCGGCGACCCGGGACCTGACCGTCAACGCGCTCTACTACGACCTCGTCCACGACGAGATCGTCGATCCGCTGGGCGTCGGCCTGGCCCACCTCGACGCGGTTCCCCGCAAGCTCGTCGTCCTGGACCGCGGCAAGGACCCGGTGGTCAGCGCGGGCATCGTGCTGCGCTGCCTGAAGTTCTGGCGGCGCTGGCGCCATGTCGACCTGCTCGCCGTGCAGGACTGGGTCCGGGAGCTGCCGGACGACCTGCCCGCCCTCGTCCCGGAGGCGGGCTGGGGCCTTCTCGGCGCGCTGCGGCAGCGCTGCGGGCTGACCGGGATGGAGCGGGACGCGGAGCTGGCGCTCGCCGGGAACCTGGGCCCGGCGGCGCACGCGCTGGTCCTGGAACTGCAGGAGCGGGCCGCGGGTGTTCCCTGATCTGGGCGAGGCGGAACGGCGGGTCTGGGACGCCTTCCCGGACGGTGCGCTCACGGACCTCACCGGCGCGCAGGTCCGCGATGTGCGAGCCGAGGTGATCGCCGCCCTGCTCCTCGGCGCGCGGGAGCCGGAGCCGGGACGCGCGTCGGCCGTCCGCCTGTGCGGCGCCCGGATCTCCGGGGCGCTGGACCTGTCCGGCGCGGCCGTCGGCCAGCCGCTGTCCGCCGAACACTGCGAGTTCACCGAGCCGGTGCGGCTGGTCGAGGCCGCGACGCGCGGCATCCGGCTGAGGGACTGCTTCCTGCCCGCGCTGGACGGCACCTGTTGGCGGGCCGACGGGATCGTGGATCTCAGCGGCACCGCCGTCCGCGACGGCATATGCCTTGACCACGCCCGCGTGGACGGTGCGCTGACCGCGGCGGGGATCGACCTCGGAGGCGGTCCGTCGGGCGTGGCACTGTCCGCGGACGGGCTGTCGGCGTCGGGCGGCGTCCGGCTGAACGCGCTCCGCGCGTCGGGCGCGGTCAGGCTGCGCGGCGCCCGTGTCGATGGCCTGATCGACTTGACCGACGCCGTGATCGCCGGGCCGCCGTCGGCGGCGCTGGCCCTCGACAGGATCGCCCTCGCCGGCCGGTTGCGGGCACCGGGGCTGGTGGTGACCGGGCGTTTCAGTCTTTTCAACGCCGACATCACGGGCAGCGTCAACATGTCCGGCGCGGTGCTGCGCAATCCGGGCGGTGTCGCCCTTGCCGCGGGCGGTGTGACCGTGCGCGGCGGCCTGTGGTGCGGGGACGGGTTCCGCGCGGAGGGAGAGGTTCGCTTCATCGGGGCCGAACTGCAGGCCAACCTCCACCTCGCGGGCGCGGTGCTGGGCAATCCCGGCGGTGTCGCGGCGAACCTCGACCGGGCTGCGATCGGCGCGATAGAGGCCCGCGGCGTCACCGTGACGGGCGGCCCCATCTCGCTGACCGGGACACGCATCAGTGACCACCTGAACCTGGACGACGCCCGGCTGACGTCCGACGGGCGGGATGTCGTGCTCGTGGCCGAGGGGCCGCGAATCGGCGGGGACGTGCTGCTGCGCAGAGTCACCGCGCAGGGACGGGTCCGCTTCCACAGCTGCACCGTCGGCGGCGGCGTCATGCTGGACGCCGTGCGCCTGCTGGGGCGGGACGGCGTCGTGTTCGTCTTCAGCCGCAGCGACGTGGCCACCGACTTCACGGCGAACGGGCTGACGGCCCGCGGCACGGTCGACCTGTCCGGGACGAGCATCGGTCGGCGGCTGCGGCTGGACGGTGCCCGCATCTCCCACGACGGCGTCCTGCTCGACCTGCACATGCTCAGCGCGGCGGAGTTGAGGCTGCCGCCCGCGGACCCGGCCCGGGGCACGATCTCCCTCGGCCACAGCCGCACCGCGTCGATCACCCGCTCCGGGTCGGCGTCCTTCAGCAGGAAGCCCGAAGCGCCCGCGCGCAGGGCGGCGAACACGTACTCGTCGAGATCGAACGTCGTCAGCACGACCACGCGGGTCGAGGGGACGTCGGCGGTGATCCTCGCCGTCGCGGCGAGCCCGCCGGCGCCGGGCATGCGGACGTCCATGAGCACGACGTCGGGACGGAGCGAGGCCGCGAGGGCCACGGCCGTGTCGCCGTCGCCCGCCTGGCCGGCCACGGTCAGGTCGGGTTCGGCGCCGACCATGGCGGCGATCCCGGCGCGCACCACGGCCTGGTCGTCGGCGATCACCACGCGGATCACGAGGGCACCGCTGGGACCGCTGCCGGGAAGCCCGCACCGGTCGTCTCGATCAAGGGCTGGACACCTCCGGCAGCCATCCGCGCGCCACGCCGTCGTCGGCGATCGTCAGCGTACCGCCGCAGGCGTCCGTCAGCGTGCGCAGGCGCCGCTCCGCCGCTGCACCGCCGGGCGCCCCGGGAGCCCGCCCGGACACCGTGAGGCCACGGCCGGAGAACGCGACCGTGATCGCGTCCCCGCCGGCGAGCAACTCCCGCGCCACCTGGTACGCCGCGACCTCCAGGGCGGGCGGTAGCGGCCGGCGTTCGCCGGCGAACCGGACGGCGGCGCCGCGCCGCGCCGCCAGGGCGGCGATGCCGTCGACGGTCGGCGGCGGGTCGCCTCCGTCGTCGCGTGCCCGCAGCTCGCGGAGCAGCTCCCGGAGCGCGGCCAGCCCTGCTTTGGCCTCGGCGAGGACGCGGTCGAGACGGCCGGCGTCGGCTTCGTCGGCCACGGCCCGGGTGTGCCGGCGCGCGGTGCGGCGCAGCCCGTCGGCGATCCGCCGGCGCTCGGCCTCGGCGGCCGCGGAGACCTCCCGGGCGAGCCGGTCGCGGTCCCGCGCGGTGATCGCGTCCTGCCGTCGCCGGCGTGCGGCGGTGCGTGCACCGAGCGACCAGGACGCCAGGCACGGGACCGCGAGCGCCGCGGTGAGGGCCGCCCAAGCGGCCGCACGGTTCCCTGTGATGCCGTGCCCACTGGCGAGGGCCGCCCCGCCCACGGCAGCGACGGCGAGGGGCGCCGGCCAGGTCCGTCCGCCCGGGGGGAAGGCGGCGACCGCGTAGACCAGCGCCAGTTCGACCCACCAGTACCAGAGGAGCACATCGCTGAGGGGCGGGCCGGGCCAGCCGGCCAGGTCGAGCCCGACCCACACCAGGAGCGTCGCGAGGACGATGGTCAGCGCGCCACGCGGCGCGCGCCTCCGCCACCAGAGCGGAAACGCGTGCACGGTGAACAGCGCCGCCAGCGCGGCGCCGACGAGCGGCGAGGAGAAGGGGTCTGGGTCATCTCCCGGCGGCAGCTCGGCCCCCAGGGACAGCGCGACCGCCAGCACGACCAGCACCGCGTCCAGCGCGGCCGGGCCCCGCCAGCCGCCCGGGCCCTTCAGGAAGGCCACAAGCGTGGCAGCACGCGACCGTCCGGGCCGCTGCCGCGGGGAGGTCGAGAGCACATCGTGCGGACCGCCGTTCCGGTGCTGCCGGACGGTCCCGGGCGCGGGCGCTGCGGTGAGAGGGAACTCGGCGTGCACCTTCCATCCGGTGCCGTCGGGGCCCGCGGAGAACGAACCGCCGAGGGACCGCGTGGCCGAGCGCAGTCCGGCCAAGCCGTGGCCGGTGCCGAGGCCGGGCGCCAGGGGAGGGCCGCCCCCGTCGGTGACCGTGACGGTGAGCGTGGCAGCGGTTCCCTCGACGGTGACACGGCGAGCGCCCGAGGCGTACCTGAGGGCGTTCGTCAGCGCCTCGCGCACCACTCGGTGGGCCGCCGCGACGACGTCCGGCGGCGCGGCGGTGGCCGTACGCAGATAGTCGACGGACGCGTGTTCGGCGACCAGCGCGTCGATGTCGTCGAGAGACACGGTCCCGGCGGCCTCGATGAGGCGGTCCAGCTCCGCCAGGGCCTGCCGAGCCGCGCTCGCGGCATGACGCGTCGCCTCCGCGGCCAAGTCGGGATCGGCGAGGCGGGTCGCGGCGGCGGCCGACACCACGATGCCGGTGAGCCGGTGCGCCGCCACGTCGTGCAGCTCGGCGGTCAGCCGCTCCCGCTCGGCCTCGGCGGCGAACCGCGGCACCGCGGCCGCGCCGGCACGGTAGGCGGCGAGCGCCGACCGGTCCGCCCGCCTGCGCCGCCGCGACCTGCCCAGCACCCAGACCATCGCGGCACCGCCCGCCGCCAGCAGCCCCGCCCCCGCCGCGGTCCTGGGAGCCGCACCTGCGGCGGCGACCGCCACGGCGGCCGCCACCGAAGTCACGGCGGCTCCTGCCGCGGCCAGCCCGGCCGTACGGTGCACGGCCAGCGAATACAGCACGACCACCAGCGCGAACGGCCACACCACGGATGCTCCGCCGGTGCCGACGGCCAAGAAGGCCGCCGTCAGCGCCCCGCCGAGGGCCCACACGGGCACGGTCCGGCGCACGGCCACCGCTCCGGCGGCGACGCACATGCCGAGCACTGCGAACACGGCCTTCGCGGCCCCGCCGACGATGCCCGCAGATCCCAGGGCGAGGACGTGTTCGAGCGCAGACGACACGTCAGGGGCCGCCCACACGAGCAACTGCGCGACGATGACGGCCGCCGCCGGGAGCAGGTCCCACCAACCTGGCCACGGCGGGTGTGCAACTTCGGCGACGGCAGAGGTCCGCCGTGCCCTCTTCACGATCCAAACCCTACTTTCCGCCGCCATGCGCCCTGCGCCTGGAGCAACGCGGTAAACACAGCCGGCCCTGATGACCAAGCAGCTTGTCTAAGCCGGCGCGTCGCCGGCCTCCTCGTTCTCCTCTACGCCCAATGGCTCGGCGATCAGCCGCCTGACCATCGGCCACATCCACCCCGGCGACGGCCAAGTACAGATCCACCTGGGCGACGAGCCGATCGCGCTGCCCGAACCACTGGCCGACCTCGTGCCGGCACTCATGGTGCGGGAGGGAACGCTGCACGCGCCGCCGTCAGCGCGCGCTCGGCGGGCAAAGATCCGTTGAACACTCGCTTGTGCGCCACGTTGCCGGGTAGGACGCGGCCGACCGGAAGGGGAGAGGTCGCCGGTAACACGTCACCTGGTGGTCTTGCGGAGGATCGCAACCGATCGACGGTCGTGCGCCGATAGACGGACCAACCGGCGATGAGGGAGAACAGAGGCCAGTCGATGACGCTGACCGCGAGCTACGAGTACTGCCGCCGCCTCAACGCCCGCCACGGGCGCTCCTTCTACCTCGCCACCCTGCTGCTGCCCGCGTGGAAGCGCAGGCATGTGCACGCGCTTTACGGTTTCGCCCGCCACGTCGACGACATCGTCGACGAGTGCGGGACCGCCGCACCGGACGGCCGGGTCGCGGCGCTCGACGCGGTGACCGCCAGGCTGAACGGCTGCCTGGCCGGTGAACCGATAAGGGATCCGGTCCTGCCGGCCTTCGTGCACACGGTGCGTTCGTTCGCCGTCGAGCAGGCCGACATAGACGCGTTCCTGCGGTCGATGCGCACCGACCTGTCCGTCACCCGGTACGGCACCTATGAGGACCTGCTGACGTACATGGAGGGCTCGGCGGCCGCCATCGGGCTGATGATGCTTCCCGTCCTGGAGACGGTGCCGGGCGCCGAGCGGGCGGCGCGGGAGCCCGCCCGCGAGCTGGGGCGGGCTTTCCAGCTGACGAACTTCCTCCGGGACGTCGCCGAGGACTTGGCTCGCGGGAGGGTCTACCTGCCGAAGGAGGACCTGGCCGAGTTCGGGGTCACCGAGGAGGACCTCGCCGCCGCCTCGAGCAGCCGTGCCCTGCGCGACCTGGTGGCGTTCGAGGCGGTCCGCGCCCGCGCCCACTACCGCCGCGCCCTCGACGGTGTGGAGTTGCTCGTGCCGTCGTCCCGCCCGTGCATCCGGGCTGCGTGCGAGCTGTACGGCGGCATCCTGCGGCAGATCGCCGAGGTGGGCCACGACGTGCTGGCGGCGCGTGCGCGGGTGCCGTGCCGCCGGCGAGCGGTGATCTTCGCGCGGCACCTGCTGGCCGCGTCCGCCGCCGGCCGCGCCGAGCGCCGCGTACCGTCCGGGGCGGCCTGACATGGCCGGTGAGCGAGCGGACGGGGTGCCCCCCGTGGTGCTGGACGCGATGGGCGGCGACCACGGGCCCGCCGAGACGGTGCCCGGAGCACTGTCGGCGTGCCGCGAGCACGGAGTGCCGGTGACCCTCGTGGGCCGGGCAGAGGACCTGCACCGCGAACTCCGGCGGCACGGCGGCCTGGGCGAGGTCGGCGTGGTGCACGCGGACGGCGTCGTGCCCATGACCGAGAGCGGTGCGGGAGCGGTCGCCCAGCGGTCGTCCAGCCTGATGGCCGGATGCGAGCTGGCGCGTCGAACGGGCGGCCCGTTCGTCTCGGCCGGATCGAGCGGTGCGGTGGTGACGTGCGCGGTCCGCGCGTTCGGTAGACGGGAGGGCGTGGTGCGTCCGGCGCTGGCGGTGGCGTTGCCGACGCTCACCGGTTCGACCGTGCTGATCGACGCCGGGGGGACCACCGACCCGACGCCGGAGATGCTGGCGGGGTTCGCGCTGCTGGGCGCGTCGTACGCGCGAGCCGTCCTCGGCGTGGCCGACCCGTCGGCCGGGTTGCTGTCCATCGGCACCGAGCCGGGCAAGGGCAACCGGCTCGTCCGGGAGGCCGCCGGCCGGCTGGCGCAGTTGCCCGTCCGGTTCCACGGCAACGTCGAGGGCCACGACGTGCTCGCCGGGTTCGTCGACGTCCTCGTGACGGACGGTTTCACCGGCAACGTCGTGCTGAAGAACATCGAGGGCTGCGTCCGCACCACCGTGGAACTGGTCGCACGCGCCGGCATCGCGCCGCCGGAGCGGCTGGCCGAGGTCGCGCGCCCGTACACCGCCGACACTCACGGCGGTGCGGCGCTGCTCGGGCTGAACGGGACGGTCGTCGTGGCGCACGGCTCGTCGGCCGCCGCCGCGATCGCGCGGGCGTGCGTGGTGGCGTCCGACCTGGCCGCCGGATCACCACCGGTGAGCGACCGCGGCGTGAGGACGGCGAGGGCGTCATCAGCGCGCTGACCGTCGGCGAGTCCCGAAGGCGAAGTGGGGGATCCATGCGTGGTGTTCCGGCCGCGAGGTCCGCGAGGCCCGTGCGGGGCGGACGAAGCTCGACCGGTCCGGTGATCGCGGGCGCCGGCTGCCTGGCGGGGATGGTCGCGGCACAGGTGGCGTCCGGGCTGAGCGCGGACCCCGTGCGGCTGACCGGTCCGGTGGTCGGTCTGATGGCCGCGGGAGCCGCGTGCTTCGTGGCGTCGCGGCGGGGACCTCGGCGTGCGGCCGGGGCCGCGGGCGCGGCGGCGGCGATCGGTTACGCGGCGGAGTGGACCGGTGTGCGGACGGGTGTCCCGTTCGGGAGGTACACCTATACGCCGATACTGCGCCCGCAGGTGGGCGGTGTCCCGGTGGCGGTCGCGGTGGCGTGGGCGGGCATGGGCGCGGCGTCGCACGCGGTCGCGGCCACGCTCGTCCCGGTGGAGCGGACGTGCACGCGCATCGCCGTGGGAGCCGCGGCGCTGACGGCGTGGGATCTGTTCCTTGATCCGCAGATGCTGCGCCAGGACCTGTGGAGATGGGTGGACGGCGGGGCGTACCGGGGCGTGCCGGTCAGCAACTACGCCGGGTGGCTCGGAGTGTCGGCGCTGCTGATGGGCGTGCTGGAGCCCATCGCGGGGTGGGAGCGCGACGCCTCCGGATGGCTGGTGGCGCTGTACGGGGTGATGGCGGGCATGGAGACCTTGGGGTTCGCGGCGGTGTTCGATCCGCCCGACCGGCTCGTCGCGCTCGCCGGCGGGTCGGCGATGGGGATGTTCGCGGTTCCGGCCGCGGTGGCGGCGTTCCGGCGCCGGCCGGCGCGGAGCCCGCAGCGCCGGCCGGCGCCGGGTCCGCGGTGTGCGGGAAGGGCGGCCTGGAGGCGCGGATGGCGGAGGTGATCGTGGTCGGCGGCGGGGTCGGCGGGATGGTCGCCGCCCTGCTGCTGGCGCGCGGCGGCCATCAGGTCCGGCTGCACGAGAAGCTGGGGCGGCTGGGCGGCAAGCTCGCCGAGCGCCGACGGGACGGCTTCACGTTCTCGCTCGGCCCGTCGCTGCTCACCCTGCCGGGCCTGTTCAGGGAACTGGGCGTCGACCGCGAGTTCGTCCGGCTGGACGAACTCTGCCGGTACCGCTTCGCCGATGGCGCTTGCCTGCGCGCCTTCCGCGACCCCGCCCGGATGGCCGACGAGGTGGACCGGCTCGCCACTGGCCAGGGCGCCGCCTGGCGAGCCTTCCACGGCTGGGCCAAGGGCTGCCTCGCGGCGTCCGAGCGCACGTTCTTCGCCGGCCCGGTGGGACGTCCTCCGGAAGGGGCCAGGCTCGGAGACCTGCTGGCGGTCGCCCCTGGGCGAACGCTGCACGGCCTGGCGCGGCGCTTCTTCACCGACCGGAGGCTGCAGCAGTACGTCGGGCGCTACGCCACCTACGCCGGGTCGAGCCCGTACCGGGCCCCGGCCGCGCTGGGCTGCGTCCCGGCGATCGAGCACGGGGACGGCGGATGGTACGTGCCGGGCGGCCTCGCCCGGCTCGCCGGCGATCTGGCGGAGCTGCTGGCGGAGGCGGGGGCGGACGTCCGCACCAGCAGTGAGGTCACCCGGATCCTGGCGGACGGCGAGTCGGTCAAGGGGGTGATCCTGGCGTCCGGTGAGCGGGAGGAGGCGGACGCGGTCGTGGTCAACGCCGACGCCGCCGCGCTGTACGGCCGGCTGCTCCCCGACCGGCGGAGGGTGCGCCGAATGGCCCGGCTGGGGCCGTCCTCGTCGGCGCTTCTGATCCTCGCGGCCGTCGAGGGACGGACCGACGGGCTGCCGCACCATTCGGTGCTGTTCTCGGCCGACTACCGCCGCGAGTTCGACGACATCTTCCGCCGCCGCCAGCCGCCGCGGGACCCGACCGTCTACATCGGCTGCTCGGCGGTGGACGACCCGGCCCAGGCACCGCCCGGGGCGGAGAACCAGGTGATGCTGGTCAACGTTCCGGCCGGAGATCCCGGGCGATGGCCGATGGCGCCGGAGTCCTACGGGGAGCTGGTGCTGGAGCGGCTGGCGCGGCGCGGGCACGACCTGGCGGGGCGGCTGCGGTTCGTGGAGTTCTTCACCCCCGCGGATCTGCGCGACCGGTACGGCGCGCCGGGCGGTGCGATCTACGGCACCGCGTACGGGGGCCGGACCGCGCCGCTGCGCAGGCCCGGCAACCGCGGGCCCCGGCGCGGCCTGTACCTGGTGGGCGGGTCGACGCACCCGGGCGGCGGGCTGCCGATGGTCGCGATGGGAGGCCGCATCGTCGCGTCCCTGCTGGAGCGTGACTTCGCCGCCCCCGGTGCGGCGGGGGCCGGTCGTGCGGGAGTCCGGCGGTGAGGGCGCTGACCGCCGTCCAGTCGGTGGCGGCGCTGGTGGTGGCGGCCCGGCTGGCGCGGGGTCGGCACCGCCCGCCGCCGCTGACCCCCTC
>NZ_VCKZ01000166.1 GCF_005889745.1 Actinomadura geliboluensis
GAACGTCGGCGGGGTCGGGGCTGCCGCTGGCGGTCGCGGGCGGCGTGCTGGCGACGCGGCTGCCGCGGCACCCGCTGACGTGGCTCATGCTGGCGGGCGGGTTCATCGCGGTCCTGGACGGGATCACCGCGGCGTACGCGTCGCTGTCGGTCGTGGAGCACGGCGGCGGCCTGCCGCTCACGGCGGCGACGGTGTACGCGGGCGCCCGCTTCGGCCCGATGATCAACATGATCGTGCCGCTGACGCTGATGTTCTTCCCGGACGGGCGGCTGCCGTCGCGGCGCTGGCGGTGGCCCGTGGCGGCCGCGATCACCGCGCAGGCCGTCGGGGTCGTGGCGCTGCTGATGGTGCCGTGGCGGGTGTTCTCCCACGGCGAGCCGCTCGCGCCGGGCCTGCGGGGCGTCCCGCTGGACCCGCTGACCCCGCCGCTGCCCGACGCGCTCTGGCCGGTGTCCGGCTGGATGTTCTGGGTCGGCTTCCTCTTCTCGTTCGGGGTGTCCATCGCGGCGTTCACGGTGCGCTTCCGCCGGTCCGACCCGGTGCGGCGGACGCAGCTGCGGTGGATGCTGCTGGCGCTCGCGGCCAACGTCGTCCTCTTCGCGGCGGGCATGGTGCTCACGGAGGTGACGCCGCCGTCGGTGGACTGGTGGATCGGCGACATCTCCCTCATCCTCATGCACGCGGCCGTCGCGGTCGCGGTGCTGGTCGCGGTCGCCCGGTACCGGCTCTACGACGTCGACCTGCTGCTCGGCTGGACGCTGCTGTACGCGGCGCTGGCGGCCGCGGTGATCGGCATCGACGTGGCGGTGTTCGTCGGCGCCGGGACGGTCATCGACGAGCCGCTCGCCGCGGTGACCGGCGCGGGCGTGGTCGCCGTCCTGTACGCGCCGCTGCGGCTGCGCCTCCAGCGCTGGGTGAACCGGGTGCTGACCGGCCGGGCGGAGCCCTACGACGTGGTGTCGGCGCTGGCGCGGCGGCTGGAGCGGTCCATGGGCCCGGACGAGCTGCTGCTGGAGGTGGCGCGGGCGGTGGCGCAGTCGTTCCGCTCCCCGTACGTGCGCGTCGAGCTGGACCGCGCCGACGGAAAGACGGTCGTCGTCGAGCACGGGACGCCGCGCGACGACGTCCTGGTCCTGCCGTTCGGGTACCGGGGCGCGGCGATCGGCCGGCTGGCGCTGGTGCCGCGGAGCGGGGCGCGGCTCCCGGCGGCCGACCAGCGGCTCCTCGCCGACGTCGTCCGGCAGGCGGCCGCCGCCGCGCGGGCGACGGCGCTCACCGAGGAGCTGCAGCGCAGCCGGGAGCAGCTGGTGACGGGGATCGCCGAGGAGCGGCGCCGGCTGCGCCGCGACCTGCACGACGGCCTCGGCCCGTCGCTGGCCGCCGCGGCGCTGAAGATCGAGGCGGCCCGCAACCTCGCCCCGCGCGACGCGGCCGCCGCCGACGCGACGCTGCGCTCGGTGCGCGGCGACCTGTCGGGCGTGCTGGCCGACGTCCGCCGCCTGGTCCACGACCTGCGTCCCCCGTCCCTGGACCAGTTCGGGCTGGTCGGGGCGGTGGAGCAGCTCGCCGAGCGGTTCCAGGGGCGGTCCCTGCGGGTGCGGCTGAGCTGCGCGGGACGGCTGTCGCCGCTGCCGGCCGCGGCGGAGGAGGCGGCGTACCGGATCGTGAGCGAGGCACTGGCGAACGTCTCCCGCCATGCCGGGGCGGCGCACTGCGACGTCCGGCTGGAGGCGACCGCGGAGGCGCTGGAGGTGGAGGTCGTGGACGACGGCCGGGGCATGCCGCCGGGCGCGCTCGTCGGCGTCGGCCTGGTCGGGATGCGGGAGCGGGCCGAGGAGCTCGGCGGGCGGTGCGCGGTGTCGGCGCGCCCCGGCGGCGGGACGCGCGTGCACGCCGTGCTGCCGTTCGGCCGGGGCTCCGGCGGCGACGCGCCCGAGCCGCTGACGTTCGCGGGGAGCGCGCCGTGACGCCGCGGGTGCTGCTGGCCGACGACCACCCGGTGTACCGCGACGGGCTGCGGCTGATGCTGGAGTCCACGGGGGAGGTCGAGGTCGTCGGCACCGCGCCGGACGGCGCGGTCGCCGTGGAAACGGCGGGGCGGCTGCGCCCGGACGTCGTCGTCATGGACCTGCAGATGCCGCGGCTCGGCGGCGTGGAGGCGACCCGCCGGATCCTCGCCGCGCACCCGGACACCGGCGTCCTCGTGCTGACCATGCACGAGGACGACGAGAGCGTGTTCGCCGCCATGCTCGCCGGCGCCCGCGGCTACCTGGTGAAGGGCGCCGACCAGGAGGAGATCCTGCGCGCGGTCGCCGCCGTCGCGGGCGGCGAGGTGATCTTCGGCCCGGCGCTGGCGGGACGCGTGGCGGACTACTTCGCCCGGATCGCGGTCGCCCGCCCGGCCGGGGAGCCCTTCCCGCAGCTGACGGCCCGCGAGCGCGACGTCCTCGAACTGATCGCGCTCGGCCTGCCGAACCCGGCGATCGCCGAGCGCCTCGGCCTGTCGCCCAAGACCGTCCGCAACAACGTCTCGAACGTCTTCGCCAAACTCCAGGTCGCCGACCGCGCCGAGGCGATGGCCCGCGCCCGCGACGCCGGCCTGGGCCGCTGAGGTCCGACCGCGGGAGCGCGACGGCGGGTGAGGATCGGCGGGTGAATAGTGTCGGTGGCTTCGCGTTTAATCGGGGTTGTGGACGTCGAGGAGCGCATCGCTGAGCTGGCCGCCGAGGTCAAGCGGCTGAACGACCTGTACTACGGCGCCGGTGACAGCCCGTTGCCGGACGCCGACTACGACGCGTTGAAGGACGAGCTGGCGGCGCTCGTCGCCGAGCATCCCGAGCTGGAGCCGGCCGACAGCCCGCTCGGCAGGGTCAACGCGCCGGCGGAGCTCGCCGGGCCGACGGTGCGCCACGCGCGCCCGATGCTCTCGCTGGCGAAGGCGACGAGCGAGGAGCAGATCCGCACGTTCTGCGAGCGCTTCGGCGGCCAGGTCTTCCGCGTGTCGGAGAAGCTCGACGGGCTCTCGCTCAGCGTCGTCTACACCGGCGGGAGGCTCGACTACGTCGCCACGCGCGGCACCGGCGCGGTCGGCGAGCTGGTGACCGAGAAGGTGCGGCACGTGATCCCCGGCCTCCCGATGGAGATCGAGGAGCCCGGGCGCGTCGAGGTCCGCGGCGAGGCCGTGATGCTGCGGTCGGTCTGGGCCGCCTACAACGAGGCCCACCCCGACAAGACGCTGACCAATCCCCGCTCGGGCGCCGCCGGGACGCTGGTGCTGAAGGACCCCGAGGCGGCGGTCCAGGCGAAGCGGCTGCTGCGCTTCTACGCGTTCGGAGCCGACCGCGACGGCGCCGCGATCGGCCTCCCGGCGGGTTTCGAGCCGGTCGCCCAGTACGTGTGCGCGGACGCCGCCGAGGTGATGGACGCGATCCACGAGATCGGCGGCCGCCGCGACGGGCTGGACTACGACATCGACGGCGCGGTCGTCCGCCTGCACGAGCCGGCGGCGTTCGACGCGGCGGGCTTCAACAGCGCCGAACCGCGCGGCGCGATCGCGTTCAAGTACCCGCCGGAGGAGAAGCTCACCACCCTGCTGTCGGTCGAGTGGCCGGTCGGCAAGATCGGCCGCGTCCCGCCGCGCGCCAAGGTCGCGCCGGTGTTCGTCGGCGGCGTCACGGTCGAGAACATCACCCTGCACAACCCGCGCCTGATCCGCGAGCGCGACCTGCGGATCGGCGACACGGTCGCGGTCGTGCGGCGCGGCGACGTGATCCCGTTCGCGGGCCGCTCGCTGCCGGAGCGGCGCGACGGCAGCGAGGTCGAGATCGTCCCGCCGGTGCACTGCCCGTCGTGCGGGTCCGAGCTGGAGGTCCGCGGCGCCGGCGAGGAGCGCTGGTGCGTGAACCTGCAGTGCCCGGCCCAGGCGATGCGGCGGCTGATGCACTGGGCCTCGCGGCAGGCGGCCGACATGGAGGGCGTCGGCGACACCTGGATCGAGAAGCTCGCCGAGGAGGGCGTGCTCACGCGGCGCAGCGACTTCTACGACCTGACGGTGGATCAGCTCCTCGGCTACGAGCGGATGGGCGAGGTCAGCGCGAAGAACATGGTCGACTCCATCGCGGCGTCCAAGGGCGTCGGGCTGCGGCGGGCGCTGATCGGGCTGGCGATCCCGATGGCGTCCGAGGGCACGGCCAAGCGGCTGTGCCTGGCCGGCTACGAGCGCATCGAGGACGTCGCGGCGGCGACGGCCGAGGACCTGGTGGCGATCCGCGACATCGGCCCCGCGGTCGCGGAGAGCATCGTCGCCTTCTTCGCCCGCCCCGAGGTGCTGGCGGAGATCGCGGCGCTGCGGGAGCGCGGCGTGAACCTCGACGTGCTCCCCGAGGACCGGCCGGTCGACGCGGCGGCCGCGGGCGACTCGCCGCTCAAGGGCCGGGCCGTCGTGATCACCGGGGCGTTCACCGACCCGCGCTCGGGCGCCAAGATCAGCAGGCCGGACGTCACCCGCCTGGTCGAGCAGGCGGCGGCGAAGGCCGTCTCGTCGGTCTCGGCGGGCACCGACTACCTGCTCGCCGGCGACAACGTCGGCGCCTCGAAGACCGGCAAGGCCGAGAAGCTCGGCGTCACGATCGTCCCGCAGGACGAGCTGTGGCGCTGGCTCGCCGAAGCGGGCGTCATCTGAGCGAAGTGCGCCGCCTCGTCACGAGCAGGAGGCGGAAGAACAGGGCTTTGAGCGGCTTGTCGTACTCGGCACCGGCACCGGGAGGTGCGGAAGGCGTGCCGCGCCGGTGGCCGCACGCCTTCCGTTTCCTCGCCGGAATGGCGATGCCGGTCGGTTCAGCCGGTGAGCGGACGGTAGGTGAGGACGGCGACTCCGCTCGGGAAGATGGTCGAGTCGACCAGCTCGACGGTTCCGGCGCTTTCCGGGCGGAACAGCGGCTCGCCGGTGCCCTTGATGACCGGGTAGAGCCAGATCTTGTGCTCGTCGAGCAGCCCGGCGGCGGCGAGGGCGTCGGTCAGGCGGCCGTGGCCCCAGATGAGGATGTCGCCGCCGTCCCGCTTCTTCAGTTCGGTCACCGCGCCGACGAGGTCGGCCCCGTCGATGACCGTGGTCGGCTTCCAGGACGAGGTGTCCACGGGCTGGCTCGCGACGACGTACTTGTCCATGGAGTTGACGTGGTCGGCGTAGGGGTTGCCGCCCATGTTCGGCCACGCCTGCGCCATTCCCTCGTAGGTGACGCGGCCGAGCAGGAGCGCGTCGGCGTTCTTGGTCATGGTGAACGCGTAGGTCTGGGACTCCTCCTCGGAGTACTGCAGCGACCATTCGTGGGGGTTGTCGATGAATCCGTCGAGAGTGGCGTACGTCGAGGCGATGAGCTTTCGCATGGTTTCCTCCGGTTCTGAGTGCGCCGGTGTCGGCGTGATTAGACTCGCAATCCGGAGAATTCGCCGGTAGTGGCCGGGTTCAGCACTTCGATGTGAAGGAATCACATGATCCGTGTGATGGTCGCCGAGGACGTCCGGATCCTGCGGGAGACGCTGACCACCGTCCTCGGGCTCGAGGACGACATCGAGGTGGTGGCCACGGTCGAGCGCGGGGACGAGATCGTCGACGCGGCCGTTCGGGCCCGCCCCGATGTGGCCGTGCTCGACATCGACCTGCCCGGCATGGACGGCCTGGACGCCGCCGCCGAACTCCGCGTCAAGCTCCCTGCCTGCCGCACGGTCGTCCTGACGGGTCTGGGCAAGCCGGGGTATCTGCGCCGGGGCCTGTCCGCGGGGATCTCGGCGTTCCTGCTCAAGCACGCGCCGGCCGACGACCTCATCGCCGCGATCCGCAAGGCCGTCGCGGGGGAGCGGGTGGTGGACCCTCAGCTGGCCCTCGCCGAGCTCGAACGGGCGGACAGCCCGCTCACCGCGCGGGAGGCCGACGTGCTCCGGCTGTCGGCGACCGGCGCGGAGGCCGATGACATCGCCCGGTCGCTCTCACTGAGCCGGGGCACCGTCCGCAACTACCTGTCGTCGGCCGTCCTGAAGCTGGACGCCAGGAACCGCATCGACGCGATCCGCATCGCGACCGATCAGGGCTGGCTGTAGCGGCACCTCCACCGCGAGCCGGAAGGCGTCCCCGTCCTTGCCGGCGGTCAGCGTCCCGCCCAGCTCACGCACCCTGCGCGTCAGGTTCTCCAAGCCCACGCCGGGCGCGCCGGCGCGACCCCGGACACCGTCGTTGACCAGGCGCAGCCGGACCCTCCGCGCGACCGCCTCGACGGTCAGCTCGCACCGGTCGGCATCGCTGTGCCGCAGCACGTTGGTGACCCCTTCGCGCAGGACGGTGGCCAGGAGCGTGTCGGTCTCCGGCGGCAGCGGCACCGGCTGGACCGTCCCGGACACCTCGATGCCGGCGGCCGCGAGCGCCGCGCGCGTGGACTCGGCCTCCGCCGCCAGCTCGATCTCACCGCGCCCGGCCACGACGTCCCGCATGTCGGCCAGGGCGCGGCGGGCCGCCGCCAGGCCCTCGGACAGCTCGGCGCGGGCGCGGTCGGGGTCCCTGCCCAGCAGCCGCAGCGCCAGCTCGCTCTTGAGCACCACCACCGACAGCCCCAGGCCGAGCAGGTCGTGCAGGTCGGTCGCGAACCGGAGCCGCTCGCGGGCCACCGCCGTCCTGGCCAGCTCCGCCCGCGCCTCCTTGACCCGCAGGGCCAGCTCGCCCATGCGGACCAGCCCGCACACGAGCAGCGCCCGCTCACCCGACCACACGATCTCGTAGGCCATGCCCAGCGGCGTCGGGTCGCCGAGCTGCGCGTCCCAGATCACGAGCAGCGGATCCATGCAGATCAGCGGCACCGCCAGGACCCACCGCGCCCACCCGCGCACGACGACCAGGACGAGGCCCGGCAGGAAGAGGACCACGTGCCACACCGACAGGTCGAACAGGAGCAGCGGGCCCAGCGCCGGGACGAAGACGACCAGCGTCCACGGCGGCCGGCGCGTCGGGGCGCAGGCGCGCAGGAACAGCAGCACGAACGCGGCGAGCGACGCGAAGAACACCGCCGTCTCGAGCGCGCCCAGGTCGACGCGGAGGAACTGCCTCAGCTCCGTGGGCACGATCATGAGGCAGAGCGTCGCGGCCCCGAGCACCGCCGCCCCGGTCGCCGTCAGGTCGTCCGCGACCGGCGCGCCCGCGAGGTGGTCGCGCCCGTATCCGTGCGCCACCGACCGCGTCTCGTTGAGCGCCGCCCGCGCCACGTCCAGCCGCCGCCTGACCGCCGCCGGGTCCGCCGCGTCCCCGTCACGGACGACCCGTTCGAGGCTCACGCCCACGCGTTCGTTCAACTGCTGGGCGAAGACCAGCCGCTCGCGCGATACCTGGGCCAGCGCGAGCGCGTCCCTGGTCCGCCGCATGTCGCTGATGAGGTCGGCGAGCCGGGCGACCCCGTACAGCGCGATCCCGACGAACGCCGTGTGCCCGACCGCGAGGTAGGCCGCCTCCGCGACCGTCGGCCGGACCGGCAGCGCGGCGGCGAACTGCGCCGCGATCACCAGCGCGAACCCGCCCCACGCCGCCCACCGCCGGCGGACGAGCAGCAGGAGCGCCGCCGCCAGGAACCCGGAGTTGCCGTACCAGGTGGACGGGTACCAGATCATGCCCGCGGCCGTGAGGACCGCCTGGACGCCCAGTGCCCACTGCCGGCCGCGGGCCCGTTCGTCGTCCGACCAGCGGATGCAGTTGCGCAGGTGGAGGAGCACCAGCGCGGTCAGCAGCGCGGCGGCCGCCGGCTTGCCGCCCTGCTCGGCGTTGATGATCCCGACGTACCCGCCGAACGCGAAACCGCAGCTCACCCCGACCGCGACCACGCGAGCCCAGCGGGCGGCCGCCACCGGGGACGCGGAATCCATACGGGCCTCCCGAGGAGGGGTCCCGCGCATCGTATAGAAGATCGGTCAGCCGCGGGCGGGGGCGGTGAGTCCGGCGGTGAGGAAGGAGACGAGCGTCTCCGGGTGGACCGGGGACCGGCCGTCGGTGGCGGCGCGGCCGTAGACCTCCAGCAGGAGGGTGAAGGCCAGGCGCCAGCGTTCGGAGATCTCGCGGACCGGCAGTTCGGGCATGGCGCGGGAGAGCATCACCTCGAACGGGGCCGGGCTGAACCAGGGGGAGGAGACCGGCAGCCGCCCGTTGGGGAGCGCCGTGCGGGCCAGCAGGCGGCAGAGCATCCGGCCCTTCTCGGTGCGGATCAGGTCCTCGAACGGCTCGACGATCGCGGCGACGAGCCCGGCGATCGGGAGGTCGGCGTCGGGCCGCTCCGATGCCTCGACGACCGGCGCCAGGCGGTCGGCCCAGAGCGGGATGAGCTCGCGCTCCAGCAGGGCCGTGACGAGCCCCTCCCGGGATCCGAAGTGGTAGTGCACCGCTCCGGGGTTCAGGCCGGCCTCGGCGTTGATCAGGCGGAGGGAGACCTGGTCGGGGTCCTTGCCGGCGAAGAGCCGCTCGGCCGCGGCCAGCAGGCGTTCCCGGGTCGACGCGTTCTCGTCGGGCATCCGGCCATTCCACCACACCTTGCGCAAGCACCCTTCAATCAGTGATTGACTGGTGATTGAAACCCCTCGTGGAGAGACGAGAGGAAGAGGTGGACGATGACGCCGACACGGCCATGCGCCCCGGCTCCGCCCACGACCCATGACCCGCTGTCCCTTGGAGAGCACATGACCACTCCGGACGTGTTCGCACCGGCCAAGCTCGGCCCCCTCGAACTGCGCAACCGCGTCATCAAGGCCGCCACCTTCGAAGGCATGACCAAGGGCGCGCTGGTCGGCGACGAGCTCATCGAGTTCCACCGCCGTCACGCCGCCGGCGGCGTCGGCATGTCCACGGTCGCCTACTGCGCCGTGGCCCCCGAGGGCCGCACGGAGCGCGACCAGATCTGGATGCGGCCCGAGGCGCTGCCCGGCCTGCGCCGCCTCACCGACGCCGTGCACGCCGAGGGTGCCGCGGTCTCCGCGCAGATCGGGCACGCGGGCCCGGTCGCCAACGGCAAGTCCAACGGGCTGCCCTCGCTGGGCCCGTCGCGCTCGTTCAACCCGCAGGCGCTGCGGATGACCCGCGCGGCGAGCAGGGCCGACATCGAGCGGGTGACCAAGGCGCACGCCGACGCCGCGCTGCTGGCGATCGAGGCCGGGTTCGACGCGGTGGAGATCCACTTCGGCCACAACTACCTGGCCAGCTCGTTCCTCAGCCCGAAGATCAACAAGCGCACGGACGAGTACGGCGGCTCGCTGGCCAAGCGCGCCAAGGTCGTGCGCGGCATCGCCCGCGCCGTCCGCGACGCGGTCGGGGACCGCATCGCGATCCTGGCCAAGCTGAACATGGACGACGGCGTCCCCGGCGGCCTCTGGCTGGACGAGAGCCTGCGGGTGGCGCAGTGGCTGGAGGAGGACGGCGGCCTGGACGCCTTGGAGCTGACCGCAGGCAGCTCCCTGCTCAACCCGATGTACCTGTTCCGGGGCGACGCGCCGGTGCGGGAGTTCGCCGCCGCTATGCCTCAGCCGGTGAAGCTGGGCGTCCAGCTGGTGGGCGGGAAGTTCATCCGCAGCTACCCCTATGAGGAGGCGTACCTGCTGGACAGCGCCCGGCAGTTCCGCGCCGCGCTGAAGATGCCGCTGGTCCTGCTGGGCGGCGTCACCCGGCGCGAGACCATGGACCTGGCGATGGCCGAGGGCTTCCAGTTCGTGGCGATGGCCCGCGCCTTGCTGCGCGAGCCCGACCTGCTCAACCGCATGCGGGACGAGCCCGGGACCCGCTCGCTGTGCATCCACTGCAACAAGTGCATGCCGACGATCTTCAGCGGCACCCACTGCGTGCTGGCCTGAACCGGAGAGGGACGCCCGGCCGGGCGCCGCGACCACCGTCGCGGTGCCCGGCGCTCTCATGCGACGCCGCTGCCGGCCCCTTCCGGCCCGCTACCACGGCGCTGACCTGGGCTGTCTTGACAAAAGTCCAAACTTATGCAGAATTCTCCATATGTTCGGTCAATCTTCCACAAAGTCGGGCAGTGGCCGTGCTCGCGCCTGAGCGGCACCGCCGGATCGGCGACGCGCTCCGCGACCGGTCCGTGGTGCGGACCGAGGAGCTCGCCGTCCTGCTCGGGGTGTCGGCCGAGACGGTCCGCCGCGACCTGATGGTGCTGGAGCGCCGCGGGGAGCTCGTGCGGGTGCACGGCGGCGCGACCAGCGTGGCCGCCGGCTCGTCGGGGGAGGAGGCGCCGTTCGCCGAGCGCGCCGGCGCCGACCGGGAGGCCAAGGCGGCCATCGGCCGCGCCGCCGCGGCGCTGGTCCGGCCGGGGCAGACCGTCATCATCGACGTGGGCACCACCGCGCTGGAGGTGGCCCGCGCGCTGCCGCCGGACTTCCACGGCGTGGTCGCGACGTGCTCGCTGCTGGCGGCCGCCGAGCTGGCCGGACGGCCGCGGGTCGAGGTGCTGGTGGCGGGCGGCCGGCTGCGGCCCGGCGACCTCGCCTGCTCCGGCGCCGGCACCGCCCAGTTCTTCGCCGACCTGAACGCCGACGTGGCCTTCCTCGGCTCCGGCGGGGTGGACGCCTCGGCCGGGCTGACCGACTACCACCTGGACGAGGTCGCGACCCGCCGCGTGATGATCGCGAACACCGTCCGCTCGTACGTGCTCGCGGACTCCCGCAAGCTCGGCCGCGTCGCCGCGCACCGCGTGTGCGGGCTCGACGCGTTCGACGAAGTGATCACCGACAAGACGCCGTCCCCGGCGCTGCGCGAGGCCCTGGAGGAGTCCGGCGGCCTCATCGTGGCCGCCGGGTGAGTTCACGGTGGCCGGGCGACGCTGCCACGTCACCCGGCCCGATCGCCCATTCCTCATGACACGTGCAAGGAGACGATCAATGGCCGATTCTTCCATGCCGCCGCCCGCGGCGGCGCCGGGATCCCCGGCCGGCAGCGGGTCCGGCGACGGCCTCTCGGAGTTCGGCTACGCGCAGGAGGTCAAGCGCGAGCTGGGCTGGTACGCCTCCTTCGCGGTGGCGTTCGGGTTCGTGTCGATCGCGACCGGCATCTTCACCGCCTACGGCTCGGTGCTGCAGAGCTCCGGCCCGATGGGCATCTGGACGTGGCCGGTCGTCGTGGTCGGCCAGCTGTGCGTGGCCCTGATCTTCGGCGCCCTCGCGGCCCGGATCCCGGTGAGCGGCTACGCCTACCAGTGGACGTCCCGCCTCGCCAACCCGGTGCTGGGCTGGATCATGGGCTGGATCTCGTTCACCTTCCTCGCGGTCGTGGTGTGCGCCGTCGACTACACCATCGCCGCGACGATCCTGCCGGTGCTGTTCCAGTACGAGGGCACCAGCCAGAACGCCTGGGTCATCACCGCCGTGGTGGTGCTCCTCCAGGCGATCCTGGTGGCGCTGTCCACCCGGGCCACGCAGCGGGTCAACACCGTCGCGGTCACCATCCAGCTGATCGGCATGGTCTCGCTGACCGTGCTGCTGTTCGCCGTCGGCGCCTTCACCGGCGACCTCGACTTCGGCACCCTGTTCAGCAAGGGCGACGTCCCGAGCGACGGCTACTTCTCGCTCGGCGGGGCGACCTCGGTCGGCCCGTGGGCGCTCGGCTTCCTGCTCGGCGCGTTCACCATCGTCGGCTTCGAGTCGGCGGCGAACCTCGCCGAGGAGACCAAGGACCCCGCGCGCGTGGTGCCGAAGGCGATGGCGCAGGCCGTGCTCGGCCTCGGCGTGCTCGGCATGCTGTTCCTCGTGGCGGTCACCGCGCTGGCGGAGAACCCGTCCGCGCTGGCGAAGTCCGACACCCCGGTCGCGGACGTCATCACCCGCGTGCTCGGCTCCTACGTGGGCAAGGGCCTGCTGGTGCTCGTCGTGATCTCGATCTTCTCCTGCGGCCTGGTCATCCTGCTGAGCGGGGCCCGGCTGGTGTGGGCGATGGCGCGCGACAAGCGCTTCCCCGGCTGGCAGGTGCTGCGCCGCATCAACCCCTCGACCGGCACCCCGCTGAACGCCGCCGTGCTGATGTTCGCGGTCGCGCAGGTCCTGCTCGCGCTGTTCGCCCGGTCCACCCAGGCGCTGTTCTCGCTGTTCTCGGCGGCGACCCTGCTGCCCGCGATCATCTACGCGGCGACGGTGGCGCTGTACCTGGCCAAGCGGCGCAGCCTGCCGCCGTCCAAGGGCTTCCAGCTCGGCCGCTGGGAGGTCCCGGTGCTGGTGGTGGCCGTCTGCTGGCTGGCCTACGAGCTGATGATCTTCCGTGACGCGTCCTTCGCCGAGCCGTGGCGCTACGTCGCGGTCATGTCGGCGATCGGCGCGGTGTACTTGGCCTACCTGCTCATCAGGCACGGCACCAAGGGGCTCACCATGCCCGACATGCACGACATCGACAAGGTTCTGGACGACGACGCGCCCCGGCCGAACGAGTCCGCCGGGGGCCGTCCATGACCACCGTGCTGGCCGTCGACCAGGGCACCTCGGGCACGAAGGCCATGGTCGTGGACGGCTCCGACCGCGTCCTGAGCGTGGTGGAGCTGCCGGTGCACCCCCGCTACCTGTCCGGCGGCGGGGTCGAGCAGGACCCGGCGGAGCTGCTCGACTCGGTGCTGGAGTCCGGCCGGCGCGCCGTCGCCGAGGCGGGGGTCCGGATCGACGGCGTGACCCTGGCCAACCAGGGCGAGACCGTCCTGGCCTGGGACCCCGCCACCGGCGAGCCGCTGACGCCCGCGATCGTGTGGCAGGACCGCAGGTCCGCGGGGATCTGCGCCGAGCGCGCGGAGTGGGCGGGCCTGGTGGCCGAGCGCACCGGGCTGGTGCTCGACCCGTACTTCTCCGCGCCGAAGATGCGCTGGATCCGGGACCGGCTCACCGGGGACGGCGTCGTCACGACGTCCGACACCTGGCTGCTGCACCGGCTCACCGGCGAGTTCGTCACCGACGCGGCGACCGCGTCCCGCTCGCTGCTCACCGACCTCGACACGGCCGCGTGGAGCCCCGAGCTGCTGGAGGTGTTCGGGCTCGGCGGCGAGCGGCTGCCGCGCATCGCCGCCTGCGACGAGATCGTCGGCGAGACGACGGCGTTCGGCGGCCGGGCCCCGGTGGGCGGCCTGGTCGTCGACCAGCAGGCGGCGCTGCTGGCGCAGCGCTGCCTGGAGCCGGGCGAGGCCAAGTGCACGTTCGGCACCGGGGCCTTCCTGCTGGCCAACATGGGCACGACGCCCGTCCGGTCCGGGGCGGGGCTGGCCGCGTCGGTGGCGTGGCAGGCGCGCGGCCAGACGTCCTACTGCCTGGACGGGCAGGTCCCCACCGCCGCCTCGGCGGTGCGGTGGCTGCGCGACCTCGGTTTGGTCGGCGGCGCGCCGGAACTCGACACGGTCGCCGCGCCGGACGCCGACGGGGTGCTGTGCGTGCCGGCGCTGGCCGGCCTGTCGGCACCGTGGTGGGCGCCGGACGCGACCGCCTCGTTCACCGGCATGACGCTGTCCACCACCGCCGGGCACCTGGTCAAGGCGGTGCTGGACGGCATCGCCGCCCAGGTCGCCGAGCTCGCGGACTGCACGGCCCGCGACACCGGCGCCGCCCTGCCGCGGCTGCGCGTCGACGGCGGCCTCACCCGCAGCCGGGTCCTGATGCAGGCCGTCGCCGACCTGCTGCAGACCCAGGTCGACGTGTACCCGTCCGAGCACGCCACGGCGCTCGGCGCCGTCGCGTTCGCGCGCAGCGCCCTCGACCCGGCGCTGCCCCTCGCGGACGCGGTCGTCGATTGGACGCCGGACACCGCCTACACCCCCCGGATCGGCGCCGCCGAGGCGGCCGCCTTCCGGGCCCGGTGGCGGGCGGCCGTCGAGAGCACCGCGATCGCGAAGAAGGAGAAGGAGTGAGCACACCGCAGACCGCGCCGGAACCCGGGCGCGTCGCCGACGTCGCGGTGATCGGCGCGGGCGTCGTCGGCTCGGCGATCGCCCGCGCCCTGGCCGGGCACCGGCTCGACGTCGTCCTGCTGGAGGCGCGGGACGACGTCGGCGACGGCACCAGCAAGGCGAACACGGCGATCCTGCACACCGGCTTCGACGCCGCGCCCGGCACCCTGGAGGCGCGGCTCGTCGCCCGGGGCTACGGGCTGCTCAAGGACTACGCCGACCGCACCGGCATCCCCTACGAGCCGACCGGGGCGCTGCTCGTCGCCTGGGACGACGAGCAGCTCGCCGCGCTGCCCGGCCTGAAGGAGAAGGCGGAGCGCAACGGCTACACCGAGAGCGAGATCGTCGGCCCGGACGAGGTGTACCGGCAGGTTCCGGCGCTCGGCCCCGGCGCCCTCGGCGGGCTGACGGTGCCGGGCGAGTCCATCATCTGCACCTGGACGACCACGCTCGCGCTGGCCACCGACGCGGTCCGGCGCGGCGCGCGGCTGCTGCGGGGGCACCGCGTCGAGTCCGTCACTCCGGGGGCGGACGAGACCGTTCTGCACACGAGCGGCGGCGACGTCCGGGCCCGGTGGGTCGTCAACGCGGCCGGGCTCGGCGGCGACGTGCTGGACGCCCGGTTCGGCCACGACCGGTTCCACCTGCACCCGCGCCGCGGCCAGCTGCTCGTCTACGACAAGCAGGCCCGGCCGCTGGTGGACCGCATCGTGCTGCCGGTCCCGTCCAAGCTCGGCAAGGGCGTGCTGATCAGCCCGACGATCTACGGCAACGTCATGCTCGGCCCGACCGCCGAGGACATGACCGACCGCGCCGACACCTCGACCACCGGGGACGGCTACGCGTTCCTGCTGGAGCGCGGCAAGCGGATCATGCCGCGGCTGCTGGAGGAGGAGGTCACCGCCTCCTACGCGGGCCTCCGCGCGGCCAGCGACGTCTCCGACTACACGATCGAGGTGGACGCGGAGCAGCGCTACGCGGTCGCGGGCGGCATCCGCTCCACCGGGCTGACGTCCAGCATGGCGGTCGCCGAACACCTGCTGGGCCTCCTCCGCGAGGCGGGCCTGGACCTGGAGGAGCGCACCGACCTGCCGGAGCCGCCGCGCATGCCCAACATCGGCGAGGCGTTCCCGCGCCCGTACGCCGACGCGGAGCGCATCGCGGACGACCCGGAGTACGGCACGATCACCTGCTTCTGCGAGCGGGTCAGCCGCGGCGAGATCCGCGACGCGTTCGCGAGCACGATCCCGCCGCGCGACCTGGACGGGCTCCGCCGCCGCACCCGCGCCATGAACGGGCGCTGCCAGGGCTTCTACTGCGGCGCGAACGTCACCGGGATGCTGGAGCACGCGCTGCGCACCGCCGGCGGGGACACCGACGAGAAAGGCGAACGATGAGCACGACGCGCACCCGGCTGACGCCCGCGGTGGCCATCGTCGGCGGCGGCCCGGCGGGGCTGCGGGCCGCCCGGGAGCTCGCGGGGGCGGTTACCGGCCGGCCGCTCGTCCTCGAACGCGAGCAGCACGCCGGCGGCATCCCGCGGCACTGCGCCCACACCGGGTTCGGCGTCCGCGACCTCCACCGGGTCCTGACCGGGCCGGAGTACGCCCGCCGGATGGCGGCCGGCGCCGAGCGCGCGGGCGCCGACGTCCGCACCGGCGCCATGGTGACCGGCTGGTCCGCCGACGGGGCCCTGGAGGTCACCGCGCCGGACGGCCTGTACGAGGTCCGCGCCGGGGCGGTGGTGCTGGCGACGGGCGCCCGGGAGCGGCCGCGGACGGCGCGGCTCGTGCCGGGGGACCGCCCGGACGGCGTCTTCACCACCGGCCACCTGCAGAACCTGGTGCACCTGCGGCACGGCCGCCCGGGGCTGCGCGCGGTCGTCGTCGGCAGCGAGCTGGTCAGCTGGTCGGCCGTGCTGACCCTGCGGGAAGCGGGCTGCCGCACCGTCCTCATGACCTCGGAGCGGCCGCACGGCGAGGCGTACGCGGCGCTCCCCGTCGCGGGCCGGCTCGGCCTGCGGGTGCCGCTGCGCACCCGCACCCGCGTCACCCGGATCATCGGCAAGCGCCGCGTCGAGGCCGTCCAGATCGAGGACGTCGACACCGGCCGGCGGCACGTCGTGCCCTGCGACACGGTCGTCTTCACTGGGGACTGGATCCCCGACAACGAGCTGGCCCGCTCCGCCAGCCTCGACCTCGACCCCGGCACGCTCGGCCCGGCCGTCGACGGCGCGCTGCGCACCAGCCGCCCGGGGGTCTTCGCCGCCGGGAACCTGCTGCACCCCGTGGACACCGCGGACATCGCGGCCCTCGACGGCGCGCACGTGGCGCGGAGCGTCCTCGACCACCTGGCCGGCGGGGAGGATCCGGGCGAGGCCGTCCGGATCGTCGCGGAGGAACCGCTGCGCTGGATCTCCCCGTCGACGTACCGGCCCGGCGGGCGCGGCCCCGCCCGCGGCCGGCTGCTGGCCTGGGTGGACGAGCTCGTGCCGTTCCCGCGCGTCGCGGTCGTCCAGGACGGCCGCACCCTCGCCGAGCGGCGGCTGCCGTGGCCCGCGGCGCCCGGCCGGGTGTTCCGCATCCCGAGCGGGATGCTGGACGCGGTCCGGCCGGACGGCGGCGACGTCCGCGTCTCGCTCCGCCGCTGACCGGCCGGGACGGCTCAGGCCCGGCTCCGGGCGGGCGCGGGCTCCCACACGAAGCCGTCCGGGTCGGTGGCGGCCTCGCCGCCGCCGACCAGGACGAGCCGGTGGGAGCCGGTGCCCTCCAGGGCGAGGCCGATGTCCTTGGCGAGGGCGCGGCGCGGGTAGAGCGCCAGCGTGACGGACGACTCCGAGGCGTCGAACTCGGCGTACTTGCCGCCGAAGCTCTTGGCGACGGCGAGGCCGCGGCCGGTGTAGTAGCGCTTGCTCGCCTTGACGTCCGCGACGCCCAGCAGCAGCGTGATCTGCTCGAACTCCGGCGCGGCGGGCGCGGAGTCCTTCTTCTTGGAGGACGCGATCTTGCAGACCGTCCCGTCCGGGGCCTGGACGACGCCGCCGTAGCCCCAGAAGGACTTCGCGGCGGGCTGCAGCACGGCGGCGCCCGCGCCGACGGCGGCGGCGATGAGCGCGTCCACGTTGCCGGGCTGGGACGCGACGAGCGAGAGCGCGAAGCCGCGGAAGCCGGTGCTCGGGTCGTCCGAGGCGCGGACGTCCACGTGGGAGGAGAGGCCGAGGGCCGCGTAGAAGTCCGCGGCGGTGGCGGGGTCGGCGACTTCGAGGGTGATGGATTCGAACGAGTTCATGACGCTTCTTTCTGGTGAGGGGTTCGTCGTCGTGTGGTGTGGGGCCGGGCTCAGCGGTCCTGGATCAGGCCGAGGACGTTGCCGTCCGGGTCGGTGACGGTGGCGACCAGGCGCCCGGCGCCGACGTCGTGCGGGGCCTCCTTGACGGTCGCGCCGGCGGCGGTCAGCGCGGCGATCTTCGCCTCGATGTCCGGGACGTGCCAGTAGGCCACCGGCGAGGTCATGCCCTGCGGCCCGCCGTCCGGGACCAGCCCGATGTGCTGCCCGCCGACCTCGAACCCGACGTAGTACGGAGAGTCGGTCTGCGGGGCCGTGCCGAGCAGGGCGGCGTACACGGCCTTGGCCTTCGCCAGGTCGCTCACGGGATGCAGGACGGTCTTGATTCCCTGACTGGAAGAGTCGCTCATGACTCACAGCCTCGCTCCGGGACCGCCCCGGCCACATCCGTGCCGACTACGGAGCCGCCTACGGACCGCCGGCACGGATCACGCACGGAACATGCACGGTGGGGCCTGCGCCAGAATGGGACGGTGGCCGTGACAGTGGACATCTCACCCCGAGAAGCCGAGGTATTGGAGCTGGTCGGGGAGCATCTGAGCAACGCCGAGATCGCGGCGCGGCTGTTCATCTCCGTCCGCACCGCCGAGAGCCACGTCTCGTCGCTGCTGCGGAAGCTGGACGTCCCGGACCGGCGGGCGCTCGCCGCGCGGGCCGCCGCGAGCGGCCGCGCCGCCGTCGCCGCGGCCGCGGTGCCCGCCCTG
>NZ_VCKZ01000167.1 GCF_005889745.1 Actinomadura geliboluensis
CCTCCCGCCGCCCCGGTCAGGGCCGCGTCCCGTGACCGGCGCGTCATCGCGGTGCTCGCCGCCGTCCAGGTGGCCATCGGGCTCGGCTACTACGCGGTGTTCGGGCACGTCGTCGCCCATCTGCGGGACGGCGTGGGGCTCGCGGCCGGGACCATCGGGCTGGTGCTCGGCACCCGCCTGCTCGTCCAGTACTCGCTGCTGCTCCCGGTCGGCGCGCTGACCGACGCGCTCGGCGCGCCCCGCACCGGGGTGCTGGCCTGCGTCGTCCGCGCCGCCGGGTTCGCCGTCTTCGGCACGGCCGACGGCCCCGTGGGGCTCTCCGTCGCCGCCGTGCTGGTGGGAGTCGGCGGGGCGCTGTACCACCCGGCCGCCCAGTCGCTGCTCGCCGGCCTGTCCCCCGGGCGCCGGCCGGGCGGTTTCGCGGTGTACCTGGTGAGCGGGCACGTCTCCGCCGTGCTCGGCCCGTCCGCCGGGCTGGCACTGCTGGCACTCGGCGGCTTCCCCCTGCTCGCGGCGGGTGCGGCGGCGGCCTGGTGCGTCGCCGCCGTCCTCTTCCCGCTGCTGCCCGCGCGGCACGCACAGCCCGCCGCGCGCGCCCCGAGGACGATGCTGCAGGGCGTCCGCACGGTGGCGCGGGACCGCGGTTTCGTCCGCTTCGCCGTGATCGTCGCGCCGTCCACGCTGCTCGTGACGGCGGCCGCCACGGTCGTGCCGCTGCGCGGGTTCGGCTCCGGCCGGACGACCGCGTTCCTCTGCCTGGCCGCCGCCGTGGTCGCCGCCGTCCAGCCGTGGTGCGCGTCCAGGGCGGGGCGGCCCGGCGTCCTGCGGGCCGGGCTGCTGCTCTCCGGCGCCGGCTTCCTCGCCCTCGTCCCGCTGGACGGGGACGCGGACGGCCCCTGGCAGATCGCCGGGCTACTGGGCGCGGCCGTGCTCACCGGGGCCGGGCAGGGGCTGATGCAGCCGCCGATCTTCCAGGCCGTCGCCCGGTACGCGCCGCCCGAGCAGGTGGGCGCCTACCTCGGGGCGTCGTCGTTCCTGGCCGGGATGACGGCGTTCGGCGGCGGCCTCGCCGTCGGCGCGCTGTTCGACCTCGGCTCCGGCGGCGCGGCGGCCGCGCTCGCCGGACTCGCCGTGCTCGGGTTCGGCGCCGCCGCCGCCCGCCCGGGGACGGCGCCGTGACCCCGGCCGCCGCGTCAGAGGGAGCGCAGGAACGTCGCGGCGATGGGCGCGGCCGCCTCGGCACCGGTCCCGCCGTCCTCGACGATCACCGCGAACGCGACGTCCTTGCGGTAGCCGATGAACCAGGCGTGCGTGGGCGGGTTCTTCCCCTCGCCGAACTCGGCGGTGCCGGTCTTGCCGGCCGTGCCGGCCGGGAAGCCGACGCCGGACGCGGTGCCCTCGCTGACGACGGCGGGCATCAGGGCGTGCAGCGCCTTCTCGACGGCGGGCTCCAGCTTCTTCGGCCGCTCCGCCTTGCGGCCGCGCGCGTCGGCGGCCTGGCTCACCAGGGCCGCGTCGACCACGCGGGGCGACCGCCAGGTGCCGTCGGCCGCGGCGGCGGCGACGCTCGCCATGTTGAGCGGGCTGGTCAGCACCTGGCCCTGCCCGAACGACGCGGCCGCGAACGCGGTGTCGTCCTTGTTGGCGGGGAACGCGGCGCGGACGGAGGGCAGCCCGGAGACGATCGGGGCGTTGAACCCGAACTGGGCGGCGACCTCGGCGAGCCGCTTCTCGCCGAGCTTGTCGACCGCGAGCCGCGCGAACGTGGTGTTGCAGGAGTGCGCGAACGCCTCGCGGAACGGGACCGTCCCGAAGTCCTCGTGCTGGTAGTTGTGGAAGGACCGGCCGCCGACCGTCGTGGTGGCGGGGCAGCCGACCTTCGTGGACGGGGACACGCCGTCCGCGACGAGGGCGGCGGCGGTGACGACCTTGAACGTGGAGCCGGGCGGGTACTGGCCCATCAGCGCCCGGTTGTAGCCGCCGGGCTTGTTCGCCACGGCGAGGATCTCGCCGGTGGACGGGCGCAGCGCCACCATCGACGCCGGCTTGCTCGCACCGGTCAGCGCCTTGCCCGCGGCGGCCTGGACCTTCGGGTCGATCGTCGTCTTGAGCGGCTGTCCCTCGGTGCCGCCGAACCGCTTCAGCGTCTTCACCGCGTTGCCGTCGGCGTCCACGATCTGGACGGCGAGCGCGGGCGTGCCGGCGAGCCGCCGCTCGTACTGCTTCTGCAGGCCGTCCGCGCCGACCGGGTCGCCCTTCTCGTAGGGCGCCCCGAACTGCTTGGCGGCCTCCGCCGACGCGGCGGCGACCGGTCCGGCGAGCTGCCGCGCCGACCCCGACGGCGAGGCGCTCAGGTCGCTGCCGTCCGCGGCGAGGACGGCGGCGCGGTCCGGCCAGGCGCGGGCGGCGCGCAGCCGCTGCCCCTCCGCGAGCTCCGGGTACAGCACCTTCGGCGACCACTGGACGAGCCATTTCCCGTCCCGCTCGACCATCGGCAGCGCGCCCTCGTAGGTCCACTTCCGGTCGCCGGCGAGGGTCAGCTCGGCGGTGTAGGCGCCGCCCGCCTCGCCGCCGTCCGGGTCGCCCACCGAGGCGACGGTGAAGCGCTGCGCGGTGACGCCGAGCTCCTCGCGCATCTTGGTGAGCCGCTGCTCGAAGTCGGCGGGCGGCCCGTCGGTCAGCTTCCGCATCGCGGCGAGGTCGCCGCCGCTCCACGCCGCGAGGTAGCGTCCGGCGGTGTCCTCCGGGCCCTCTCCGTCGCGCAGGAACCACACCGCCCCCGCCCCCACGATCAGCACCGCCACCGCAATCGCGGCGGCGGTGAGCACACGGGATCGGCGCATCGTCGATCTCCCTTCCCCCTGGTATGGAGGCACAAGGACACCAGGCATCGCCCGGAAAGTCCAAGATTGATATCAATGTCACAGATATATCCGATTCGATATCATTCCTGGTCGTGAACCTCGTCGGGCATCTGCGGTGCTTCGTCGTCGTCGCCGAAGAACTCCACTTCGGGCACGCGGCGGAGCGGCTCGGCATGGCCCAGCCGCCGCTCAGCCAGCGGATCCAGCGGCTGGAAAGGGAGCTCGGGGTGCGCCTGTTCGACCGGTCCAGCCGGAAGGTGGAGCTGACCGCGCCCGGCCGGCTGCTGCTGGACGAGGCCCGTGACATCCTCACCCGCGTGGAACGCGTCTACTCCGTCGCCGAGCGCGCCCGGCTCGGCGAGGTCGGCGCCGTGCGCGCGGGCCTGCCGGGCGGCCTCGGCGGCCGGGTCGTCGCCGCGCTGATCGCCGCGTTCCGGGACCGCCGCCCCGACCTGCGGCTCGACCTGCGCGAGACGGGCACGGACGAGCAGGTGCGCGCGCTCGCCGACGGCACGCTGGACGCCGGGGTGGTGCGGCACCCGTGCGACTCCCGGGACCTGGAGCTCGGCCCGATGCTCGGGCAGCCGCTCGGCGTGCTGCTGCCCGCCGGCTCCGACCTCGCCGCCGCCCCGGAGGTGCACCTCGCCGACCTCGGCGGCCGCGACCTCGCGGTGGCGCCGCGCGAGGAGGCGCCCGGCGCGCACGACGAGCTCCTCGCGGGCTGCCGCCGGCACGGGTACGCGCCCGCCGCCGTCCACGAGGCGCGCGACCCGGAGTTCGCGCTCGGCCTCGTGCTCGCCGGCACGGCCGTGGCGCTCGTCCCGCGCACCGGCGACGCCGCCGGGACGGTCTGGCGGCCGCTGGTGGGCGAGCCGCTGGCCTGGCGGACGTCCTGCGCGTGGCGGCGCGCCCGCGACCCCGAGCACGCCCGCGCGATCGCCGACTTCAGCGCGGTCGCGACCGCCGTCCTGCGCCGCGAGGCGGGCATGGCGCCGCTGGACGCGCCGCCCGTCCGCCGCGTCGTGCCCCGCCCGTCCTCCGGATTCCTGGCATGAGCGCGGCGCGCGGTGCGGGCGCGGCGGTCCGGCGGATCGAGGAGGAGTTCCGGTCGGCCGGGGTGACCGGGGTGCTGCACGTCGTCGACATCGACACCGGGCGGGAGGTCGCGATCGGCGCGGCCGAGCCGGTGGTGCTCGCGTCGGTGTTCAAGGTGCCGCTGCTGGTGGCGTTCCACCGGCTGGCCGCCGCGGGCGCCCTCGACCCGGCCGAGCAGGTCACGCTGCGCCCGCAGGACCGCACCGCCGGGCCGACCGGGGTGTCCGCCCTGCTGGACGAGGTGCGCATGTCGCTGCGCGACCTCACCTGCCTGATGATCACCGTGAGCGACAACGCCGCCGCCGACACCGTGCTGGACCGGGTCGGCGGCCGGGACGCGGTGAACGCGGCCGCCGCCGCGCTGGGGCTGCGCGACACGGTCGTCGAGGTCACCGGCCGCGAACTGCACGAGGGCCTGCTCGCCGACGCCGGCGCGGACACCTTCGCGGACGTGTGGGCGAAGCTGGACGACCCCGGCCTGCTCGGCCGCCTGCGCGCGCTGGACCCGGCCCGCACCAGCCGCAGCACGCCCCGCGACATGACCCGGCTGCTGTCGATGATCTGGCGGGACGAGGCCGCGCCCGCCGCGGACTGCGCGGCGATGCGGCGGCTGCTCGGGCTGCAGGTGTGGCCGCACCGGCTGTCGTCCGGCTTCCCCTACGACGACGTCGTGGTCAGCGGCAAGACCGGGACGCTGCTGACCGTCCGCAACGAGGTCGGCGCGGTCGAGTACCCCGACGGCGCCCGCTACGCCGTGGCGATCTTCACACGGTCGCTGCTGCCGACCGCCGTGCTGCCGCGCGCGGACGCCGTGATCGGCACCACCGCGCGGCTGGCCATTGAGTTTCTCCGCCGGCCTTGACCCCGGGGTGCACTGGCCCCGGTGGAACGTGTTGCATCCGATACCTCGGAAGGGTCGGACTATTCAGCCACCACCGCTCCGGTAAACGTAGGCTGTACCCCGGTTTTGACTTCTTGGGGAGTGTTCTTTGCGGCTGCCGGAGCATCTGGAGCTACTGCTCACCGACGAGCCGGTGCTCGACGTCTACTCGCACGGTCCGTGGCGGGTCCCGGACGGGCTGTTCGAGGAGATCGCGGCGCGGATCGACGGGCTCGCGGCCGATCCGCGCGCGGTGGCGCTGACCACGGAGGAGCACAAGCTGCTCACGCTGCCGGCGTCGCTGGTCACCGCGGAGATCTTCGGCATGCTGGCGTTCCTGCCGGGCGGCGGCGCGATCAAGGCGGGGTCCTGGTCGCAGCTGCCGGAGCGGCTGCTGTACCGGCACCTGTCCGGGCCGGGGCCGCTCAGCACCCGGATGACGCGCTGGGACGCGCCCGGCGGCCGGTGGCGGCCGCCGGTGGACTGGCTGATCGAGGCCCCCGACCGGGGCCTCGCGATCGAGCTGGCGCGCGACTGCCTGTCGGTGCTGGAGGGCATCGAGCCGCTGGAGGAGCGCCGCAAGGCGCTGCTGCGGCTCTACGACGACCCGCCCGAGTGCGAGATCGGCCTGCCGAAGCAGGAGCTGCGCGAGCACTGGCACGCCCACGCCGGCGACGACATCGTCGCGGCGGTGCCGGAGCTGCTCGGCCCGGTCGGCTACCTGGAGTGGGTGTGCGCGGGGCTGCTCGCGGCCTTCGAGCGCGTGCTCGAGGCGGCGCCGCGGGACGAGAGCGTCGAGGTCCACCTGCTCCATCTGCTGCTGCAGGGCAGCATGGAGCACGTCCCGGCGGAGCTGGCGGTCGCGCTCGGCGAGGACCGGTACGGCGAGCTGCGGCAGCGGTTCGCCGCCGAGCGCCGCGGGTTCAAGGCGGGCGCGTGGCAGGAGCGGACGCGGGCGTGGCTGGCCGAGGCGCTGGTCGCGGGCGCGGCGGACGCGTGCCGCGGCTGGCTCGACATGGCGATGCGGTTCATCGCGACCGTGCAGGGGCTGCCGGGCGACCCGTGGTTCCCGAAGGCGGAGTGGATCCCGGTCGGCCAGTTCCAGACCGATCTGCGGCGGCTGTACGCGCCGCGCCGCCGGGTCGTGAACCCGCTGACCGAGACGCTGCGGAGCGTGCCCGGCGAGGGCGCAGGGGCCGCCGGGGCGGCGCGCGGTGTCCGGCCCGACATCGCGTCCGCGCTGGTCGAGCAGCCGGAGGCGACGGCGGCGCTGGCGGAGCTGACCGGCGGCACCGGCACCGGCGCGCCGGTCCGGCTGCTGCTGGCGGGCCCGGACGGCACCGGCAAGCGCGACGCCGCGCAGGAGCTCGGCCGGGCGCTCGCGCTCGGCCGCGACCCGCACTGGATCACCGAGAACCTGTTCGCGGGCCAGCGGCTGCCGGACGCCGTCGCCCGGCTGCACGCCGACGCCCGCGACTGCGCCGGCGACCGGCTGCTGGTCATCGACGGCCTGGACGGGATCGTCGCCGACCCCGGCAACGGGGAGGCGCTCGCCGCCGAGCTGCACCGGCTCCTCGCCGTCCACCCCGACCTGCACCTGGTGGCGCTGTGCGACGCGGGCGGGGAGGAGCGGATCCGGGAGATCAACCCGGTGCTGCCGCAGCTGTTCCGCGTCGCGCGGACGCGGCCGTTCACCGCGGACGGGCACGCCGAGCTGTTCCGCCGGGCGCTGGCCGCCCGCGGCGCCCGCGGCACCCGGCCGGCGGTCGCCGCGGCGGGCGCGCTGCTGGCCGCGACGCCGCCGATGCAGACGCTGCGCAACGCGCGGCTCGCGCCGCACCTCGCCGACCAGGTCGTCGCGGCGGCGCGGGCGCGGCAGGAGGCGGCGGGCACGGCGCCGGACGCCGAGATCGTCGTCCGCAAGCAGGACCTGCCCGCGGCGCTGGACACCGCGCGGGCCGCCGGGAACCCCCTCGCCGAGCTGAACGACCTCACCGGGCTCGACACCGTCAAGCACGAGATCGCGCTGCTCGTCGCCGGGACGCACGCGGCCAGGCTGCGCAGCGAGAACGGCCTGAAGATCACCCCGCCGACGCGGCACATGGTGTTCACCGGCAACCCCGGCACCGGCAAGACGATGGTCGCGCGGCTGCTCGGCCGGATCTACAAGCGGCTCGGCGTCCTGTCGTCCGGGCACCTGGTCGAGGCGTCCCGCGCGCACCTCGTCGGCGAGTACATCGGGCAGACCGCGCCCCGCACCCGCCGGCTGGTCGAGCGGGCGCTCGGCGGCGTGCTGTTCATCGACGAGGCGTACACGCTGACGCAGTCGCCGCTGAAGGGCGACTACGGGCACGAGGCGATCGCCGAGCTGGTGAAGCTGATGGAGGACCACCGCGAGGACCTCGTCGTGGTCGTCGCGGGCTACCAGCAGGAGATGGCGGAGTTCCTCGCCGCCAACCCCGGCCTGGACTCGCGGTTCCCCAAGCAGATCCACTTCCCCGACTACAGCGACGACGAGCTGATCACCGTGTTCGGGCAGCTCGCCGCCGCGGACGGGTTCGAGCTGGCGGCCGGCACCGAGGAGGTGCTGCGGGCGATGCTGCGCCGCGCGCCGCGCGGGCCGTCGTTCGGCAACGGGCGGCTGATGCGCAACATGCTGGACGTCGCCGTCGCCAACCAGGCCGACCGGGTCGCGTCCGCCGCCGTGCACGCCAGGAAGGCCGTGCAGGGCGCGAAGGCGGGCGGCGAGGAGGGCGGCGAGCCGCCGGCGGCGCCCTCGAAGGAGGACCTGGTGACGCTCACCGCCGACGACCTGCCCCCGCTCCTCGACCACCCGGAGGAGTTCTTCGGGCTCTACCTGTAGCGGCGGGTCAGCCGCGGGCGAGGCGCTCGGCGGCGCGGAACAGCACGTCCTCCGCGCCGCGCCGGGTGACGAGCTGGACACCGGCGGGCAGGCCGCCCACGGTCCCGGCGGGGATGGTCAGCGCGGGCAGCCCCAGCACGTTCCACGGCGAGGTGAGGCTGACCAGCAGCGCCGTCAGCGGGCCGAACTCGCACTCGGTCGCGCCGATCTTCGGGGCGGTGATCGGCATGGTCGGCATCGCGAGGAGGTCGTAGCGGTCCAGCAGCGCCGCGATCTCCGCGGCGTACCGGTCCCGCTCGCGCAGCGCGCGGACGAGCCGCCAGCCCGGCATGCGGCCCGCCTCCTCCAGCCGGCCGCGCGTCACCGGCAGGTACCGGTCGGGGGCGGCGGCGATCCGCTCGGCGTGCACGTCGTACGCCTCGCTGAACTCGATCGCGAGGAACACCTCGCGCAGCCCGGCGAAGTCGAGCGGCTCGGCCGGGGCGTCCGGGACCAGGGCCCGGACGGTCCGCACCACCTCGGGGTCGGCGGCGGGCGGCTCGATCCAGGCGGCGCGCCCGAGCGGTTCGCCTGCGCCTTCGGCGCCGTCCCGCGCCAGGGGGCCGGTCAGGGCCTCGTAGGCGAGCAGGCAGTCGGCGGCGGTCCCGGCGAGGACGCCCACATGGTCCAGGGAGGGCGACAGCGGGAACACGCCGCCGGCCGGGACGGCGCCGTGCGCGGGCTTGAACCCGGCGACCCCGCAGAACGCGGACGGGATGCGCACCGACCCGCCGGTGTCGGTGCCGAGGGCGAGCGGGACCGTGCCTGCCGCGACGGCGGCGGCGCTGCCGCTGCTGGAGCCGCCCGACATCCGCTCCCGGTCGCGCGGGTTGCGGACCGGGCCGCTCGCCGACACGTCGCCGGTGGCGCCGAACGCGAACTCCTGCGTGCCCGTCTTCCCGACGATCACGGCGCCGGCGCTCCGCAGTGCTGCCACGCAGGCCGCGTCCGCCTCGGCGACGTGCCCGGCGAAGTGCGCGGACCCCATCCCGGTCGGCAGCCCGGCGACGTCGATGATGTCCTTCACCGCGACGGGGATCCCGTGCAGCGGGCCCCGGTCGGTGCCGGACGCCAGCTCCTCGTCCGCCTTCCGGGCCGCGGCCGCGGCGCCCTCGGGGTCCAGGTGCGCGAACGCGTTCAGGTCGGGATCGACCGAGTCGAGGGCGCCCGCGACGAGGTCCCGCGCCGTCTCCGTCCCGGACCGCAGCCCCCGCCCGAGGTCCGCCAGCGTCCGCCCGGTGAAGAACCCGCCCATACCGCCTCCTACCTGATCAGCCGTCCCGCACTGCCTAGCACACCGGGGCCCGCGCGGGACAAGCCGAGCCGCCCTTCGTAGCGGTCTGTCCGCAATTGGTCGCTCTGTGTGAGCCACTCGTCGCAGCCCTCCTACCGCCGGCCGACCGCACGCCCCGACCCGTGAACCTACGGACGAGTACGAGGCAGGCTTCAACACGCCCAGGAGACGCCTCCACCGGTTCGCTGGGGGGCGGGGCGGAGCCCGCACGGGCACCGCCTCTGTAACCGGTCGCGTCCACCCTGATACCGCGGCGCCTCCGGTGCGCGGACGCCGAGCCGTCCGGCACCGGGGGCGCCGGCGGCACACCGGGACCTTGGGCCCTGGGCGCGCCAGCCCCCGCGTGATGGGGTTTCCGTGACGGTTCAGCCCGCCGATGCGGGGGACGTGATCCCCCTGAGACGGGACCGACAGCGGAGGGACGCGCCATGGCCGAGTCCGTGATGTCCGACGACGAGGTACGGGCGATCGATGCGTACTGGAGAGCCGCGAACTACCTGTCCGTCGGGCAGATCTACCTGCTCGCGAACCCGCTGCTGCGCGAGCCGCTCGCGCGCCGGCACATCAAGCCGCGGCTGCTCGGGCACTGGGGCACCTCCCCCGGCCTGAACTTCTGCTACGCGCACCTCAACCGCGCCATCCGGGCGCGCGACCTCGACATGATCTACATCATGGGGCCGGGGCACGGCGGGCCGGCGGCGGTCGCGAACGCGTGGCTGGAGGGCACCTACAGCGAGGTGTACCCGGACGTCTCGCGGGACGGCGAGGGGATGCGGCGGCTGTTCCGCCAGTTCTCCTTCCCCGGCGGCATCCCGTCCCACGTGGCGCCGGAGACGCCGGGCTCCATCCACGAGGGCGGCGAGCTCGGGTACTCGCTCGCGCACGCGTTCGGCGCGGCGTTCGACAACCCGGACCTCGTCGTCGCGTGCGTCATCGGGGACGGCGAGGCCGAGACCGGGCCGCTCGCGGCGAGCTGGCACTCCAACAAGTTCCTGGACCCGGTGCGCGACGGCGCCGTCCTGCCGATCCTGCACCTCAACGGCTACAAGATCGCGAACCCGACGGTGCTGGCGCGGATCCCCGAGGAGGAGCTCGTCCAGCTGCTGGACGGGTACGGGTACCGGCCGCTGCTCGTCAGCGGCGACGAGCCGGCGTCCATGCACCGCAAGATGGCCGCCGCGCTCGACCAGGCCCTCGACGAGATCGCCGCGATCCAGCGCGGCGCGCGGGAGGGGCGCACGTCGCAGCGGCGCCGCTGGCCGATGATCGTGCTGCGCTCCCCGAAGGGCTGGACGGGCCCGAAGGAGGTGGACGGCCTCCCCGTCGAGGGCACGTGGCGCTCCCACCAGGTCCCGCTCGCGGGCGTGTGCGACAACCCCGAGCACCTGGCGCAGCTGGAGGAGTGGCTGCTCTCGTACCGCCCGGACGAGCTGTTCGACGCCGACGGCCGCCCGGTCGAGGCGCTGCGGGCCCTCGCCCCCGAGGGCGAGCGGCGGATGAGCGCCAACCCGCACGCCAACGGCGGCCTGCTGCTGAAGCCGCTCGCCCTGCCCGACTTCCGGGACTACGCCGTGCCCGTCGACAAGCCCGGCACGACGACCACCGAACCGACCCGGACGCTCGGCACCTGGCTGCGCGACGTCGTCAAGGCCAACCCGTCCAACTTCCGGATCATGGGGGCGGACGAGACGGCCTCCAACCGGCTCGGGGACGTGTTCCAGGCGACCGACCGCGTCTTCGAGGGCGAGCGGCTCCCGACCGACGAGCACCAGGCGCCGTCCGGGCAGGTCATGGAGGTGCTGAGCGAGCACCTGTGCCAGGGGTGGCTGGAGGGCTACCTGCTCACCGGGCGGCACGGGCTGTTCAACAGCTACGAGGCGTTCGTCCACATCGTCGACTCGATGTTCAACCAGCACGCGAAGTGGCTGAAGGTGACCCGGCACCTGCCGTGGCGGCGGCCGATCGCGTCGCTGAACTACCTGCTGTCGTCGCACGTGTGGCGGCAGGACCACAACGGCTTCACCCACCAGGACCCCGGCTTCCTCGACGTCGTCATGAACAAGAAGCCGGAGATCGTCCGGGTGTACCTGCCGCCGGACGCGAACACGCTGCTGTCGGTCGGCGACCACTGCCTGCGCTCCCGCGACTACGTCAACGTGGTCGTCGCGGGGAAGCAGCCCGCGCTGAACTGGCTGCCGATGGACGCCGCGATCGCGCACTGCACCCGCGGCATCGGCATCTGGGAGTGGGCCTCCACGGACGGCGGCGAGGACCCGGACGTCGTGCTGGCCTGCGCGGGCGACATCCCCACCCTGGAGACGCTCGCCGCCGTCGACATGCTCCGCCGCCTCTTCCCCGACCTGCGCGTCCGGGTCGTGAACGTCGTGGACCTCATGCGGCTGCAACCGCCCAGCGAGCACCCGCACGGGATGCCGGACCGCGACTACGACGCCCTGTTCACCACCGACAAGCCCGTCATCTTCGCCTTCCACGGCTACCCGTACCTCGTCCACCGGCTCACCTACCGCCGCGCCGGGCACCCCAACCTGCACGTCCGCGGCTACAAGGAGGAGGGGACGACGACCACGCCGTTCGACATGGTCATGCTGAACGACCTCGACCGGTACCACCTGGTCATGGACGTCATCGACCGCGTCCCGTCCCTCGGCGGGCGGGTCGCGCACGTCCGGCAGCGGATGGCCGACCAGCGGCTCGCGATGCGCGCCTACACGCGCGAGCACGGCGAGGACGCGCCGGAGGTCCGCGACTGGACCTGGCCGTACTAGGGAGGGCCGTTCCGATGCGCGTCCTCACGGTCAACCCCGGGTCGAGCAGCCTGAAGGTGAGCCTGCTCGACGCCGGCGACACCGTCCTCGCCGAGGACTCCGGCGCCGGCCACGAGATGGCGGGCCTGGTCGCGGACATGCCGCGCCCCGACGCGATCGGCGTCCGGTTCGTCCACGGCGGCACCGACTACACCGAGCCCGTCCGCGTCGACGCCGCCGTCACCGAGCGCCTGCACGCCCTCGCGGACCTGGCCCCGCTGCACCAGCCCGCGTCCCTGCACGCGCTCTCCGAGATCACCGAGGCGCTGCCGGGCGTCCCGGCCGTGGCCTGCTTCGACACCGCGTTCCACGCGACGATGCCGGACGCCGCCGCGACGTACGCGCTCCCCGCCGACTGGCGCGAGCGGTTCGGGCTGCGCCGCTACGGCTTCCACGGCTTGTCGTTCTCCTATGCCGCCCGCCGGACGGCCGCGATGCTCGGCGCCGTCCCACCCCGGGCGGTGATCTGCCACCTCGGCTCCGGCGCGTCCCTGTGCGCCGTCGCCGAGGGCCGCTCGATCGACACCACGATGGGGTTCACGCCCCTCGAAGGGCTGGTCATGGCGTCCCGCGCGGGCAGCATCGACCCCGGCATCCCGCTGTGGCTGATCAAGCACGGCCTCGACCCCGCCGACGTCAACCGTGCCCTGGAACGCGACTCCGGCCTGCGCGGCCTCACCGGCACCGGCGACATGCGGCGCGTCCGCGAACTGGCCGAGGCACGCGACGTGAACGCCCTGGCCGCCCTCGACGTCTACCACCACCGCCTGCGCGCCTGCGCCGCCGCCATGACCGCGTCCCTCGGCGGCCTGGACGCCCTCGTCTTCACCGGCGGCGTCGGCGAGCACGACCCGTCCGTCCGGATGCGCCTCGCCGAGGACCTCGCCCACCTCGGCGTCTCCATCGACCCCGGCCGCAACGCGGCGGCGGACGGCGACACCGACGTCACCGCGCCCGGCGCCGCCGTCGGCACCCTGGTGATCGAGGCCCGCGAAGACCTGGAGATAGCCGCCGGCGTCCGCTCCGCCATGGGAGGTCCAGGGTGAGGCTGAGCCGGAGGGCATAGATCACGGCGGCCGGCCCGGCCGCGCTATGCGTTCGGTTTGCCGTCCTTGGCCTGGCGGGCGCGGCGCTCCTCGTCCTCCAGGAGCGGGCCGAGGCGGAACGGGACCTGGTGGGTGAGGACGATCGAGGTGGTGCTGCGGCGGACGCCGGGGCAGGCGAGGATCGAGTCGATGACCTCGTGGAGCTGCCGGCCGTTCGGGGCGACCGCGCGGACGAGGAGGTCGCCCTGGCCGGTGATGCCGAGGACCTCCAGGACGCGCGGGATCGACGACAGCGCCACGGCGGCCTCGCGCAGCCGGCCCTGCGCGACCTCCAGGGTGACGAAGGCGGTCAGCTCGAAGCCGATGGCGCCGAGGTCGACCTCCCGGCCGCGGTGCCCGATGACGCCCTCGCGTTCCAGGCGCTCGACGCGCGCGTGCGCGGTGTTGCGGGCGATGCCGAGCTTGGCGGCCAGTTCGGTGACGCCGATGCGGGGCTGCTCCACCAGGCGGCGGAGTATCTGGAGGTCGAGGAGGGTGGCGCGGGTCACAATGCTCAGCTCCAGCGGGTAATTCGGTTCTGACTTGAGCAATCTGCTCAAGTATTGCCACAACATCTTGCACACCGCTCAGGCAAGTGGGCTCAATGCAAGCATGAGCACCACCGTTTCTTCCTCCCCGCTCCGGGACCGGCTGGAGCTGGAGCGCGGCCGGATCGCGCTCGGCGGCGTGCACGCGCTCGTCCGGCTGCTGCTCGACCAGCGGCGGGCGGACGCGCGGCGCGGCCTGCGGACCGCCGGGTTCGTGTCCGGCTACCGGGGATCGCCGCTCGGCGGGCTCGACCAGCAGCTGATGCGGGACGCGACACTGCTGGAGGGCCACGACATCCGGTTCGTCCCCGGCGTGAACGAGGAGCTGGCGGCGACGGCCGTGTACGGGTCACAGCTCGCCGAGCACCTGCCGGGGCCGCTCTACGAGGGCGTCTTCGGGCTCTGGTACGGCAAGGCGCCCGGCGTCGACCGGTCGCTGGACGCGTTCAAGCACGCCAACTGGCTCGGTACGTCCGCGCTCGGCGGGGTGCTCGCGGTAGTAGGCGACGACCCGTCGTGCAAGTCGTCCACGCTGCCGTCGGCGACGGAGGGCGCGCTGGCGGAGGCGTTCATGCCGGTGCTGGTGCCGGGCTCGGTCGCGGACGTGCTGCGGCTGGGACGGCACGGGTTCGAAATGTCCCGGTTCAGCGGCGCTTGGACCGGTTTCAAGGTCGTCACCGACGTCGCCGACTCGCACGAGATCATCGCCGCGGAGCCGGTCCCCGACCCGGTGCTGCCGGAGTTCGCGTGGCGGGGCCGCCCGTGGAAGCCGACCCGCAGGCCCGGCGTCGACCTGAAGGACACGACGTCCCTGGAGCCCGAGGTCCTGGAGGGACGGCTGCGGGCCGCGGCGGCGTACGCGGCGGCCAACGGGCTCGACCGGATCGAGGGCGCCGCCGGCGACGCCTCCCTCGGGCTCGTCGCCGCCGGGCGCACCTACCTGGAACTGCGCGAGGCCCTCGACCGGCTCGGGCTGGACGACGCGGCGCTCGCGCGGCGCGGCGTCCGGCTGCTGCGCCTCGCCATGATCCACCCGCTCGACCGGGACCGGATCCGCGCGTTCGCGCGGGGGCTCCGCGAGATCGTCGTGGTGGAGGAGAAGCGCGGGTTCGTCGAGGCGCAGATCCGCGACGTGCTGTACGACCAGGCGGAACGCCCCGCCGTGTACGGCAAGTACGGGCCCGGCGGCGCCGCCCTCGTCCCGCCCGACGGCGGCCTGGACGCGGACCGGCTCGTCACGGCCCTCGCCCGGCTCCTCGCCGACCGCGTCGGCGCCGAGCACGTCGACCTGCGCGACCCGGTGCTGGCCCCGCGCAAGCCCGCGATCAACCTGCTCGCGCCGGCGCGCACCCCGTACTTCTGCTCCGGCTGCCCGCACAACCGGTCGACGGTCGTCCCGGACGGGTCGGTCGCCGCGAGCGGCATCGGCTGCCACGTCATGACGGTGTTCCAGGACCGGAGCATCGGCACGACGCAGATGGGCGGCGAGGGCGCGATGTGGGTCGGCGCGGCGCCGTTCAGCGGCACCGGGCACCTGTTCCAGAACCTCGGCGACGGAACGTTCTTCCACTCCGGAAGCCTCGCCGTCCGGCAGGCCGTCGCGGCGGGCACGAACATCACGTTCAAGCTGCTGTACAACGCGGCGGTCGCGATGACCGGCGGGCAGGACGCCGACGGCGGCGCCGACCCGGCCGCGATCACCCGGATGCTGCACGCCGAGGGCGTCGCGAAGATCGTCGTGGTGGCGGACGACCCGTCCCGCTACCCGCGCGGCACCGACTGGGCGCCCGGCGTCCGGGTCCGGCACCGCGACGACCTCGACGCCGTGCAGCGCGAGCTGCGCGAGATCCCCGGCGTGACCGTGCTGCTGTACGACCAGGCGTGCGCGGCGGAGTCGCGGCGCAAGCGCAAGCGCGGCCTCGCCCCGGACCCGCAGACCCGGGTGCTGATCAACGAGGCGGTCTGCGAGGGCTGCGGCGACTGCGGCGTGAAGTCGAACTGCCTCAGCGTGGAGCCGGTCGAGACCGAGTTCGGCCGCAAGACGCAGATCAACCAGACGTCCTGCAACAAGGACTACTCGTGCGTGGACGGCGACTGCCCCTCGTTCGTCACCGTCACGCCGGGCGAGCGGAAGGCGCGGCCGTCGCTGCCGGAGATCGGTGAGCTGGACGAGCCCGAGGTCCGGCCCGACGCGGCGGACGTCCTGCTCGTCGGCATCGGCGGCACCGGCGTCGTGACCGTCAACCAGGTCCTCGCCACGGCGGCGCTGATCGACGGCCGGCACGCCCGCGCGCTCGACCAGACCGGGCTCAGCCAGAAGGCCGGCGCGGTCGTGTCGCACCTGCGGATCGGGGACGCCGACCGGGACCGCCCCGGCATGGTCGGCGCGGGCGGCGCCGACGCCTACCTGGTGTTCGACGCGCTCGCCGCGACCACCGAGCCGAACCTGCGCCGCTGCGCGCCCGGCCGGACCGCCGCGGTCGTGTCGACCAGCGAGGTCCCCACCGGCCGGATGATCACCGACACGTCGGCGGCGCTGCCGCCGAGCGCGTCGCTCGTCCAGCGGATCGCCGCCCGCACCGACGCGGGCCGCCTCGTCGCGCTGGACGCCCTCGCGCTCGCCGAACGCTGGTTCGGGAGCACGACCACGGCCAACCTCATCGTGGTCGGCGCCGCGTACCAGGCGGGGCTGCTGCCGCTGTCGGCGAAGGCCATCGAGGAGGCGCTCGCGCTGAACGGCGTCCAGGTGGCGGCGAACGTCCAGGCGTTCCGGGCGGGGCGGCGCCTCGTCCTCGAACCGGACTGGGCCGCCGAGCCCGCCCCGGCCGCCGCCGCGGTCGCGCCGCGCCCGCTGGACGCCACCGCGCCGGCGGCGACGGCGCTGGTCGAGGCGGCCGGCGTGGACGGCGAGCTGGCCCGCGTGCTGCGGATCCGCGTTCCCGACCTCGCCGCCTACCAGAACCTCGCGCTCGCCGAGCGGTACCTGAACGCCGTCCTGCGCGTCGACCGCGCCGAGCGGGACGCGGGCGGCACCGGGCAGCGGCTCGCGGTCGCCGTCGCACGCAACCTGTACAAGCTGATGGCCTACAAGGACGAGTACGAGGTCGCGCGCCTGCATCTCGACCCCGAGCTCGCGCGACGGGTCGAGGAGCAGTTCGGGCCGGGTTCGACCGTGTCGTACATGCTGCACCCGCCGCTGCTGCGGGCGGTCGGCCTGGACCGGAAGATCGCGCTCGGGCGGACGGCCCGCCCGGCGTTCCGCGCGCTGCGCGCCATGCGGCGGCTGCGCGGCACCCCGTTCGACCCGTTCGGCGCCGCCGCGCAGCGCCGCGCCGAGCGCCGCCTCGTCACCGGCTACGTCGCCGTCGTGAACGAGCTGGTCGCGGGCCTGCGCGCCGGTGCGGACGCGGACCGCCGCGACCTCGCCGTCCGGATCGCGGAGCTGCCCGACGTGATCCGCGGCTACGAGGACGTGAAGACCGCGAACATCGCCCGCTACGAGGAGGGCCTCCGCGAGCTGCTCGCGGCGTGGCGCGCGGAGCGCGCCCCGGCGCGGGTGTGATGATCGGGTGATCGCGCTGGTCACCGCGCCGACCAGCGCGATCACCCGCTCCCGCGCGCCCGTCGAACCGGGCGGGGACGGCCGCGCGTACTCCCCCACGTGCCGGGGATCGCGCCCGGGCACCGACGTGCGGACGCCGACATCGAGCGCGGACGAGGGTGACGTCCAGTGGAATCGGGCTTGCGGCTGACGGAGCGCTACCGGCTGGTGGAACGCCTCGGCGACGGCGGGACGATGGAGGTCTGGCGCGCCTTCGACGAGCTGCTCGACCGGCCCGTCGCGGTCAAGCTCCCGGCGCCCGGCGGGCCGCCCCGCGCGTTCCAGGAGGGCGTCAACCGCGCCGCCGGGCTGTCGCACCCCGCGCTGGAGACGGTCTACGACAGCGACCTGACCCGGGACGCCGCCGGACGCCTCGTCCCCTACCTGGTGACCGAGTTCCTGGACGGCGAGTCCCTCGCGGACCGGCTCCGCCGCGGCCGGCTCACCGCCCGCGAGGCCGCGTCGGTCTGCGGCCGGGTCGCCGCCGCCCTGGACGCCGCGCACGCGGCCGGCGTGACGCACGGCGACCTGCGGCCCGGCAAGATCATGCTGCTGCGGGACGAGGTCAGGCTGGTCGACACCGGCATCGGCGGGATCGTCCGGGGCGCCCCCGCGCCGGCCACGGCGGCGGCCGACGTCCGCGCGCTCGGCGCCGTCCTGGCCGCCTGCCTGCCGTCCGGGACGTCCGGGGAGCTGCCCGCGCTCGCCGCCCGCTGCCTGAGCGAGGACGCCCCGTCCGCCCGGGAGGTCGCCGACGCGTTGGCCGGTGACGACGCACTGGCCGGTGACGACGTGCCGCCGCGCCGCGTCCGCATGACACCCGCCGTCGCCACCGTCCCGCAGGCGACGAAGGCCCTGCCCCCGCCCGTCCCGCCGCGCC
>NZ_VCKZ01000669.1 GCF_005889745.1 Actinomadura geliboluensis
CGGTCGGGTAGCCGGGTCACGTTGCCATGACCCGGCCCCCTCAGAACCGGGCATGCCTGTTTCCAGGCACCACGGCTCAAGCAAGCCCAAAGGCTTCACAGGATCCGCTGGTCGCTCTTTCTGTTATCAGTCGCATGATGCCAGCTATGGCACTCGGAGTGAACGAGACGAAGATTAGCTCTTCCATCAGTGCCTCCGTTACGCCGGTAGACGAAGTGATGCTTGTGGAGTCTCTTCCTCATCGCATCGAACCACTCGATCCACGCGCGCGGGTCGTCGGGTTCATATTCGGCTCCGACGATGAGCGCCTCGCCGCAGAGGGGGCATATTCCTTTCTGGTGATGTGCCAGTGCGAGACTGACCTTGTCCATTGGCGGCGGGGTGCGAGTGCGGCGACGTTGGCTCCAGTAGTCACGGAGGGCGGGATCATCGGGTGACGACTTCCCCTTGACCAGCTGGTGCCTTCTGATGCTGGTCCAGGCGAACTTGGGGAGGTGGGCACCACTTGCATGATCCCCGAAAACCCAGTGGTTGTTCCTGGACCGGTTGAGCTTGCCGAAATACCGGTTGATGATCCAGTGTTTCGACTTCTTCGGGTGAGTGCGTTTCGCCCACTTGTAGGTGAGCGCCCACACATAACTGTCCAGCGTGGAGAACGTCCTGCTGGACACCACCGTCCGATAGTAAGCCGACCAGCCCCTCACGATGGGAGCCAGCCGGCGCAGCACGACCACGACACTTTGCCCCAGAAGGGCTCGCATCTCCGTGCGCAGTCGACTGCGGATTCTCTTAACCGCATCCTTGCTGGGCGTGATGATCAGGCTTTCGCCGTGACGACGGATGTTGAACCCAAGGAAGTCGAACCCTTCGGAGAGATGAAGGATCCGGGTCTTTTCTTCATTGAAGTGAAGTCCTCGGGGCTCTAGCCATACGGCCAGGCGAGCCTTGACTGCTTCCGCCTCTTCCTTGCTCGTGCAGAACACGGCGAAGTCATCGGCGTAACGCACCAGGATCGGAGTTCCTTTCGCCGCCCACATCACTGTTCCCTTGCGGGTGGCGAACCGGACGCCTGCGGCTTCCTCCATTCCATGCAGAGCGATGTTGAGTAGCAAGGGGCTGATCACTCCGCCTTGAGGGGTCCCCTCTTCCGTCCGGGTGAAGCATCCCTCATCGACCACTCCGGCCTTCAGCCATTGCCGAACCAGTTCCCTGGCTGGGAACTCACCGACCGACGTGAGCAGATGGTCATGGTCGATCCGGTCGAACGCCGCCGCCAGGTCTGCATCCAACACCCATTGGCGCTTTGCAGTCTTACCCTTCGCCGCGCTGAAGATCGCCTGGATGGCGTCATGGCATCCGCGGCCAGGGCGAAACCCATAGGAGCGGGATTCGAACCGGGCTTCCCACTCAGGTTCCAGAGCATTCTTCACGCGCGCCTGCATGACCCTGTCGCGCATTACCGGAATTCCGAGTGGACGCTTTTTTCCGTTGCTCTTGGGGATGAACACCCGCTTGACAGGTCTGGCTTTCCATGGCTGCGTCTGCCGATGGAGGTCGTTTGCCATGCGCGCTCGTGCTTGTGGCGTTAGTGCGCGCTCCCTGTCGATCCCAGGAGTCTTTCGGCCTCTGCTGTGCTGGGTCACCCGCTTGACGCTCGTTAGCGTATTGCTGTGGCTCCTCAGCATCAGCTTCTGCAGATTTCGAACCTTCTTTAGGTTCCCTTCCTGTGATGCTTTGAAGATCCTTTGCCTCAGCCGCCGTACGTTCTCTTCGGCCTTGGCCCAGTCGATGCCGTGCCAGTCGACGATGCCGTCTCGTGGTCCGTTCGCGTCGGCAGAGCGGGGCTCGGCGGGCGCCGTCCCTTCCATGCTCCTCCTTTGCGTCTAACTTGCCCATCGAGTTCTGACGTCTTTGCTCAAGATACTTCAATAGCTCACCTGGCCCACGTCAGCTCCCTTTCGGGCCGGGCCACATCGACCCGTATCCGGCGAGTTATGCCCGGGAGTTGGAGTGCCCCTCGGGTCTTCCTCTGATCTTTCGATCCACCGGCATTTGCTTCTTGGGCCATCCTGTTCCCGCTGGAGAACTAGGCTCCCCTTGCGGTCGGCTTACCGGATTTGCGTCCGGGCTCCAACGGGGTTTCCACGTTCCGCACACGCAAGATTCGACTGGGGTGGGTGCCCCCTCTATCCCGGGACCAGTGGTGTTCCTTCTCCGGCCTCAAATCCCCGGAGATCACTTGACGTATTCTAACGCCTGATCCTGTAGCCGTTGCCTGCTAACCATCGGACGACTTCAACCTTACGAGACATCAACGGAGGTTCACGCAATTCACCCGTCCAGTCTTTCCCTCACCTGTAGCACCCCGATGGCCAGGGCACCCTTGGGCTTGAACGCTCAGCTTCACACCCCGCCGTTACCAGCGACGCATGTGAGCGCGGGAACGGATCCGAACACTAATCCGGGGGCAGCAAATATCTCCCTTCTCCGTAGCTTTCCCACTTGTCGTGTGCGACTTCGTGTCGCACTT
>NZ_VCKZ01000168.1 GCF_005889745.1 Actinomadura geliboluensis
GCACAGAAGCCGGACGATCCCGCGGCACAGGCTCCGCGAAGCGACACACCGTCGGACAAGACAAAGCCTGAACCGAGGCCGCGCATACAACCGGCCTCCACCGCGCCCGCAAAGCGGCACCCCTTCTACCAGCACCGCGTCTGGGCGAAGTACACGGGTCCCTACGACTATCTGCCGGCCGTGTCCGGCAGACCGCTCTGACCGAACGCACGACCGGCACCGCCGCAGCGGACGCCGCGGCGGCGGTGCCGGACCTGAAGCGGCCCCTCCGAGAGGCGACGGGGCCGCCCTCCTCGCCCAGCGAGAGACGCGGCCCGATGTAGCGCCGCAAGAGCAGGTCGAACGCGACTGCCGCGCCGTACCCGGCGGCGAGATCCGCGAGCCCTGCCCCACTCCCGCCAGAAGGGCGATGTCACCCGCGCTCACGCCGGGGTCTCCGCTCATGCCGTCACCTGCTCGACGCAGGTGACGTTGCCATTCCCCCGTCCCGTTCACAGGCTCGGCCGGACCATCGTGCGGTCCGGCGAACGCGGCAGGTCATGCTAAGTTGCACTGAAAACCGTTTTCATTCTCGGGAGCCTCTCATGACCTCTCTCCTGCGTGCCCGCGTCACCGGGGCGGGCGCCCTCCTCACCGTCTCGGCGCTGCTGGCGGCCGGCTGCGGATCGTCGCCGGACGCCGGGGCGACCGAGGAGAAGGACGCCGCGGTGCCCGTCGTGGCCTCGACGAACGTCTACGGCGACATCGCCCGGCAGATCGGCGGCGACAAGGTGTCGGTGACGTCGTTCATCACCGACCCCGCGCAGGACCCGCACTCGTTCGAGGCCGGGACGCGCACCCGGCTCGCCCTGTCCAAGGCCGGGGTCGTCATCGAGAACGGCGGCGGCTACGACGACTTCATGGACACGCTGCTCAAGGGCGCGGCGTCCAAGGCGACCGTGCTCAACGCCGTGGAGGTCTCCGGGCGGACCGCGCCGGCGGGCGAGGAGCTGAACGAGCACGTCTGGTACGACCTGCCGTCCGTCGGCCGGCTCGCCGACCGGCTCTCCGCCGCGCTCGCCAAGGCCGACCCGGACGGCGCGAAGACGTACACGGCGAACGCCGGCGCCTTCAAGGCCAAGCTGAAGACGCTCGAAGAGAAGGTGGCCGCGCTCAAGGCCGCGCACGCGGGCGACGGCGTCGCCATCACCGAGCCCGTCCCCGTCTACCTGCTGGAGGCGGCCGGGCTGGAGAACCGGACGCCCGAGGAGTTCAGCGAGGCGGTCGAGGAGGAGGGCGACGTCCCGCCCCGCGCCATGCGCGACATCCTCGCACTGCTCACCGGCAAGAAGGTGAAGGCGCTCGTCTACAACTCCCAGACCAGCGGGCCGCAGACCGAGAAGGTCGAGAAGACCGCCGAGGAGAGCGGCGTGCCCGTCGTGCCGGTCACCGAGACGCTGCCCGAGGGCACCGACTACATCACCTGGATGGACGGCAACATCGCCGCGCTGGGGAAGGCGCTGTCGTGATCGCCATGCGCGGCGCCGCCCTCTCCTACGGGGAGCGGACGGTGTGGAAGGGACTGGACCTCGACGTGGCGGAGGGCGAGTTCCTCGTCGTCCTCGGGCACAACGGGTCGGGCAAGACCAGCCTGCTGCGGGTGCTGCTCGGGCTGCAGCGGCTGACGGCGGGGACGGTCACCGTGCGGGGCCGCCCGCCGCGCCGGGGCAGCGACCTCGTCGGCTACGTCCCGCAGCACCGGGCCGTCCCGCCGCACACCCCGCTGCGGGCCCGCGACCTGGTGCGGTTCGGCATCGACGGGCACACGTGGGGGCCCCGGCGCCGCCCCCGGGAGACGCGCCGCCGGGTCGAGGACGCCCTGCGCGACGTGGGCGCCGCGGCCTACGCGGACGTTCCGCTCGACCTGCTGTCGGGCGGCGAGCTGCAGCGGGTCCGGATCGCGCAGGCGCTGGCGACCGGCCCGCGCATCCTGCTGTGCGACGAGCCCCTCGCGTCGCTGGACGCCGAGCACCAGCGGATCGTCGCCGAGCTGGTCGAGCGGCGGCGGCGCGAGCACGGGACGGCCGTCGTGTTCGTCACGCACGAGGTCGAGCCCGTCGCGCCGTTCGCCGACCGGGTGCTGGAGCTGGGTGAGGCGGCGTGAGCTGGCACGAGATCTGGCACGAGATCTTCAACTTCGAGGACTACGGGGCGCTGCTCGGGCTCGTCCGCAACTCGCTCATCGCGGGCGCCGTGCTCGGGCTCGTCGGCGGGCTCGCCGGGACGTTCGTCATCATGCGCGACCTCCCGTTCGCCGTGCACGGCATCAGCGAGCTGTCGTTCGCGGGGGCGGCGGGCGCGCTGCTGCTCGGCCTCAGCGTCGCGGGCGGCTCGGTCGTCGGCGCGCTGGCCGCGGCCGCGCTGATCGGGCTGCTCGGCGCGAAGGCGCGCGACCGCGGCTCGGTCATCGGCGTGCTGATGCCGTTCGGGCTGGGGCTCGGCGTGCTCTTCCTCTCCTTGTACAAGGGCCGGTCGGCCAACAAGTTCGGCCTGCTCACCGGGCAGATCGTCGCGATCGACACGCCGCACCTGTCGTGGCTGCTCGGCACGTCGGCGGTGGTGCTGGTGTGCCTCGCCCTCATGTGGCGGCCGCTGGCGTTCGCCAGCCTCGACCCGGACGTGGCGGCGGCGCGGGGCGTCCCGGTGCGGGCGCTCGCGCTGGCGTTCACGCTCGTGCTCGGGCTCGCGGTCGCGGTGTCCGTGCAGGTGGTCGGGGCGCTGCTGGTGCTCGCGCTGCTCTGCACCCCGGCCGCCGCGGCGGTGCGGGTCACCGCGTCGCCGGTGCTCGTGCCGGTGCTGAGCACGGTGTTCGCGACCGTGTCGGTGGTGGGAGGGATCCTGCTGTCGATCGGCTCCAGCATCCCCGTCAGCCCGTACGTGACGACGATCTCGTTCGCGCTGTACGCGGTCTGCCGCGCGGCCGGGGCGGTCCGCGCGCGGCGCGGCTGGACGGCGCGGCGCGCCGCGCCCCGCCCGGACGCGGTGCCCGCCTGATCGTTCCCACCTGATCGTTCCCACAGGAACTCTTGGTGCCCGCCCGGCGCCGCGCGCCGGACGGGCACCGCACCGCGTCCGACGTTCCGGACATGCCGGATCGGTGATCACCGGGTCGTTGCGATTCGCTTACCCGCCCGTGGGCATCGCCGCAGGTCGCAAGGGCATCAACAAGACTCTTGCGACTTTCGGGGCGATTGGGAGGGACGCGATGTGGGACTTCGCGGGCCGTGACACCGCTATCGACCTGGGCAGCGACACCGTGCGCATGCACGTGCGGGACCGCGGCGTGGTGTGCCGCGAGCCGTCCGTGCTCGCCCGGTCCCGGGACACCGGGCACATCCTCGCGCTGGGACGGCCCGCGCGGGAGATGGCCGGGCGCAACCCCGACGTCACGCTCGTCCGGCCCATCCGGGCGGGCGCGCCGACCGAGACCGACGAGGCCGAGTACCTGATGCGGCACCTCGTCCGCCGGCACCACCGCCGCCACTACACCGCCCGCCCCCGGCTCGTCGTCACGGTGCCGAGCGGGATGACCTCCGTGCACTACCGGGCCCTGCAGTTCTCCGCCTACCAGGCCGGCGCGCGGCGCCTCACGCTCGTGCCGACGCCCATCGCCGCCGCGATCGGGATGGGCATGACCTCGTCCACCCGGCCCGAGATCGCCGTCATCGCCTGCGTCGGCGCGGACGTCACCGACACCGGCGTCATCGCCTTCGGCGGCCTCGTCACCTCGCACACCGCCCGCGTCGGCGGCTCCTCGCTGGACCGCGCGATCGTCGCGATGGTCCGGCGCGAGCACGGCGTGGCGCTGTCGGAGTCCGCCGCCGAGCGGGTGAAGCTGGAGGTCGGGGCGGTGCCGCCGCTCGGCCGCCGGCCGGTCCGGCAGACGGTCGTGACCGGCCGCGACATCACCACCGGGATGCCGCGCGAGGTCGTCCTCACCACGCTGGACATCGGCCGCGCGATCAGCGGGCCGGTGACGGAGATCGTGGACGCGATCCGGGCCGGCCTCATCGGCTGCTCCCCCGAGATCTCCGGCGACCTGGTGAGCGTCGGCATCACGCTCACCGGCGGCTGCGCGCGGCTGCCCGGCCTGGAGCGGATGATCCGGGAGCGGACCGGGCTGGAGGCGCGGCTCGGCGACGACACCGGCGACGCGGCGGTGCTCGGCGCCGGGGAGGTGCTGCGCTCGGCCGGCAGCGGCGAGCCGTCGGCGCGCAAGTCCTCGCCGCGCCCGCACGTGCTGACCACACTGCCCGAGTACTGACGGGGGCCGCCCGAGTACCGACGGGGCCGCCCGCGTACCGACCGGCGGGCGCGTCGCCCAGGCCGGCGCCCGGTTAGACTGCGCCGACATGAGCGACGCGCCCGGCCTCGACGGCCCCGGAAGCCCCCGCCTGCAGGAGGTCTCGGACGGGATCTTCGCCTACGTCCAGCCCGACGGCACCTGGTGGATCAACAACACCGGCTTCCTCGCCGGGACGCGCGGGGTCGTCAGCGTCGACTCGTGCTCGACCGAGCGCCGCACCCGCGCCTACCTGGAGGCGATCCGGTCGGTGTCGGACCGGCCCGTCCGGACGCTGGTCAACACCCACCACCACGGCGACCACACGTTCGGCAACTACCTGTTCCCCGGAGCCACCGTCGTCGGCCACGAGCGGACGCGGGAGGGCGCGCTCGCCTGGGGCAAGCCGTTCGACGAGCCGTTCTGGACGAAGGTCGACTGGGGCGACGTCGAGATCGAGCCGCCGTTCCTCACCTACACCGACGGCGTGACGCTGTGGGTGGACGACCTGCGCTGCGAGGTCCGGCACGTGGGGACGCCCGCGCACACCACCAACGACTCCATCGTCTGGATCCCGGACCGCCGCGTCCTGTTCTGCGGCGACCTGCTGTTCAACGGCGGCACCCCGTTCCTGATGCAGGGGTCGGTCGCGGGCGCGATCCGGGTGCTGGAGGAGGTCGTCGCCCCGCTCGGCGCGGAGACGATCGTCCCCGGGCACGGCCCGGTCGGCGGCCCCGAGCTGATCGACCGCGTCGTCGCCTACGCGCGGTTCGTGCAGGCGACGGCCGCCGCGGCGAAGCCGGCCGGGCTGTCGCCGCTGGAGGCCGCGCGGGAGGCCGACCTCGGCCCGTTCGCGGAGCTGACCGACGCCGAGCGGCTCGTCGGCAACCTGCACCGCGCCTACGCCGAGCTGGACGGCCTCGAACCGGGCGGCGAGATCGACCTGGCCGCCGCCCTCGGCGACATGATCACCTACAACGGCGGCCGCCCCCTCACCTGCCGCGCCTGACCCGGCCGGCCCGCCGCGGCACGAGCCGCCGCAGGAGGCGCGGCGGCCGGACCGCGCCCGGCGGCGCGGGCACGTCGTACCGGACGGCGCCGCCCCGCACCGCCGCCCGCGCCTCGGCCGCGTCCACGCCGGCGAACACCAGCACGTCCACGGCCGCCATGCGCAGCGCGGCGGCCGCGTCCCGGCCCGAGGCGACGCTCTCCAGGTCCGGGTCGCCGGCCCGCGCCGCCAGCGCGACCGCCCCGTCGGCGGCGCGGCGGCGGACGGCGTGGCCGCCGGGGTCGGCGGCCAGGTCGAGCAGGATCGCGGCGAGGTCCGCGACGGCCGGGACGAGCGCGCGGCGCTGCTCCGGGCCGGCCGTGAGCGCGGTGCGCGCCACCAGGACGGCGCTCCCGCCGAGCAGGTCGAGCCGGGCGGCGGCCGCGCTCTCCCGCACCGTCACCGCGCGCCGCGTCCGCCACACCAGCGAGTACCGCGGCACGGACGTGCTGGCCTCGGCTATGCGGGCGAGGTCGGCGAGCCGGTCGCGCTGCTCCCGCAGCCGGGACAGCGCCTCCTCGCGCAACGGGTCGTCGTCCTCGCGCAGCGCCCGGACGGCCCGGTCGAGCCCGTCGGCCATGCCGTCCAGGGCGGCGCTCTCGGCGCGCCGCAGCAGCGCGAGGGGCTCGGGGGTGAACAGCAGCTGGCTGAACACGAGCGCGACACCCGCGCCGATCAGCGCGTCCACGATCCGGAACGGGCCCGCCTGCCCGCCCGCGGCGGTGACGGTGAGGATCGCGGACGCGGCGGACTGCGCGACCACCAGCCCGGACTCGGTGACCGCGCGGGCCAGCACCATCGAACCGAACACGGCGAGGGCCAGGGTGCCGTAGCCGCCGCCGAGCGCGAGCACGGTCAGCTCGCCGAAGCCGATGCCCATCACGACGCCGGCCAGCAGCTGCACGGCGTTTACCCCGCGCCGGCCGCGCGCGGTGTTCAGCGCGACGACCGCGGCGATCGGCGCGAAGAACGGGTCGCCGTGCGGGCCGAACAGTTTCGCGATGACCCAGGCGAGGGTCGCGGCGGCGGTCTGCTGCGCGATCGGCCACGCCCCGGACCGCACCCGCCGCCAGGCGCCCGCGCAGCCCGCCCGCAGCCGCGCCCGGCCCGGCCTCATCCAGGGACGGCGCCGTCCCGCCGGCGGCCGAAGCGGCGCAGCAGGTCGGCGTCCACCTCGGCGAACTCGCGCCCCCGCGTCTCCGGGACGAACCGCGCCGTGAACAGCAGCCCCGCCAGCGAGATCGCCGCGAAGATCCAGAACGTCTCGCCCTCGCCGAGCGCCTTGGCGACCGGCAGGAACACCAGGCTCACCACGAAGTTCGAGGCCCAGTTCACCGCGGTGGACGCGCCGGAGCCGGTCGCGCGGGCGGGCCCGGGGAAGATCTCACCGATGATCGCCCAGAAGACGGGGCCCATCCCGACGGCGAACCCGGCGATGTAGAGGACCATGAACACCAGCGACGGCCCGGACGGCCAGCCGGCCACGAACGCCAGCCCGAGCAGCACCATCGTGACCGTCATCGCCCCGAGCGAGAACAGCAGCAGGGCCCGGCGGCCGGCCCGCTCGATGAGCCGGATCGCCACCACCGTCATCAGCAGGTTGATGACGCCGATGGCGATGGAGTAGTAGATCGAGTTGGCGGCGCTGAGCCCCGTCCGCTCGATGATCGTCGGCGCGTAGTAGATGATCGTGTTGATCCCGCCGAACTGCTGGACGGCGGCGAGCACGACGCCGACGGTCAGCGCGGGACGGACCCGGGCCGACAGCAGGGTGCGCCACCCCGGGCGCCCGCCGCCGTCGCGGGCCTGCTTCCGCGCCGCCGCGAGGCGCCGTTCGATGAGCCGGTCGGCGGTGTCCTCGTCGGTGACCGAGGCGATCAGCCGGCGGGCCCGCGCCCGGCCGCGGCGGCCGCCGGCGGCGAGCAGCCACGCCGGGGACTCCGGAAGCCACCAGAGCGCCGCGGCGACCATCACCAGGGCGGGCACGGCGCCGCAGGCGATCATCGCGCGCCAGTCGCCGGGGCCGGCGAACGCGACGTTGACCATGTAGGCGACGAGGATGCCGACCGTGATGAGCAGCTGGTTCAGGGTCAGCAGGCTGCCCCGGATGGCGGGCGGCGCGATCTCGGAGAGGTAGACCGGGACGGTCGCGGAGGCCGCGCCGACGGCCAGCCCGAGGATCAGCCGGCCGCCGAGCAGCATCGGCAGCCCGGTCGACAGGGCGGCGACCGCCGTCCCGGCGAGGAAGACGAGCCCTTCGGCGCCGAGCGCCCGGCGCCGGCCGATCCGGTCGGCGAGGCGGCCGGAGAGCAGCGCGCCGATCATGGCGCCGAGCACGAGGATGCTGACGACGCTGCCCTGCTCGAAGGAGTTCAGGGAGAAGTCGGTCCGGATGAACAGCAGCGCCCCGGAGATCACGCCGGTGTCGAAGCCGAACAGGAAGCCCCCGACGGCGATCAGGACCGCCCATCTCCAGATCCTGCGCAGCCCTTCGGGCGTGACCTCGTCGAGCGGGCCCTCGTGCACCCGCGCCCGCGAAAAACCCTGCATGATCGCCCCTACCGCGCATTACCCAGCGTCCCCGCATCGATACACTCGGTGGCGGGTTGATCAGCGGAGTTCGGCGGTGGTCAGCAGGCGGACGTGGGCGGCGGCCCACGCGCGGACGGTGCGGTGCGGGTCGTCGGCGGTGAGCGCCGCGGCGAGGTCCGCGACGGACGCGGCGGCGGCGCGGAGCCCGGCGCGGTCCAGCTCCCGCCCGGTGCGGGCGATCCGCTCCCGCAGGCCGGGCGTGGTGTGCAGGAGCCCGCGGTGCGCGGCCTCGGCGGAGGCGTCGAGGGCCTCCGCCAAGGCGTGCGTCAGCGGGTCGCGGGCGGCGGCGGCCGGCGCGTCGAGCGCCGCGGTGCCGTCGCCGGGCATCAGGTCGGGGACGACGGCGCCGTCCGCGGTCATGACGGCGAACGGGTCGATGACGATGCCGCCGCGGTCCCTGCGGACGGCGCCGGTCACCAGCCGGGGGCCGCCCTCCAGCGCGGCGGCGAGCGCGTCGAGCGCGGCGGGGCGGTGCGGGCTGTAGTCGGCGGACACGACGGCGGCGGTCCCGGCCGCGTCCGCGACCACGGCCTCCAGACGCTGCGCGCCGGGGTGGTAGCCGATGTCGCGGACCTCGGCGACCGCGACGGCGCGGACCAGTTCCGCCGCGACGCGGGGGCGGACGAGGCGGGGCGGCAGCGCGTCCAGCGCGCGGGCCTCGGCCGCGAGGTCGCGGACGAGCAGCGCGGCGGGCAGGCTCTCCCAAGCGTCGCCGAGCGGCGTGACCGTGGTCTTCGCGACCCGGCCGGCGGTGACGCGGACGACCCGGCCGGCGCTGCGGGACGCGCTCTCCGACACGACGTTGGAGGCGGCGAGCGACCGCAGCGGCACCCCGAGGATCCGGCGCCCGGCGAGGTCGGCGCCGGTGACGCGCTCGCCGTCCGGGACGTCCCAGCGGCGTTTCAGGACGAGCGCCACGCCGGTCCCGGCGTGCGCGAGGTAGATGTCGGCGGTGCGGTGCGCGCCGGTCCCCGCGACGCGGCAGCCGAGCCCGACCAGCCGGACGCGGCGCAGCGGCGTCTCGGCGCGCTCGTCGGTGCCGAGCGCCTGGGTGCGGTCCGGTCCGGCGGCGGCGCGGTGCCGGGCGTGGACCTCGGCGAGCAGTTCCGCGACCCGCGCGGGGTCGTGGTCGGCGCGGCGCTCGTGGTGGGCGGTGAGCTGGGCGGCCAGGTCCTCCAGCGCGGCGGCGGGCCAGTGCATGCCGCGTCCCGCGAGCTCGGCGGCGGTGCGGCCGAGCGCGGCGGCCGGCACCGGGCCCGCGTTCGCGGCGCCTTCCAGCAGGAGCTGGCCCGCGAGGTCGAGGGCGGCGTCGAGCGCGGCGCCCCCATCGCCGCGCGCCGCGCCCGGCGCGCCGCCCACGTCGAGGCGGACCTCGGCGCCGGTGAGACCGCGCTCGTCGGCGGCGCGGAACGCCCAGGCGGCGAGCACGGTGACCTCGCCGCGCACCGCCGCGACGGCGTCGGTGTCGACGTAGCCTAGCTCGCCCGGCACGAGGAACCGGACGGTGCAGGACGGCAGCTCGGCATGGGCTACCGGGTCCTGCGCGGTGGGGCGGCGGAGGCTCGCCGAGTACCCGGCGCGGAAGGCGCGGCGGGCCGCGGTGAGGGCGCGCTGCCCGAGGACGCGGGCGAGCGCGTCGTCGTCGAACGTCCCGGGCGACCAGGACGCGTCCGCCCGCTCGGGCTCGGCGGCGGGTTCGGCGGCGGGTTCGGCGGCCGGTCCGGCGTCCGCGGTCCGCTGGTAGGCGAGGACGAGGCAGATCCGGTGGCGGCACGTCCCGGTGGCGGCGCACGAGCAGGTCGCGGCCTCCAGCCCGGCGCCGGCGGGCAGGGACGTCTTGGTCCCGTCCGGGAAGGCGCCGTCGACGCCGCCGTCCGGGGACACGGCGATCTCGGGGCCGTTCCCGGCGTCCAGGTCCTTCGCGGCGCGCTTGACGAGCCCCCGGTTGGCGAGGGCGGCGAGCGCGTCGGGGGTGAGCGCGAGCAGGTCGGCGCGGAGCACGGGGCGGGTCACCGGCCGATCCGCTCGGCGACGAACTCGGCGAGCCGGCCGGGCGTCATGGCGCCGACGTGCGCGCCCTCGGCGGCGAGCCGGCCCGCCATCGCGCGGTCGTAGTCGGGGTTCGCGTCCTCGTCGAGCGCGGCGAGCCCGAGCACGTGCGTCCCCTGCTGGACGAGCCTGCGGACCTCCCGGACGAGCCGGTGCGGGTCGCCGCCCTCGTAGAAGTCGGTGACGAGCGCGACGATCGCGCGGCGCGGGTTCTCCACCAGTCCGGCGCCGTAGCCGACGGCCCGCGCGATGTCGGTGCCGCCGCCGAGCTGCACCTTCATCAGCAGCTCGACCGGGTCGGTGACGTCGGCGGTGAGGTCGACCACGGAGGTGTCGAACGCGACGAGGTGCGTCTTCAGGCCGGGCAGCCCCCACAGGCACGCGGCGGTGACGGCGGAGTGCACGACGGACCCGGCCATCGACCCGGACTGGTCGACGAGCAGGATCAGCTGCCACTGCTCGACGTGCCGCCGCGTCCGGGACACGAACCGCGGGTTCTCGATGTAGAGGCGGCGCTCGTCCGGCCGGTAGTGCGCCAGGTTCGCGCGGATCGTCCCGTGGAAGTCGAAGTTGCGGGAGTTCTTGATGCGGCTCGGGCGCCGCGACCGGGTGCCGTGGAACGCCTGCCGGACCTCGGTGGCGAGCCGCTCCATCAGCTGCCGGACGACGGCCTCCACGATCCGCCGGGCCAGCGCCAGCACCTCGGCGTTCATCAGGTGCTTGGTGCGCAGGACGGCGCGCAGCAGCGTCGCGTCCGGCTCGATGCGCTCCAGCACCTCGGGGTTCGTGACGATCTCGTGGATCTCGTACCGCTCGACGGCGTCGCGTTCGAGCCGCTCGATCGTCTCCTTGGGGAACAGCCGGTGCACGGCGTCCAGCCAGTCGACGGTGGTGAGCTGGGACGGCCCGTCGCCGCCGGTGCGGTCGCCGCCGGGCGCGGCCGTCCCGCCGCCGGGCCCGCGCCGCACGCCGCGCCGGCCGAGGTCGGGGTCGCGGCCGTAGAGCCAGTCGAGGGCGGCGTCCCGTTCGGCGGCCGCGCCGGACAGCGCCCCCGTGCACCCCTCGGCGGGGGCGCCGAGGACGAGCCGCCAGCGTTCCAGATCGGGCGGGATCACGATTCTCCTTCAAGAAGTCCGGCGGCCGCCAAGGCCCGGTCGACGCGCTCTTCCAGGGCGCGGGCCTCCGCGAGGAGGAGGGGGTCGTCCGGTGCGCGCAGCAGGGTGCGGGCCGGAGCGTTGAGGCCGCGCCGCTCCAGCAGGCCCTCGGCGATCGCCTCGCGCTCGCGCGGCGGGAAGAACCCGAACGCCTGCCGCAGGGCGGGCAGCGCCACCTGGAAGTCGCCGTCGGTGAGGTCGCCGAGCAGCTCGTCGAGGACGCCGAGGACGGTCCCGTCCGGGTCGAGCACCTCCTGCCGGGCCAGGGCGAACAGCCCGGCGAGCCAGTCGCCGAGCACGTCGGGGCCGGCGGCGCCGCGCACCGCGCGGGCCGGGTCGGCGGTGTCGCCGAGCGCCCGGCCGAGCCCGAACGCGGCGCCGCGCAGGTCGGGCGGGACGTCGGGCCCGGCGGCGACGCGGCGGGCGACGCCGAGCGCGGCGTCGCGGTCCAGGGCGAGCGTCCCGGACGCGTGCAGCAGCGCGTCGCGGACCGCGGCGACGGCGCGCAGCCGGTCGAGGTCGGCGGGCGCGGGCCCGCCGCGGATCCCCTCGGCGAGCCACAGGATCCGGGCGGCGCACTCCTCGACGACCGTCCCGAACAGCGGGCTCCGGGCCGTACCGAGGACCCGGTCGTGCCGCCACAGCCCGAGGACCGTGCCGAGCGCGGCGCCGAGCCCGGCGAGATCGGACGAGCCGGCGATCCCGGCCGCGATCGCCTCGGCGATCCGGTCGGAGCGGTCGGCGCAGCCGCACAGCGCCGCGTCGAACAGCGCGGCGGCGAGCCGCTCCATGTCGGCACCGGCGGCGTGCACGCGCTCGTCCAGGGCGGCGCCCGCCGCGTCGGCGAGCGTCGGCCCGTAGGCGCCGGCCTCGATCAGCGCGGAGCGGCGGTGCCCGGCGGGGTCGGCGGCGGTCAGCTCCCACCGCTCCTCCAGCACCGGGTCGGCGCCCGTCTCGGGGCCCGACTCGCGCCGCGCGCCGGGGACGCCCAGCACCCGCAGGCGGTGCAGGGCCCGGCTGCGCTCCAGCCCGCGCGGCGACGCCAGCTTCAGGACGACCTGCCCGTCCCGGTCGAGGCCGAGGCGCTCCAGTTCGGCCTCGGCGTCGTGGACGAGCGGCGGCGCGGGCGTCCTGGGGTGCAGCCGCCCGGTCCGGTCCCCGCTCAGCGCGGCGACCATCTCCACCACGGCCGGGTGGGCGCCGGGCGCGAGCGGACCCCGCGACGTCCACGGCAGCCGCTGGTCGAGGTCGTCGTTCACCAGGGCGGACACCAGGCCGTCCAGCAGGTCGGTGCGGGCGGGGGCGCGGTGGCCGCGCAGCCGGGTGAGGCCGTCGGTGAGGGTGCGGGCGGCGATCAGGTCGGCGGTCGACACGACCTGCCCGCGCCCGCGCAGCCGCGTCGCGACGCGCTCGATGAGCGCGCCCGCCGCCGCGCCGGGGCCGTCCTCCCAGAGCCGCTGGTAGTACTCGGGCGACGGCATGCCCGACTGGTAGCCGGTGAAGGCGTCCAGGCGCTTGAACGAGTACGGGACGAGGAAGCCGCCGCCGATCGCGCCCTCGGGCGGCTCCGGCACGTCCGGCCACCCGGTGGAGCCGGTCGCGGTGAGCGCTTCGAGGGCGGGCTTGTGGAACCCGCCGGTGACCACGACGACGGGACGGTCGCCGGCGTCGGCCACGGCCGCCCGCACCCATGCCGCCATGTACGCCTCGCGGGCCGTGTCGTCGGCCCTGGCCTCCGCCTCGCCGCGCAGCAGCGCGAAGTACGCGTCGAGCCGCTCCCCGACGCCCTCGGGATCGATCTCGAAGAGGTGGTCCCAGAGGATGTCGGTGTTGTCGACGGCGAACTCGCGGCAGAGCCGCTCGGTGACCTCGGCGTAGCGGCGCTCGGCGTCGGCGTACCGGTTGCTGCGCTCGGCGAACGCGGGATGCCAGGCGGGCAGGTCGATGAACCGCAACTCGGCGCCCACGGCGCGGCCCTCGCGGAGCGCGACCCATTCCGGCGAGTACCCGCAGAACGGCGACCAGGAGGCGTGCACCCGCTCCGCGTCCCGGTAGTAGCTGAAGACCGCGACGGGCGGGGTGTGGCCGAGCAGCAGCTCGTCCATCCTCGGGCCGAAGTCGGCGGGCCCCTCGACCAGCACGTACGCGGGCCGCAGCCGCCGGATCGCGTCCCGGACGAGCCGCGCGCACGCCGGGCTGTGGTGCCGGACCCCGAGGAACGTGGCGGCCATCAGCCGGGCAGCAGGTGCCGGGCGGCGTGCAGCGCCTTCCACTGCGCGCCGTCGCGCCGGGCCGCCTGCTGCTCCAGGTAGCGGCGCAGCCGGGTGAGGTCGTCGGGGCTGTCCTTGGCGGCGGTGCCGGCGAGGCACTCGACGATGTCGGCGGCGGTGCCGGGCTCGCCGCGCAGGAACCAGCCCCGCACGCCGATCTGGTGCGCGACCGACACGGCCTCGGCGGTGCTCATCACCGCCGACAGCCGGTCCATGGCCCGGCCGTCCTCCGTGGCGGCGCCGCGCAGCTCCCGGAACGCGGTGACGAGGACCTCCAGGACGTCGCGGCGCGGCGGCGCTTCGACGCCGCTGTGCTCCAGCAGCCGCCGCGCCTCCTGCTCGACCAGGTCCAGCTCGGTGCCGAAGTCGGCGATCGGGAACACGGTCTCGAAGTTGAACCGCCGCTTGAGCGCCGCGCTCATCTCGTTGACGCCCCGGTCGCGGGTGTTGGCGGTCGCGATGACGTTGAAGCCGTCCCGCGCGAACACCATCGCGTCCGCGCCGGTCAGTTCGGGGATGGCGAGGACGCGGTCCGACAGCGGGGACAGCAGCGCGTCCTGCACCTCCAGCGGGCACCGGGTGATCTCCTCGAACCGGACGACCTTGCCCTCCGCCATGCCGGTGAGCAGCGGCGCCGGCACCAGCGACCGCGTGGACGGCCCCTCCGCGACGAGCAGCGCGTAGTTCCACGAGTACTTGATCTGGTCCTCGGTGGTGGCCGCGCCGCCCTGGATCGTCAGCGTGGACGTCCCGCTGACGGCCGCCGCTATCAGCTCCGACAGCAGCGACTTCGCCGTGCCGGGCTCACCGACCAGCATCAGCCCGCGGCTCGTCGCGAGGGTGACGAGCGCGCGGTCGATGAGAGCGGTGTCGCCGACGAACTTGCGGCCGATGCCGAGCGCCTCGTCCCCCGTGATGAACCGCCGCGCCGCCGTCAGGCTCAGCGCCCAGCCGGGCGGGCGGGGGCCGGTGTCGTCCTCCCGGAGCCGGTCGAGTTCCCCGGCGAACCGGACCTCGGCCGGGGGCCGCTGGTAGTCGGTCTTGTCGTCGCTCATGCTTGCGCGGCCTCCGCGAGAGTGGTCAGGTCGGCGAGGATCTCGGACGCGGTGACGGCGTCCAGCTCGCCGAAGGTGAGAGGGGTCCCCTTGCTGGGCCAGAAGTCGCCCGGCTCCGTCGCGAACCACACGTAGTCGAGGACCTGGTGGTCGCCGGTGGCGTCCACGGCGCCGACCGAGATGCCGGGATCGAGGTCGATCACCACGTACCGGTCGCCGGCGACGCGGCGGGAGATCCACCGCTCGCCGCCCGCGTCCTGCGGCTCGCCGCGCTCCCAGCCGAGCTTGACGAGGCCGAGGACCTTCCCGAACGGGACCTTCAGGCCCTCGAACCGCTCCAGCCGGCCGCTCTCCCGCTCGGCCTCGGTCAGGACGTGGACGGGACGGCCGAGCTGCGGGAACGGCTGGAGGATCTCGTAGTCGGCGAACACCTCGGCCCACGCCTCGACGTCCGTGCCGGGGCGCGCCGGATGCATGAGCCCCACCTGGGCGGACGCGGGGAGGTCGAACGCGTCGTCTTCGGCGTCGGCGAACGTGCCGTCCTCGGCGACGCGGAACGCGGTCGCCGCAGTGGCGTCGCCTTCCCCGCCGTAGGCGACCCAGAGCAGGCGGCGGGCGATGTGCCGGACGAGCGGGTGCCGGACGATGAACGCACTGAAGTCGTCGGGGGCCCAGCGGCGCTGCGTCACCATCGCCCGCTCCAGGCGGCGGATCTGGTCGGCGGCCGCGGTCCGCACGTCCTTCTTGAGGTCGGTGAACGCCTTGTAGGCGGCGGGCGCGAGCTCGGGGTCGTCCTTGGCGCCGGGTTTCGGGAGGGCCTTGCGGCGCTTGCCGTCCTCGTCGGTGACGAACGGCTTGAGCTGCTCGTCGAACCCGACGGTGAAGCGGCGCGGCCCGTAGTCGAGGACCATGCCGCCGTCGGCGTCGAGCCCGAAGCCGGGGACGAGCCGGTCGCCGAGCTCCTCGGTGGTGAGGCCGAGCCGGTCGGCGACCTGCCGGATCCGCGCCTGCGCCTCCACCTGCAGGCCCTTGAACTTCACCTTCTGCGCGATGCCGTGCAGGTGCATCAGCGCGACGTCCGTCCCGATCTCGCCGAGGACGCCGAGGCCGGTGACGGCGTTCTTGTGCCCGCCCTCGCCCGGCCACGCGCGGATGATCGGGGTCAGCCGCCGGACGGTCCCGTCGTCGCCGGTGCGGCCGAGCTGCCGCAGCGCCCACCCGTCCCTGGACGGCTTGCCCGCGTCGAGCCACTGCTGGAACAGCGCCCACCCGAACTCGGCCACCGAGCCCGGCTCGCACGCCGCCGCCAGCTCGTCCATCCCGTGCGGGGCGTCCAGGGTGAGCAGTTCGATGAGGGCGCGGACGGCGTCCGGGGGCAGGGCGCGGTCGCGTCCGCGCAGCAGGACCTGCGGGAGCGGCGCCGGGTCCACCCAGGTGCCGGTCTTCACCGGCTGGGCGAGGCCGGTCTCGGTCGGCGCTAGGGACAGCAGCTCCTCGACCGCGTCCGCCGCCTCGTCGCCGTGGGCCGCGCGGGCGGCGTCCACGACGGCGGGAAGGCCGTGCGCGGCGAGGACGTGGCGCAGGGCGGTCTCGGCGCCGCGCCAGTCCTTGGCCTTCGCGGCGAGCGCCGCCGGGACGAGCAGCGGGACGGCGGCGAGCCCGTGCCGGTCGAACCAGCGGCGGGCGGGCCGCAGCCGGTTGCCGCGCTTGACCAGGCCCTCCGCCATCAGCAGCGCGACGTCCGCGTCCAGGTACGGCATCAGCGGGTCGGCGCAGGTCTCCGGGTTCGGCCGGGCCGTGCGGAGCGCGGCGGGCAGCGCGTCCAGTTCGTAGCGGGCCGCGAGAGGCCGCATCCACACGTGGGCGAACCGGCGGATCAGCCCTTCGTAGCCGGGGAGCAGCGGCCGGACCACGTCCTCGGGGCCGTAGCACATCAGCTGCAGCGGCGCGATCTTGTGGTCGCCCGCAGTGTAGCCCTCGGCGATCGCCTCCCAGTCGGGGTCGGCGGGCCTCCCGACGTGCCGCTCCAGGTCCGTCTCCAGCCATTCCCGCCGTTCGCCGTCGCGCCAGGCGAGCCGCGGCGCGGGCGGCGTCAGGCCGGTCAGGACGGGCCGCCGGGGGTCGCGCCACGGCGGGGCGGCGAGCACGGCGGGCAGCTCGTCCGGCGCGGCGTCGGGGACGCGCGCCGACGCGGCGGTGACGCGCTCGACGGCCGCGGCGACGTCGTCCGGCAGGCCGGGCAGCACGGCGGCGACCAGCTCGGCGTGGGCCGCGGCATGGCCCGCGAGCAGGTCGTCGGCGCCCGCCCGTGCCAGCAGGCGCAGCGCCCGCACCGGGAACCGCCGGGCGGCCTCGATGACCGCCACGCGCGCGTGCTTGCGGTCGAGCCGGTCGAGCAGCGCCTGGAACGCCTCGTCGGTCGGCAGGACGGCGATCGCCTCGAAGATGCGCCTGCGATCGGCGGAATCGAGGTTTGCGGTGGCGGCCTCCTGGAGGAGGAACGGAAGCACGTCCGGGCCGATCCCGTCCAGCATCGTGGCCAGCAGGGCGCGGCTCGGGTCTCCCCAGTAGAACCCGGGCGTCGTCGCGAGTTGCGAGGCCTTTCCGAAGGTCAGCAGCGCGAGCCGCTGCGACGACCCGCTCCACGGCCCGAGGTCGCCGGGATCGGCGCAGCACTCCTCCACCCAGTCCTGCCGGTCGGGAACCATGTAGGAGACGATCCACCGCGCCGCCCGCGTCGAGCGGTACGCGGCCAGCCGGTCGACCGCACGCGCGTGCTCATCGTCGTCGGCGGCGGCCAGCAGCCCCCGGACGCGCCGCAGATCGTCCGTCAGCATGGTCCCGAGGTCGGCATCCCTCTCTCGCCGGACGGCACCGACTCGTGAACCGCGCCACGGCCCGTCGCCCTCGCGGACCGCCCTCGTCCGGATCAGCTCGACCAGCGCGCATGCCGCGAAGGCGAGCCCGTGCTCGGCGATCCAGGCGTCGGTGAACGCCCGGTGCACCTCCTCCTTCCGGGCCTGCCCGCCGACTCCCATGACGGTGACGGCGGCGATGGCGCCGGCGCCGGCCGGGTCCTCCGCGCCGTCCAGGTGCCGCCGCGCCGCCTCGGCGAGCGCCGCGTCGCCGGCCCCTCCTTCGAGCAGCGCCTCGACTGCCCCGCCGGTCTCCTCGACAAGGCTCCGCACCGCGCGGGGTGCCGCCGGGTCGACCTTGATCTTCGGACCGGGGGCGCCGCCGCGGCGGGCGTGCAGCGCCCGCCGCCACACGTCGGGGATGGTCAGGACGTCCTCGCCGGGGGGCTGATCTTCCATGGCGCCCAACGGTAGAGGAGCGGGCCGACAGATCCGTAGGACTTTCAATGGCTGAGTCAAGCCGCCTGGGCGACCGGCGCGGAGGAGGTGAAGCACCGGTCGTCGCGCAGCAGGGCCCACAGCACGTCGATTCGGCGTCTGGCCAGCGCCATCAGCGCGTTCTGA
>NZ_VCKZ01000016.1 GCF_005889745.1 Actinomadura geliboluensis
CGGCACGGGTGGGGGGGCGACCCCCCACTCTCCCCGCCCCGGGCCGTACGCCGAGCCGTTCCCCGCCCCGTCCAGCGAGCCGGCTCCCCCGGCCGGCTCGGCCCCCGTGGCAGACGGGACGGTGGCGGTCGGGGCCGCCGCACGACGCTGTGCGGACGCCCCGTCGAGCAGCCGCGTCGCCATCCGGTCGGCGTGCGCGGCGATCGTGAGCGAGGGGTTCGGGCCCACCGGTCCCGGCATCGCCGCCCCGTCGGCGATGTAGAGGCCCGGGAACCCGAACACCTCGCCGAAGGCGTCGCAGACGCCTTCGCCCGGGTGGCCCCCCATCGGGGCGCCGCCCAGCGGATGGACGGTGATGATGCGCTTGCGGAACCACATCGGGTTGTCGGCGTAGTCGGCGCCGAGCACGTCCGCGATCCCCCGCATCGTCTTGCGGACGCGGTTGAACAGCGCCTCGCTGGTCTCGGCCGTCCAGTCGGCGGCGAGCCGGCCGCCCCTCAGGTGCAGCCGCCCGTCCGCGGTGTCGCGGCCCATGCCGAGCAGCGGCAGCGAACTGACCGTCAGGGCGCCGTCGCCGATCAGGTCGGACAGCTCCTTGGACAGGTTCGTGTCCGGCGCGTCCTTGAAGAACTCGGTGAACCGGTTCCACAGGAACTTCACGGCCCGCTCGAAGTCGTTGCCGAGGTCGAGGCTGTCGACGATCCAGTCGGTGAACCCCGGGTAGCCGCCGTCCTCGATGTAGGCGCCGCGGCCCGCGCCGGGCACGCCGTCCAGCTCGTCCGGCAGCCGGATCGCGGTGGTGATCACCGGCCCGCGGCTGGCGTTCAGCGGCCGGACCCGGTTGCGGTCCTTGGCGCGCAGCAGGAACGTCAGCAGGTCGCCGTTGCCGCTGAACCGGGTGCCGAGCGCCTCCGACAGGCCCGGGAAGGCGTCCCGCGACTTCAGCAGCAGGAACGCCGTGCCGTAGGTGCCGGCGCCGAGGACCAGCCGGTCGCAGGTGATCGTCTGGACGGGCGGGCGGCTCTTCTTCGCCGCCAGGTCGGCGTGGTGGACGTAGTCGACCTCGTACCCGCCGCCGTCGCGCGGCCGGATCGCCTTCACCTCGCGGGAGGTGCGGATGTCGGCGCCGTGGTGCGCCGCCGCCGACAGGTAGGTGTGGTCGAGGCTGTTCTTGGCGCCCTCGTTGCAGCCGATGTCGCACTCGCCGCACAGCTTGCACGTCCGCCGCCCGGCGCCGTGGATGTTGCCGTAGCCGGCGTCGGCGATCGGCAGGCTCAGCCCCGGCGTGCCGCCGGGCCGGGCCGCGAAGCTGACCGCGAGCGGCGGCAGCGTGATCTGCAGGCCGAGCTCGGCCGCCGCGTCCTGCATGGCGTGCGTCTTCGGGGTGTCGTCGAACGGGACCTGCTCCAGCGGGTACGGCGTCGCGCCGAGCATCGCCTCGACCGCGTCGTAGTGCGGGTCGAGGTCGGCGCGGGTGACCGGCCACGGATGGTGGCCGCCGCCGGGCAGCTCGGTGACGAACCAGCGCTCGTCCTTGCGCAGCAGCACGTTCGCGTAGATCAGCGACCCGCCGCCGAGCCCGGACGACACCACCGAGTCGCAGCCCTTGAAGCTCCAGACGTCGAACATCCCGTACAGGCCCGCGGCCGGGTCCCAGAACGCGCGGCCCATCTCGGCGGGCGAGCGGGGGAAGCTCCCCGGCGGGTACGGCTGCCCGCGCTCCAGCAGGACGACCGACTGCCCGGCCTCCGCCAGCCGGTACGCCGCGACGGACCCGCCGAACCCGGACCCGACCACGACGGCGTCGGCGTGCTCCGCTCCGCTCATCCCTCAGCCCGCCTTCCGCTTGAGGAAGTCGACGACCTGCGGGAACACCTCGGTGTCGGAGGCGGCGCCCATGAAGGGGTCCTGGTGGCCGTAGCCGGGCAGGACGGCCAGCTCGTGCAGGCCGGGCGCGGACTTCTCGAGCGTCCGGTGGCAGACGATGTTGGAGTCGGTGAACACGTGGTTGCGGTCTCCGGTGAGGAACAGGATCGGCGTCGTGACCGTGGCGGCGCGCGACAGGTAGTCGTCCGGCAGGGCCGCGAGGCGGGGGTCGCGCGGGCGGTGCTTGATCGCGCGGCCGGCCTTCACCATCGCGTGCAGGTGCCGGTAGTAGTTGACGTTGCAGGCCCCGAACAGGTCGGGCAGCCGGCCGTGCGTGACCGGCGACATCTTCTCGTGCGTGTAGATCGGCTTGCCGCCGCCCCACATGAAGCTGAGCATGTGGCAGGCGGGCTCGTCGCAGTCGCGGTGGAACGGCGCGACGGCCTTGGCGAGCATCCAGCCGCGCGTGAGCACTGGAGCGTTCCCGTACCTCGGGTCCAGGTGGCAGGGCCCGAGCACGTACTCCATCAGGGCCGGGCCGTAGCCGAGCTTGATCCTCGACCAGCGCGGCGTGCGCGGGGTGAGGGAGACGCTGTTGCAGACCAGGCTGGTGACGCCGGTGACGGTGCCGGCGAACAGCGCCATCGAGAACGAGATCGCGCCGACGCAGTGGGAGATCACGTGGACCCGGCGGTCCCCGATGTGCCGCCGCAGTTCGGCGAGCGCCGCCGGGTGGTCGTGGAGCGCGATGACGTCGAGGTTGTGGCGCGCGGTCTCGGAGTTGTAGGGGAACCGGCCGCTGATCCGGAAGTCCAGCGCCCACACGTCGCCGAACCCGGCGTCGTGCAGGTGGTTCACCAGGTTGGCGTGCTCCGGCATGATGAACATGTCGCTGGAGGTCGTCAGCCCGTGCACCAGCAGGACGACGTCGTCGCAGTCGTTCCGGCGGAACCGGGTCAGGTTCAGGCCGAGGCCGTCGCCGGTCGCGAAGGGGTGCACGGACACCTCGGCGTCGGCGACGCCCGCGTGCGTGAAGCGCGCGATCCGCTGCTGATCCATGTCCTTCTCCTCCGCTTCCTGACGCTCCAACCCTGCCAAACGCGGATATCGGCGCGGCATCGTGGAGAACCCGTACTTACGGGTGCGTGCTCACCCGCTGGACGTACGGGACGTACGTGAACTAAGAGTCTGATCTACTCGGAACGGTTCATCGCGGTCGCGACGCCCACCCGCGAGGACACGCCGATCTTGGCGAAGACGCGGGACAGATGGGTCTCGACCGTCCGGACGCTGAGGTAGAGCCGCTCGGCGATCTGCTGGTTGCTGTTGCCCTCGGCGACCAGCAGCGCGATCTCGTGCTCGCGCGGGGACAGCCCGAACGGCAGGTCCTTGCGGCCCTTGGCGCCCTTGCCGGCGGCGGACCCGGCGGCGGGGACCCGGACGCCGAGCCGGCGCTGCTCGCGGGCGACCTGCGCCAGCAGCCCCTTCATCCCGCACGCCTCGAAGACCTCGGCGGCGGCGCGCAGCCGGTCGCGGGCGCGGGAGCGGTCGCCGGCGGCGGCGTGCGCGAGCCCGGCGGCCAGTTCGGCGCGGCCCGCCTCCGGCCGCCGCCCGGCCTTGGCCAGCAGGTCGGCGGCCTCCGCGGCCAGCGCGGCGGACGCGGCGGGGTCGGCGGCGCGCAGCGCGTGCGCGCGGGTGAGCCGGGCCAGGCCGGTGTCGCCGGTCAGCAGCGGGTCGGTGATCGCCTCGGCGATGTCGGCCCACTTCGCGGCGTCGGCGGCGTCGTCCTGCGCGGCGCGGACGGCGGCCAGCGCCTCCGCGCAGATCAGCAGGGTGCTGAAGTCCAGGCCGGCGGTGCCGTCCCCGCACGCGGCGATCAGCGCGGTCGCGCCCTCCTCCAGCCGGCCCTCGTTGATCACCGCGAGGGCGCGGGCGACGTGCGCCATGTGCGTCCACCACTCGCCCGAGCCGGTGTCGTTGGCGACGGCCTCGTCCCCGGCCCGCAGCGCCCGCTCGTGGTCGCCCGTCCAGGACGCGGTCAGGCACTGCTGGATCAGCCCGTAGGCCAGCACCTCCTGCGAGCGCAGGTCGCGGCCGACCGCGGTGGCCTCGTCGGCGACGGCGGCGGCATCCTCCAGCCGGCCCAGCTGGGCGAGGATGCGGGACTGGCCCGACAGCATGTAGCCGAGCACGAACGTCTGCCCGGTCGTGCGGGTGATCGACACCAGCCGCTCGGCATGCCGCAGCGCCTCGTCGTACATGCCGAGGAACGACTCGGCGAACACCAGCCAGGCGAAGCAGTCCAGGCAGTCGGCGAACTCGTTGTCGGACGCGGCGGAGAACAGCTGGTCGGCGGTCTGCGCGTAGGCGATCGCCTCGCCGACCTCGCCGCGCCCGTAGGCGACCATCGGGCGCATCGCCGCGACGGCCGCGGTGAGGCCGGGACCCCAGCCGGGGGCGGTCTCGGGGATGGTCTCCAGGATGGCGTGCGAGCCGCGGGTGTCGATGCGCTGGATCCGGTCGGCGACGAGCCGGATGCGCAGCAGCACCGCCTCGGGGGTCTGCCGGTCGGTGATGCGGCGCAGCTCGTCCAGCACCAGGGCGCGGGCCTCGTGGATGCGGCCGAGCTGCCGCTCCATGATCGCGCACATGTGCACGGTGCGGGCGCGGCGGACGGTGTCGTCGGGCGGCAGCAGCCCGAGCAGGGTGCGCGCGGTCTCCCGGCCCTCCTCGGCGTGGCCGCTGAGGGCCTGCACCTGGGCCAGCTCGACCAGCAGCTCCACCCGGTCGGGGTAGGACTCGTCGGCGGCGCCGGGCATCAGGTCGAGCGCGGCCTGCAGCCAGTACGCGGCGGTGGCGGGCGCCTGCCGCCCGACGGCGCGGGCGGCCTCCACCAGCGTCCAGATCGCCGCGGCGTCGCCGAACCGCGCGGACCGCACCACGTGGTGGGCGCGCACGGCCGCCGGGGCGCCGAGCTCGGCCAGCCGCTCCGACACCCGCGAGTGCGCGGCGATCCGCCAGCCCGCGGCCGTCGAGGCGTAGGCGACGTGCCGGACGAGGGGGTGGCGGAACCGGAACCGGCCGCCCGGCGCGGCCCGCACCACGTCGTGGCCGGTCAGCACGTCCAGGGCGGTGAGCGCGGCGTGCTGCTCCATCTCCGCGGCGACCGCCGCGAGCGCGGGCTCGAACACGTCCGCGGCGACCGCGGCGCCGCGCGCCATCAGCAGCGCCTGCGGCGGCAGCGCGCTCAGCTCGACCTGCAGCGCCGCCCGCACCGCCGGCGGCACCTCGGTCAGGTTCGCGACGCCCTTCTCCCAGTGCCGGTCGAGGCCGCCGCCCGCCGCGGGCGCGGCCCCGTCGGCCATCTTGGCCAGGGCCTCCAGGTAGAACGGGTTGCCGCCGCTGGCCTTGAACAGCGCCTCGCACCGGGCGTGGCCGACGTCCGGGCCGAGGAACTCGCGGACCTCGCTCTGGGTGAGCGGGGAGACCGCGACCCGCGCGCCCTGCGGGCCGGCCGCGTCCACGAGCGCCGCCAGCCGCGGCGACGCCTGCGCGGGCCGGTAGGCGACCGCGACCAGCACCCGGGCGCGCGGCGGGTGCCGGACGAGGTGGTCGAGCAGCTCGATCGTCGCGTCGTCGGCCCAGTGCAGGTCGTCCAGGATCAGGACCAGCCCGGACGGCTCGGCCAGCGCCTCCAGGAGGTGCCGGACCGTGCGGTGCAGCTGGTACCGCGCCACGTGCGACTCGGGGGAGGCGGCGGGCGGGTCGCCGGACAGGTCGGCGAGCGCGGGGAACACGGTGCCGAGCAGCCGCAGCGCGGCGGGCGGCAGGTCGAGGGAGTGCTCCTCGAGGCGGTCGTCGAGCGCGTCGACCACGGCGCCGAACGGCATCTCCTGCTCGAACTCGGCCGCGCGGCCGGCCACGAAGGGCAGCTTGCGGGCGATCGCGCCGTCGGCCAGCTCGTTCAGCAGCCGGGTCTTGCCGGCGCCGGGCTCGCCCACCAGCGCGACGAAGCCGTAGCCGCCCTCGGCCGCGTCGAGCGCGCGGTCGATCTCCCGCAGCGCGTCCCGTCGCCCCACGAGCGGAGCGTTGCCGGAGCCCCCGGCGTCGCGGGCCGCACGACCCTCCATGTCCACACCCCAACAGCGACAGGCGGCCGATACGCCGTGACGATGCTTCTTTGTTGCGGTCCTGAGAATTGGCGGGATTCACCCTATCGGGTAAAACGTCAATAAGGTGGGACAACACGCCCCGGCCTGCGTCTTACCCGCTCGGCCCGGCCTCCTTCGTGACCGTATGTACATAGCTATGAACGTCCCTCCCAGGCCCCATGTCAACCTCGGGTGGGTAAACCGTCCCGTGACCGTGACATCGCGCCGCGCGGGTCAGGACTCCAGGCCGAGGCGGACGGCGGCCTCCCGCCAGCGGGTCTCGTCGCCGGACGGGGCGTAGCGGCGGAGGTCCTGCGTGGCGGCGACCAGCGCGCGGGCTTCGGCCAGGTCACCGACCACTCCGCGGGCACGGGCCTGCGCCAGGACGTTGCCGAGGGCCGTCGCTTCGACCGGCCCCGCCACCACCGGCAGGCCGCTGGCGTCGGCGGTCAGCCGGCACAGCAGGTCGTTGCGGCTGCCGCCGCCGACCAGGTGCACGACCTCGATCTCGCGCCCCGACAGCCGGGCCGCCGCGCGCAGGGTGGCGCGGTGCGCGAGGGCGAGGCTGTCCATGACGCAGCGGACGGTCTCGGCGCGCGTCTCCGGGACGGGGAACCCGCGGCGGCGGCAGTGCGCCGCGATGCGGGCGGGCATGTCGCCGGGCGGCAGGAACTCCGGGTCGTCGGGATCGATGAGGGAGCGCAGCCCCGGCAGCCGCGCCGCCTCGGCGAGCAGGGCGGGCAGGTCCGGGTTCCCCCAGGTCCGCAGCGACTCCTGCAGCAGCCACAGGCCCATCACGTTGCGCAGGTAGCGGACGGTCCCGTCGACGCCGCCCTCGTTGGTGAAGTTCGCGGCGCGGCTCTCCTCGGACAGGACGGGCGCGTCCAGCTCGACGCCGACCAGGGACCAGGTGCCGCAGGAGATGTAGCCGAACCGGCCGGTGGCGGCGGGCACGGCGGCGACCGCGGACGCGGTGTCGTGCGAGCCGACGGCCGTGACCTGGAGGCCGGCGTGGCCGGTCTCGGCCACCACGTCCGGGCGGAGCGTCCCGATGGCCTCGCCGGGGTCGCGCAGCGGCGGGAGGATCTTCGCGGGCAGGTCGAGCCGGTCCAGCAGGTCCTGCGACCAGGTGCCGTCGCGGACGTCCAGCAGCCCCGTCGTCGAGGCGTTGGTGCGCTCGGCGCCGGTATCGCCCGTCAGCCAGTAGGCCAGCAGGTCCGGGACGAGCAGCAGCGTGGCCGCCCGCGACAGGTCGTCGGCCGCCAGCTGGTAGATCGTGTTGAACGGCAGGAACTGCAGCCCGGACGTCCGGTACAGCAGGTCGTCGCCGAGGTCGGCGCGGACCCGGTCCATCACGCCGTCGGTGCGGGCGTCGCGGTAGTGGACGGGGTTGCCGAGCAGCCGCCCCTCCGCGTCGAGCAGGCCGTAGTCGACCGCCCACGAGTCGATGCCGACCGACGCGAGCCCGGCGGGCGCGGCGCGCAGCCCGTCCAGGACGTTGCCGTACAGGCCGAGGATGTCCCAGTACAGGGTGCCGCCGGCGCGGACCGGCCGGTTCGGGAAGCGGCGGACCTCCGCCAGGTCCAGCACGCCGGGCCCGACGCGCCCGGCCATCACCCGGCCGCTCGACGCGCCGAGGTCGACGGCCGCGAAAGTCTCCTCGCTCATGTGATGACCAGTACCTCCAGCGTGCGGGGCCCGTGCACGCCCTCGACCCGGGACAGCTCGATGTCGCTCGTCGCCGACGGCCCCGACACGAACGTCAGCGGGCGGGACGGGTCGAGCCGTTCGAGCGCCTCCGGCACGTCCGGGGCGACCTGCTCGGCGCGGACGACGATCAGGTGGTAGTCGGGCACGAGCGACAGCGCGCGCGGCCCCTGCCCCGCGCCGTGGTCCAGGACGATCGTGCCGGTCTCGGCGATCGCGGCGGCGCAGCCGGTGACCGCGCCAGCGAGCCCGTCCAGGGACGCGACGGAGAAGTCGCGGACGAGCGGCGCCGCCACCTCCGACGTCCACTCGGCGGGCAGGTCGGCGGGAGCGCCGTAGGAGCCGGGCCGGGCCGCGAGCCGCTCCGCGACCGCCGCGGCGGCCTCGGACGCCGGCGCCCGCAGCACCGTCGCGCGGTAGTCGGCGACGCGCTCGGCGAACAGGTCGAGGACGCCGTCCTCGTGGTGGCGGCGCAGGTAGCCGCGGTCGATCCGGGCGTAGGACGCCGCGACCTCGGCGGCCGGCCGGGTGGGCGTGATCCCCTCGATGCGGCGCAGGATCTCCTCGCGCGCGTTCACTCGTCCTCCTCCGTGCGGCCGCCGTCGGTCCGGGCCCACCAGGCGCGGAACGACTCCGGCGGCGGCGCGGGCGCGTCCCGCGTCTCGGTCCAGGCGTTCAGCGGCCCCGGCAGCCGCCGGATCCGGCCGCCGCGCGCCACGACCCTGCGGCTCGCGGACGCGGCGCGCTGCGCGAGCCCGAGCCGGGTGGGGGAGCGCAGCGTCCACCCGGCCGCCGTCATCGCCACCTGCTCCAGCGGATGGCGCGGGCCCTTCTCCACGGCGCGGGCCCGCAGGTGCACCAGCACCTCCGGGATGTCGATCGCGACCGGGCACGCCTCGAAGCACGCGCCGCACAGCGACGACGCGTACGGCAGGGACGCGTCCACGTCCGAGCCGATGCCGCGGATCTGCGGGGACAGGATCGCGCCGATCGGCCCCGGGTACGGCGACCCGTAGGCGTGGCCGCCCGCGCGCTGGTAGACCGGGCACACGTTCAGGCACGCCGAGCAGCGGATGCAGCGCAGCGCCTGCCGGCCCACCTCGTCGGCGAGGGTGTCGGTGCGGCCGTTGTCCAGCAGGACGAGGTGGAAGTCGCGCGGGCCGTCGCCGGGCGCCACGCCCGTCCAGGTGGAGGTGTAGGGGTTCATCCGCTCGGCCGTGGACGAGCGCGGCAGCAGCTGCAGGAACACCTCCAGGTCCTGCCAGCTCGGCACGATCTTCTCCACGCCCATCACCGAGATCAGCGTCTCGGGGAGCGTCAGGCACATCCGCCCGTTGCCCTCCGACTCCAGCACGACGAGGGTGCCGGTGTCGGCGACGGCGAAGTTCACGCCCGACACCCCGACCTTCGCCGACAGGAACTTGGCGCGCAGGTGCCGCCGCGCCGCCTCCGCGAGCGCGGCGGGGGAGTCGGTCAGGCCGGCGGGGGCGTCCTCCATCGCGCGCAGGAAGATGTCGCGGATGTCGGACCGGTTCCGGTGGATGGCCGGGACGAGGAGGTGCGACGGCCGGTCGTCGCCGAGCTGCACGATCAGCTCGGCGAGGTCGGTCTCGTAGGCGGTGATGCCCTCCTCGGCGAGGAACTCGTTGAGGCCGATCTCCTGCGTCGCCATCGACTTGACCTTGACGACCTCGGTCTCGCCGGTCGCCTTCACGAGGTCGGCGACGATCCGGTTGGCCTCGGCGGCGTCCCGCGCCCAGTGCACGGTGCCGCCGGCCGCGGTGACCTTCTCCTCCAGCAGCGGCAGGTAGTGGCCGAGGTTCGCCAGGACGTGGTCCTTGATCTGCTTGCCCGCCTCGCGCAGCGCGGGCCAGTCGGCCAGTTCCGCGACGGCGCCGGCGCGCCGCTCCCGGATCGTGGTGGTCGCGTGCGCGAGGTTGCCGCGCAGCCGCGCGTCGGCCACCGCCCGGCGGGCGGCGTCGGGGAACGACGGCATTCCGACGTAGGTCGGCATGGCGGACGAACTCATGACGGGTCCTCCTCGGTGGACGCGAGGATCTCGGCGAGGTGCACCGTCCGCACCCCGGCGCGGGTGCGGGTGAGCGCCCCGCCGATGTGCATCAGGCAGGAGTTGTCGGCCGCGCACAGCGCCTCGGCCCTCGTCTCCCGCACGGCGGTGACCTTGTCGGCGCACATCGCCGCCGACACCTCGGCGTTCTTCAGCGCGAACGTCCCGCCGAACCCGCAGCACTCGGCGGCGTCCGGCAGGTCGACCAGGTCGATGCCGCGCACCTCGCGCAGCAGCCGCAGCGGGCGGTCGCCGACGTGCAGCATCCGCAGGGAGTGGCACGTCGGGTGGTAGGTGACGCGGTGCGGGAAGTAGGCGCCGACGTCGGTGACGCCGAGGACGTCGACCAGGAACTCCGACAGCTCGTACACCCGCGAGGCGACCCCGGCCGTGCGGGGCGCGAGCCGCGGGTGCCAGTCGCGGATCATCGCGCCGCACGACGCCGACGGCGTCACGACCGCGTCGTAGGGCTCGAAGGTCTCGGCGAACCCCTTCACCAGGGGCAGCGCCTGCCGCCGGTACCCGGTGTTGAGGTGCATCTGCCCGCAGCACGTCTGCGACTCGGGGAACTCGACGTCGTGGCCGAGGCGCCGCAGCAGCCGCACCATCGCCTTGCCGGTCCCCGGGAACATCGTGTCGTTGACGCAGGTGAGGAACAGCGCGACTTTCACGGGGAGCCTCCAAGGGCCGACCGGCTGGACTCGCGGACCACCAGCTCGGGCTGGAACATGACCTGCTGGTGGGCGTGCCCGCCCGACTCGTCGCACTCCTCCAGCAGCAGCTCGGTCGCGATGCGGCCGAGCTGGTAGGTGGGCTGCCGCACCGAGCTGAGCGGGACGGCGGCCGCGGCCGAGAACTCGATGTCGTCGTACCCGATCAGCGCCACGTCACCCGGCACCTTGATCCCGGCCTGCAGCAGCACGCGCAGCACGCCGAGCGCGAGCAGGTCGTTGGCGCAGAAGATCGCGTCCGGCAGCGGCGGGCCCGCCTCCAGCAGCCGCCGCGCCGCCTCCTGCCCGCCCCGCGCGTTCATCGCGCCGACCGCGACCTCGCGCAGCGCGTCGCGGCCGAGCCCGGCGGCGCGCAGCGCCCGCAGCGCGCCCTTGCGGCGGTCGGCGCACTGGCGCAGCACCGTCGGCCCGGTGACGAACGCCAGCGTGCGGGCGCCGGCGTCCAGCAGCTCGCCGGCGGCCAGCTCCCCGCCCGCGACGTCGTCGACGGCGACCGAGCACTGGTTGGCGCGCGGGGTCGGGTGGTCGAGCAGCACCACCGGGACGCCGCGGTCGCGCAGCCGGTCGGCGGTCTCGCCGTCGTCGCCGACCGGGGTCAGCAGCACGCCGCGGACCCGCTGCTCGGCGAACACCCGCAGGTTGCGCTGCTCCCGCTCGTCCGACTCGCCCGAGGAGGACAGGATGACCGCGTAGCCGCGCTCGCTGGCGGCCTCCTCCACGCCGCGCGCCACGTCGGTGAAGAACGGGTTGGCGAGGTCGAGGACCATCAGCCCGATCGTGCTGCTGTGCCCGGCGCGCAGCGTGGACGCCGAGCCGTTGCGGACGAAGCCGAGCTCGCGGATCGCCTGCTCGACGCGGGCGCGGGTCGCCGCCGCCACCCGCTCGGGCCGGTTGAGCACGTTGGACACGGTGCCCGGGGAGACCCCGGCGCGCGCCGCGACCTGCTTGATGCCGACCGTCCTGCTCAGCGGCTCGGGACGGCCGGTGTCGTCTGTGCTCAATCCGTGTGCCCCCGGTCCGGTCCGCCGCCTGTGTCGCCGCTCACTCTGGGACATGTCATTAAAACGTGTCAACCCCGGATCGGGCCCGGTGGACGGGCAAACCTCGCTGGCCGGTCCCGGCCGGAGGTGACTTCGAAAAACGTGCGGGCCCTTGCCCGGACGGGGTTTTCGCAGCCTCGGGCGGGGCCGGCCGCAAGCTTCCCTCTTGACGGGTGTCCCGGCTCACATCTAGCGTCCTCCGCAACATCAAGTTAAAACGTTTTTCATCCCCCGGAAACCGACGTCCCCCGCGAGGAGGGCCGACATGAGTGCACCCGGCCGGTCGGCACCGCCGACATTGGCCCTGGTCAACGTCAGCAAATCGTTCGGCGCCGTGCGCGCCCTGCAGGGCGTCACGCTGGAGCTGCACGCGGGCGAGGTGCACGCGCTCGCCGGCGAGAACGGCGCCGGCAAGTCCACGGTCGTAAAAACGTTCGCAGGGGTGCACCGCCCCGACACGGGCGAGGTGCGGGTGGACGGGGAGCCGGCGGCCTTCCACGGCCCCGCCGACGCGCAGGCCGCGGGCGTCGCCGTCATCTACCAGGAGCCCACGCTGTTCCCCGACCTGTCGGTCGCCGAGAACATCTTCATGGGCCGCCAGCCGCGCGCCGCGCTCGGCCGCATCGACCGCCGCGCCATGCACGCGCGGACGGCGCAGCTGTTCGAGCGGCTCGGCGTCGCGCTGGACCCGCAGCAGCCCGCCCGCGGCCTGTCGATCGCCGACCAGCAGGTCGTCGAGATCGCCAAGGCCATCTCCCGGGACGCGCGCGTGCTCATCATGGACGAGCCCACCGCCGCGCTCACCGGCCAGGAGGTCGCCCGCCTGTTCGCGGTGACCCGCACGCTGCGCGAGCAGGGCTGCGCGGTGCTGTTCATCTCGCACCGGCTCGAGGAGATCTTCGAGCTGTGCCAGCGCGTCACCACCCTGCGCGACGGCGCCTACGTCGGCACCGACATGGTCGCCGACCTCACCCCCGACGACCTCGTCCGCCGGATGGTCGGCCGCGACCTCGACGCGCTCTACCCCAAGCAGGACGTGACGCCCGGCGAGGTCGCGCTGACGGTGCGCCGCCTCACCCGCGAGGGCGCCTTCACCGACGTCTCCTTCGAGGTCCGCCGCGGCGAGATCGTCGCGCTGGCCGGGCTGGTCGGCGCCGGCCGCAGCGAGGTCGCCCGCGCGATCTTCGGGGTGGACCGCTGGGACGCCGGCGCCGTCGAGGTCGCGGGCCGCGCGCTGCCGGCCGGCAGCCCCACCGCCGCGATGTCGGCGGGGCTCGCGCTCGTCCCCGAGGACCGCCGCCAGCAGGGCCTCGTCATGGACATGTCCATCGAGCGGAACATGGGCCTCACCCAGCTGAGGACGCTGCGCCGCGCCACCGGGCGCGGCGGGCTCATCTCCCGCAGGGTCGAGCGGGACCGCGCCGCCGACTGGGCGCTGCGGCTCCAGCTCAAGTACGCCCGCCTCAGCGACGCCGTCGGCGTCCTGTCCGGCGGCAACCAGCAGAAGGTCGTGCTCGCCAAGTGGCTCGCCACCGAGCCCACCGTGCTGATCGTGGACGAGCCGACCCGCGGCATCGACGTCGGCACCAAGGCCGAGGTGCACCGGCTGCTGTCGGAGCTGGCCGCGCAGGACCTCGCGGTGCTGATGATCTCCTCCGACCTGCCGGAGGTGCTCGGCATGGCCGACCGGATCCTCGTCATGCACGAGGGCCGGCTCACCGCCGAGATCGCCCGCGCGGACGCGACCGAGGAGAACGTGATGGCCGCCGCGACCGGGCGTGCGGGGACGGGGAAGGCGGCCTGATGACCGTGCTCACGGAGAGTCCGGCGCGGCCGGGCGGGGCGGGCGGCTCCGCCGGCGGCGGCCGGCGGCTGGTCGAGCTGGTGCTGCGCGCCCGCGAGATGAGCATCCTCGGCGCCCTCGTCGTGCTCGTCGTCGCCACGACGATCGCGAACCCGCGGTTCCTGTCCGGGCAGGGCGTCAAGGACATCTTCCTCAACGCCTCCATCCTGGTGCTGCTCGCCGTCGGGCAGACGCTCGTCGTCGTCACCCGCAACATCGACCTGTCGGTCGGCTCCCTGGTGGGGCTCGTCGCGTTCAGCGCCGGCAAGTTCGCCGCCGGCGGCGACCGCCACGTCGTGCTCGTCCTGGTGTTCGGCGTCGCGATCGGGCTGGTCTGCGGGCTGGTCAACGGCCTGCTCGTCAGCTTCCTGCGGGTCCCCTCCCTCGTCGTCACCCTCGGCACCTTGTACGTGATCCAGGGCCTGGACTACCGCATCGCACACGGCGAGCAGATCGGCGCCGCCGACCTGCCCGCCTCGGTGCTGAGCCTCGGCAACGACGGGATCCTCGGCGTCCCCTACCTGCCGATCATCACCGTCGCGGTGATGCTGGCGGCCGGGTACTACCTGCGGTCCTACTCCGCCGGCCGCGAGTTCTACGCGATCGGGTCCAGCCCGGAGGCCGCGCGCCTGGCCGGCGTGCCGATCCGCCGCCGCGTCCTCACCGCCTACCTCGTCAGCGGCGCGCTCGCCGGCCTCGCCGGGGTGCTGTGGCTCGCCCGCTTCGGCACCGTCGTCGCGGACGCCGCGAACGGCTGGGAGCTGAAGGTCGTCGCCGCGGTCGTCGTCGGCGGCGTCGCCATCACCGGCGGCGTCGGCACCGTGTGGGGCGCGGCGCTCGGCGGGCTGCTGCTCACCACCATCGGCAGCGTGCTGGTGGTGCTCAAGGTCAACTCGTTCTGGCAGGACGCGATCACCGGCGTCCTGCTGCTGCTGGCCATCAGCGTCGACCGGCTGCTGGCGCTGCGCGTCACCCGGGCGCTGAAACAGCGGTCGCTCGAATCGTCCGCGCACCGCGACGTCGCCGCCCCGGCCGAGCCGGCCGCGGCCGCCCCGGCGGAGAAGGAGGGACGGTCATGAGCCGCCTCGGAGGGCTGGTGCGGTGGGAGACCGCCGTCACCGCCCTGCTGGTCCTGGTGTTCGCGAGCGGCGCCGGGTTCTCGCCCGACTTCGCGAACAACGACAACCTGTCGTTCGCGCTGGACGACCTGTCGGAGATCGCGCTGATCGCGCTGCCGATGACGCTGCTGGTCGTGTGCGGGCAGGTGGACCTGTCGGTCGCCTCGATCCTCGGCCTGTGCAGCGCGCTCACCGGCAAGATGTGGGACGGCGGCATGGCCATCGAGACGATCATTCCGATCGTGCTCGCCGTCGGCCTGGTCTGCGGCCTCGTCAACGGGCTGCTGGTGACGAAGCTCGGGCTGCCGTCCCTGGCCGTGACGATCGGCACGATGACCCTCTACCGGGGCCTCGCCTACGTCACGCTCGGCACCGGCGCGATCTCCGAGTTCCCGGCCGCGTACACCGACCTGGCGACGTCCTCGATCCCGGGCACGCCGATCCCGTACCCGATCGCGCTGTTCGTCGTGCTCGCCGTCGTCACCGGCGTCGTCCTGCACGCGACCGGCATCGGGCGGTCGCTGTTCGCGATCGGCGCGCAGGAGGACGCCGCCTACTTCGCCGGCATCCGCGTCAAGCGCATCAAGCTGCTGCTGTTCGTGGTGTCCGGGCTGGTCGCCGGGTTCGCCGGCATCGTCTACACGCTCCGCTACGGCAGCGCCCGCGCCGACAACGGGCTCGGCCTGGAGCTCACCGTCATCGCGGCGGTGCTGCTCGGCGGCATCGACTTCGACGGCGGCAAGGGCACCCTCGGCGGCGTCATCGCGGCCGTGCTGCTCATCGGCCTGCTCCGCAACCTGCTGATGCTCAACGACGTCCCCACCGAGGTCCAGTCGATCGTCACCGGGCTGCTGCTCATCATCAGCGTCCTCACGCCGCGGCTGATCGCCGTGGTCCGCGAGACCCGAGGCAGGCGGCGGGGCGCGCGACCCGCGGCTCCCGCCGCCGCCCCCTGACCCTCCATGAGACACGTCCCCCCGCCGCGTCCCACCGCACCCCCGAAAGGCATCGTGATGACCATTCGTCCGCGCGTCCCGCGCCGGCTGGCGGCCGTCGCCACGGCGAGCGTCCTGGCCCTCAGCATGGCCGCCTGTGGCGGCACCACCAAGAACGACTCCGACTCCGGGGACGCCAAGGCGGCCGGCGGCAACGCCACCGCGAACCCGAACGCGCCCCTGAAGAAGGGCCTGAAGCTGGCGTTCCTGCCCAAGCAGGTCAACAACCCGTACGAGACGATCGTCGACAAGGCCGGCATCGAGGCGGCCAAGGAGTTCGGCGGCGAGGCCAAGGAGGTCGGCCCGTCCGACGCGTCCGCGTCCTCCCAGGTCTCCTACATCAACACGCTCGTCCAGCAGCGCCACGACGCGATCCTGATCGCCGCCAACGACGAGAACGCGGTGTGCGGCCCGCTCAAGCAGGCCATGGCCAAGAACATCAAGATCGTCGCCTACGACTCCGACACCAACCCCGAGTGCCGGGACGTGTTCATCAACCAGGCGAGCTCGGAGGAGATCGGCCGCAGCGAGGTCAAGCTGCTCGCCGAGCAGATCGGCCACGAGGGCGAGATCGCGATCCTGTCGGCGACGGCGAACGCCACGAACCAGAACACCTGGATCAAGTTCATGCAGGACGAGCTGAAGAAGCCCGAGTACGCCAAGATGAAGCTCGTCAAGATCGCCTACGGCGACGACGACGACCAGAAGTCGTTCCAGCAGACCCAGGGCCTGCTGCAGGCGTACCCGAACCTCAAGGGCATCATCTCGCCGACCACGGTCGGCATCGCCGCCGCGGCCCGCTACATCTCCGGCTCCAAGTACAAGGGCAAGGTCGCGCTGACCGGCCTCGGCACCCCCGACCAGATGCGCAAGTTCGTCAAGGACGGCACGGTCAAGGAGTTCGAGCTCTGGGACCCCAAGAACCTCGGCTACCTGTCCTCCTACGCGGCGGCGGCGCTGGCGTCCGGCCAGATCACCGGCGCGCAGGGCGAGAAGTTCACGGCCGGCAAGCTCGGCGAGCGCACGATCGGCGCCAACGGCGAGGTGATCCTCGGCCCGCCCACGGTGTTCGACGCGAAGAACATCGACCAGTACCACTTCTGATGAGCGGAGCGAACCGGGGGGTGTGGGGGGTCGTCCCCCCACAGAGGGACTGATCGCATGTCCGAACGCATGAAGCGCGTCTGCTTCCTGCTGAAGGTCAGGCAGGACCGCCTGGAGGAGTACAAGCTGCGCCACCAGGCGGTCTGGCCCGACATGCTCACCGCCCTGCGCGACTCCGGCTGGCACAACTACTCGCTGTTCCTGCGGGAGGACGGCCTCCTCGTCGGCTACCTGGAGACCGACGACTTCGAGGCCGCGCAGGAGGCGATGGCCCGCACCGAGGTGAACGCCCGGTGGCAGGCGGAGATGGCGCAGTACTTCGAGGACCTCGACGGCCGCCCCGATGAGGGCATGCGGCCGCTGACCGAGGTCTTCCACCTGGATTGAGAGGTAACTCGTGACAGACACCCGCGCGGTCAAGGACGCCTTGCGCCGCCAGCAGATCGAGACTCCCTCGTGGGCGTACGGGAACTCGGGGACCCGGTTCAAGGTCTTCGCCCAGCGGGGCGTGCCGCGCACCCCGCAGGAGAAGATCGACGACGCCGCGCAGGTGCACCGGTTCACCGGCGTCGCGCCCAGCGTGGCCGTCCACATTCCCTGGGACAGGGTGGACGACTACGCCGCGCTGGCCGCGCACGCCAAGGAGCGCGGCGTGCGGATCGGCGCGGTGAACACCAACGTGTTCCAGGACGACGACTACATGCTCGGCAGCGTCACCAACCCCGACCCGGCCGTCCGCCGCAAGGCCCTGGACCACCTGCTCGAAGCGGTCGACATCATGGACCAGACCGGGTCGCGCGACCTGAAGCTGTGGTTCTCCGACGGCACGAACTACCCGGGGCAGGACGACATCCGTGCCCGCCAGGACCGGATGGCCGAGGCGCTGGCCGCCGTGTACGAGCGGCTCGGCGACGACCAGCGGTTCCTGCTGGAGTACAAGCTGTTCGAGCCGGCGTTCTACATGACCGACCTGCCGGACTGGGGCGCCTCCTACGCGCACTGCGTGAAGCTCGGCCCGAAGGCGCAGGTCGTGGTGGACACCGGGCACCACGCGCCCGGCACCAACATCGAGTTCATCGTGGCGTTCCTGCTGCGCGAGGGGAAGCTCGGCGGGTTCGACTTCAACTCCCGCTTCTACGCCGACGACGACCTGATGGTGGGCGCCGCCGACCCGTTCCAGCTGTTCCGGATCATGTACGAGGTGGTGCGCGGCGGCGGCTACGACGCCGCGACCGGCGTGGCGTTCATGCTCGACCAGTGCCACAACATCGAGCCGAAGATCCAGGGCCAGATCCGCTCGGTGATGAACGTGCAGGAGGCCACCGCGAAGGCGCTGCTGGTGGACGCCGGCGCGCTGCGCGCCGCGCAGGAGGCCGGTGACGTCCTCGAGGCGAACGCGGTGTTCATGGACGCCTACAACACCGACGTCCGCCCGCTGCTCGCCGAGCTGCGCGAGGAGATGGGCCTGCACCCGGACCCGGTCGCCGCCTACAAGGCGTCCGGTTACTACGAGCGCGTCGTCGCCGAGCGCAAGGACGGCCACGCCGCCGGCTGGGGCGCCTGAACAGGTGAAGGAGACCGAACCGATGACTTCCACCCCGCCCGAGGTGGAGCAGCTGCTGGACCGCGCCAACACCCTCGGCGCGGATCCCCGCAACACCAACTACGCGGGCGGCAACGCGTCCGCGAAGGGCACGGTCACCGACCCGGTGACGGCCCGCGACGTCGAGCTGATGTGGGTGAAGGGCTCCGGCGGCGACCTCGGCACCCTCACCGAGAAGGGCCTGGCCGTGCTGCGGCTGGACCGGATGCGCGCCCTCGTGGACGTCTACCCGGGCGTCGAGCGCGAGGACGAGATGGTCGCCGCGTTCGACTACTGCCTGCACGGCAAGGGCGGCGCGGCGCCGTCCATCGACACCGCCATGCACGGCCTGGTCGAGGCCGCGCACGTCGACCACCTGCACCCCGACTCCGGCATCGCCATCGCGACCGCCGCCGACGGGGAGGAGCTGACCCGGCGGATCTTCGGCGACCGGGTGGCGTGGGTGCCGTGGCGGCGGCCCGGCTTCCAGCTGGGCCTGGACATCGCCGAGATCAGGCGCGCCAACCCGCAGGCGATCGGGGTGATCCTCGGCGGGCACGGCATCACCGCGTGGGGCGACACGAGCGAGGAGTGCAAGGCCAACTCGCTCGACATCATCCGCACCGCCGAGGCGTACATCGCCGAGCACGGCAAGGCCGACCCGTTCGGCGAGGTGATCCACCCGACGCTGCCGGAGGACGAGCGGCACGCGCGCGCCGCCGCGCTGTTCCCGCTGATCCGCGGCCTGGCGTCCACGGACCGGCCGCAGGTCGGGCACTACACCGACGGCGAGGCCGTCCTCGACTTCGTCTCCCGCGCCGAGCACCCGCGGCTCGCGGCGCTCGGCACGTCCTGCCCGGACCACTTCCTGCGCACCAAGGTCGCGCCGATGGTCCTGGACCTGCCGCCGGACGCCCCGCTCGACGAGGCCAAGGCCCGGCTGAGGGAGCTGCACGCCGCCTACCGCGAGGAGTACGCGGCGTACTACGCGCGGCACGCCACCGCCGGCTCCCCGGCGATGCGCGGCGCGGACCCGGCGATCGTGCTGGTGCCCGGCGTCGGGATGTTCTCCTTCGGCGCGAACAAGCAGACCGCGCGGGTCGCCGGCGAGTTCTACGTCAACGCGATCAACGTGATGCGGGGCGCGGAGGCGCTGTCGTCGTACGCGCCGATCGACGAGGCGGAGAAGTTCCGCATCGAGTACTGGGAGCTGGAGGAGGCCAAGCTCCGCCGGATGCCGAAGCCTAAGCCGCTCGCCACCCGCGTCGCGGTCGTCACCGGCGGCGGCTCGGGCATCGGCGCCGCCACCGCCCGCCGCCTCGCCGCCGAGGGCGCCTGCGTCGTCGTCGCCGACCGGGACCTCGCCGCCGCCGAGAAGGTCGCGGCGGAGCTCGGCGCCGCCGCCCTGCACCCGTCGGACGCCGCCATCGCCGTCGCGGTCGACGTGACCTCCGAGGAGGAGATCTCCGCCGCCGTCCGCGCCGCGGTCCTGGCGTTCGGCGGGGTGGACCTCGTCGTCAACAACGCGGGCCTGTCGATCTCCAAGCCGCTGCTGGACACGACCGCCGCCGACTGGGACCTGCAGCACGACGTCATGGCGCGCGGCTCGTTCCTGATGTCCCGCGAGACCGCCCGCGTGATGGTCGAGCAGGGCATGGGCGGCGACATCGTCTACATCGCGTCCAAGAACGGCGTGTTCGCCGGGCCGAACAACATCGCCTACGGCGCCACCAAGGCCGACCAGGCGCACCAGGTGCGGCTGCTGGCCGCCGAGCTCGGCGAGCACGGCATCCGCGTCAACGGCGTCAACCCCGACGGGGTGGTGCGCGGCTCCGGCATCTTCGCCGGCGGCTGGGGCGCCAAGCGCGCCGCCGTCTACGGAGTGGAGGAGGAGAAGCTCGGCGAGTTCTACGCCCAGCGGACGCTGCTGAAGCGCGAGGTGCTGCCCGAGCACGTCGCGGCCGCCGTCTTCGCCCTCACCGGCGGGGACCTGACCCACACCACCGGACTGCACATCCCCGTGGACGCCGGCGTCGCCGCCGCCTTCCTGCGCTGATCACCGCCGCAAAGGGCCGGCCGATGGCCCGGACCACACCGCCGCGGTGCTGTCACCACCGCGGCGGTACCACCCGTCCGAGCCACCGGCCGTCCCGTCGGGCCCGCTCTACCAAGAGGAACCCGGAAGGATAACGATGTCACCAGCGAAAAGGTTCGCCCGATCCCGCGTATCCGTCATCACTTCCCTGAGCCTGGGGGCCGCCGCCCTCGTCGCGGTACCGGCCGGCGCCGCCGCGGCGGCGCCCCGCGACCCCCTCGGACTGCCGTCCCTGTCGAGCGCCGACCGCTACATCCTCGCCCCCTCCGGCCGGACGGTCCGCCCGGTGAAGGCCGCCGAGTCGTACGGGCTGAACGCCGACCACGTGACCGCCGCCTCCGAGACATCGGAGAAGGAAGGGCATGACCTGGACGCCGGAACGTCCACCACCGCCAAGGCCGACGGCGTCATGACCCGCCAGACGGGTGCCAAGGCGGGGGCCGGCTTCGGTTACCGCATGCGCGTCGCGCCCGGGCACGGCCCCGTCACCCTCCGGGTAGAGGAGGCGGGCAGCGCCACCGCCCACTACGAGGTGCTGGTGAACGGCGAGGTCGTCCACGAGCGCAAGCCCGACCCGGCGCAGGCCGGCGTGTGGAGCGGCGACAAGGCGGGCCTCGTCCACTACGACGTCGCGGTCCCGGCGAGACTCGTCCGCTCCGCCGGCGACATCAGGGTCACCTTCCGCAACACCGCGAACCCTGGGCCGGGCGCCCGCATCCACGCCGTCTGGACGCTGCAGCAGGGCGGCCGCGCCCCGGCGGCTCCCTACGGCGGGACGGTCCAGAACCCATCCGGCGCGTTTCGCCAAGGCGGCACCACGCTCACCTCCAACGAGTACGGCCGCCCCTACGTCATCTACGACTTCGGCAAGGAGGTCGGCGGGCAGATCCAGGTCACGGCCGACGTCCGCAAGGGCACGCCCAGGCTCGGCCTGGCGTTCAGCGAGAGCGCGCAGTACCTCACCACCGCGTCCGACTACAGCCAGGACCCGGTCGGCCTCGCCACCGAGACCCACTACCTCGACACCGAGGCCGGACGCACCGCCATGACCGACCCGGTGATCCGGGGCGGGTTCCGCTACCTCATGGTCTTCCTGGACGGCCCCGGCGAGGTGAAGCTGTCCGACCTGCGGCTCAAGTTCACCGCCGACCCCGCCAACCCCGACCTGGACGGCTACAAGGGCGCGTTCCTGTCCAGCGACGACACCCTGAACCGGCTCTGGTACGCGGGCGCCTACACCGTGCAGATGGCGACGATCGACCCGACGACCGGGCGCCCCTACCCCGGCAAGGAGGGACCGGTCCGCAACGACGCGATCGTCGGCGACGGCGACAGCATCATCAGCGACGGCGCCAAGCGCGACCGGATGATCTGGGGCGGCGACAACGCCGTCGCCGACGCGGTGTCGTACCTGACCACCGGGCAGTCGGCGCCGTCCGCCAACGCCGTCGCGTTCATGGCGAAGGGGCAGGCGGCCAACGGCCAGATCCCCGGGCTCTACCTCACCGAAGAGTTCGGCTACAACATGAACTGGGGCGAGTACGCGGCCTGGTGGGTCGACAACTACTGGACGCACTACCTCTACACCGGCGACGGCGACTTCCTCACCACGTGGTACGGCGCGATGAAGAGGAACGTCGCGTGGCTGGAGTCGAACGCCGGCGACGACGGGCTCCTCACCATGAAGGGCGCGGGCGGGACCTGGGGCTACGGCAACGACGCCGGCGGCACGTACGTCTCGTCCCTGTACGTCAAGGTGCTCGGGCAGGCGGCGCGGGCCGCCGAGGCCAAGGGCGAGCCCGAGCTCGCCAAGACCTACCGCGAGCACGCGGCCCGCACCGCCAAGGCGATCAACGACCACCTCTGGGACCCGGCCGCCGGCGCCTACAAGGTCAGCAAGTCAGACGGCAACCACCCGCAGGACGGCAACGCCATGGCCGTCGTGGCGGGCGTCGCCACCGGCGACCGCGCCCAGGCGGTGCTGAAGTTCTTCGGCGACGGCCTCGCCAACCCGCACGGCGACCTGACCGTCGACAAGCCCGGCGGCGTCGTCCCGCAGTACATCAGCCCGTTCGTGTCCTCCCAGTCGCTGCTCGCGCACTCCGCCGAGCAGGACATGGCGGGCGCGATGTCGCTGCTGCGCCGCACCTGGTACCCGATGCTCGGCAAGGCGCAGCCCGGCACGCTCTGGGAGAACGTCAGCCCGGCGGGCGCGCCGCAGCTCGGCTCCTACACGAGCCTGTCGCACGGGTGGGCCGCCGCGCCGACGTCGTTCCTGACCAACCAGGTCCTCGGCGTCGCCCCGACGTCGGGCGGCTTCGGGACGTTCACCGTCCTGCCGCACCCGGTGAACGGCCTGCGCTGGGCCGAGGGACGCGTCCCCACACCGCGCGGCGACATCACCGCCGCGTGGAAGCGGCACGGCGGGACGTTCACGCTCCGCGTCGCCGCGCCCTCCGGCTCCACCGCCACCGCCGGAGTCCCCGCGCAGGGCGCCGCCGAAGTCCGCGTCAACGGAAAGGTCGTGTGGCGCGACGGGCGCTCGGTGAAGCCGGGCGTCACCGTCCGCGACGGTCTCGTGCAAGTCCCCGGACTGACCGGCACGTCCATCCTGACCGCCTCCCGCTGACCTGGAGTGATGATGGTTCCCCCCAAGACCGTCCGCCGTTCCCTCGTCCGCGCCGCCGTGGCCGCCGCCCTCACGGTCACCAGCACCGCCTCGCTCGCGCTCCCCGCCGTCGCCGCGCCGCACCCGAAGGGCCCCTGGCAGGACGACTCCTACACCCCGCGCCCCGGCCAGTGGCGGCCCTACGTCCTCGCCCCGGCCGGCCGCGACGTCAAGCCCGTCAAGGTGTTCAAAGCCGACCCGCGGCAGGGCGGCATCGAAGGCTCCCCGGAGGGGGCGCTGAAGAAGGGCGGGGCGTCGGTCCGGCTCACCGGTGCCGCCGACCGGGCGGGCTCCCCGCTGCTGATCGTCGACTTCGGCAAGGAGGTCGCCGGGCACCTGAAGGTCCGCGTGAAGGGCGCGACCGGGAACCCGAAGCTGCGCGCCTGCTTCTCCGAATCGGTGCAGTACATGGCGCTGGCCCCCGACGCCAACGGCGGCCAGGGCAAGATCGCCCCCGGTTGCGACACCGCCAACATCTGGAACGGCTTCCCCGGCCAGCCCTACACCGAGGACACCGACAGCCACGCCCTCCCGCTGGACGGCGTCGCGCTGCCCGGCACCGTCCGCGACGGGGCGCTGCGCGGCGGGTTCCGCTACGCGACCCTCTTCCTCGACGGCCCCGGCAGCGTCGACATCGACGCCGTCTCGCTGGACTTCACCGCCGCGCCCGACCAGCGCGACCTGGACGGCTACCGCGGCCACTTCCTCTCCAGCGACGACCTGCTCAACAAGGTCTGGTACGCGGGCGCCTACACCGTGCAGATCAACACCGGCGCGCCGAACACGGCGAAGAAGTGGCCGTACGCGCCGGGCGAGGGCGACCACGCCGACGCCCCCGTCCCGCACGCCGACCCGAACACCTCCGTCATCTACGACGGCGGCAAGCGCGACCGGATCGTCTGGCAGGGCGACCTCGCCGTCCAGGCGCCCGTCGCCTACGTCAGCACCTACGACATGGGCGCGGTCGACAACTCGCTGTCCTCGCTCGCCGCCCAGCAGCTCCCGGACGGCTACGTGCCCGCCGCCAGCCTCGTCGGCCAGCACAACCAGAACGAGCTGCGCACCTACGGCGAGTACGTGACCTGGTTCGTGACCAACATGTACGACCACTGGTGGTACACCGGCGACCGCGCCTACCTCGACAAGTGGTGGCCGCAGCTCACCAAGGCGACCGCCTGGCTGGAGTCGGTGCGCGCCGGCGACGACAAGGGCCTGATCGCCTTCCAGGAGTCCGGCTCCTGCGGCCACTACGGCTACTCCAACTGCGGCCACGAGACCTACGTCAACGCCCTCTACGCCCGCAACCTGCAGCAGATGGCGGCGATGGCGAAGGCGCGCGGCGACGCGTCCGCCGCCCGGACCTACGCCGCCCGGTCCGCCGAGGTGAAGAAGGCCGTCAACGACCAGCTGTGGGACGACAAGGCCGGCGCCTACCGGCTGTCCCGCGAGATCCCCGGCGCCTACCCGCAGGACGGCAACGTCACCGCCGTCCTCACCGGCATCGCCGGCGGCGACCGCGCCGAGCGGGCACTGGCCTACCTGCGCGCCAACAACTGGACGGACATCGGATCGCTGACGGTCTCGCAGTCCACCCCCAACCCGAGCCTCCCGCCGTTCTACGCGCCGCTGCCGAGCGGGTTCGAAGCCGACGCGCGCCTGGAGACCGGCGACGCGTCCGGCCTGGAGCTGATCCGCAACTACTGGGGCCACCAGCTCCGGCAGGACCCGGGGTCGACGTTCTGGGAGCACATGCAGCCGGACGGCACCCCCAACCTGAAGCAGTTCTCCAGCCTCGCGCACGGCTGGGCGGCGCAGCCGACCGTCACGCTCAGCACGAAGGTCCTCGGCGTGCGGCCCGCCGCCCCCGGGTACGCCTCCTGGGCCGTGGTGCCGTTCACCGGGGACCTGGCGTGGGCCGAGGGCACCGTTCCGACCCCGCACGGCGACATCGCCGCGTCCTGGCGCAGGACCGGCAACGGCTTCCAGCTCAAGGTCACCGCGCCGCGCGGCACCGAGGGCCGCCTGGCCGTCCCGGTCGGCCCGTCCACCCGCCGCGTCACCCTCGACGGCCGGACGGTCTGGGCCGGGGGCAAGGCGACCGCGCGCGGCGTGTCCGGCGACGGCAGGTACGTCTACGTGGACGGAGCGTCCGCCGGGCGCCACATTCTCACGGCCCGTTAGTCCGAGAAAAGGAGAGGAATGGCAGACATCACAGCGCCGCCGCCCGTCAAGGTCGGCCTCGTCGCCGGGGGGCTCGGCGCCTACTGGCCGCAGTTCCCCGACCTGCTGCCGCAGCTGAAGCGGTCCGCCGAGCGCGTCTCGGAGCGGATGCGCGGGCTCGGCGCGGAGGTCGTCGACGTCGGCTTCATCTCCGACGCGCAGGAGGGCGCGGCGGCGGCCGAGCGGCTCCGCGCGGCCGGCTGCGACATCATCGTCGGCTTCCTCACCACCTACATGACCGCGTCGATGCTGGTCCCGGTCGCGCAGCGGGCGGACGCGCCGGTGCTGCTGATCAACCTGCAGCCGACCGAGTCGATGGACCACGCCACGTTCGACACCGGCCAGTGGCTCGCCTACTGCGGCGCCTGCCCGCTGCCGGAGATGGCGAACGCGTTCGAGCGCTGCGGCGTCCCGTTCCGCTCCGTGTCCGGCTACCTGGAGGACGAGCGGGCCTGGGCGAAGATCGGCCGCTGGGTGCGGGCCGCCGGGGTCCGCGCGGCGCTGCGCCGCGGCCGGCACGGCCTGATGGGCCACCTGTACCCGGGGATGCTGGACGTCTCCACCGACCTGACCCTCGTCAGCGCCAACTTCGGCGGCCACGTCGAGGTGCTGGAGTTCGACGACCTGCGGGTGCGGGTGGAGAAGGTCACCGACGCCGAGACCGCGGCGAAGAAGGCCGAGGCGGAGAAGGTCTTCGAGCTGGACGCGTCCGTCAACGACGAGGACCTGACGTGGGCGGCCCGCGTCGCGGTCGGGCTCGACCGGCTCACCGCCGACTTCGCGCTGGACAGCCTCGCCTACTACCACCGGGGCCTGGACGGCGAGATCCACGAGCGGCTCGGCGCCGGGATGATCCTCGGCGCGTCGCTGCTCACCGCGCGCGGCGTCCCGGCGGCGGGGGAGTACGAGCTGCGCACGTCCCTCGCCATGCTGATCGCCGACCGGCTCGGCGCGGGCGGCTCGTTCACCGAGCTGCAGGCGCTGGACTTCCACCGCGGCCACGTCGAGATGGGCCACGACGGGCCCGCGCACCTGGCGATCAGCGCCCGCCGGCCGCTGCTGCGCGGCCTCGGCGTCTACCACGGCAAGCGCGGCTACGGCGTGTCGGTGGAGTTCGACGTCAAGCACGGCCCCGTCACCGCGTTCGGGATCGTGCAGCGCCGCGACGGCCGGTTCGCGCTCGTCGCGTCCGAGGGCGAGACCGTGGACGGGCCGCTGCTGCAGATCGGCAACACCACGTCCCGCGTCGACTTCGGCTGCGACCCCGGCGAGTGGACCGACGCGTGGTCCGCCTCCGGCATCTCCCACCACTGGGCCCTCGGCACCGGCCACATGGTCGCCGACCTGACGGCGCTCGCCGACCTCCTGGAGATCGAACTCGTCCATGTGAATCCCTGACCGACCACCTCTGACGGCGTGATCGGGGGATCCGCCCCACGGCGATGACGGGCGCAGGCCCGCGACCGGCCCCGGCCGGCCGCGGGTCCCGCTCGGCATGCCCGGAAGCGGACGACGCCCCCTCGCCCACCCCCGCGCAGTTCAGAGAGGACGCCATGACCGGTTCCCCGACGTCCCGCTCCACGACCTTTCGCACCACGACCTTTCGCACCAAGCCTCTCCGCTCCACGACCTTTCGACTGGCCGCGCTGACCGGTGCGGCCGCCGCCGCGGTGGCGCTGCCCGGCACGGCGCAGGCCGCCGTCGGCGCCGGGCACGCCCCGCAGGCCCCCGCCCGGCTCACCGTCGGCGACCAGGCCCGCCCGCTCAACGTGGAGGGGGCGCCGCTGTTCGGCTGGACGCCCCGCGACCGCGACCCCGGCGAGGTCCAGACCGCCTACGAGATCGCCGTCCGGGACGCGTCCGGCACGACCGTCTGGGACAGCGGGCGGGTCCGCTCCGGCGCCCAGGAGTACGTGAGGTACGCCGGGCCGGCGCTCGCCTCGGAGGCGTCCTACACCTGGACGGTCCGGACCTGGGACAGGACCGGAAAGCGCTCTCCCTGGGCGCGGCCCGCCGCGTTCGACACCGGCCTCGCCGACGGCGAATGGCGGGCCGCCTGGATCCGCCGCACCACCGGCGAGGCCGACGACTACACCCTCGCCCGCAAGGACTTCACCGTCGGAAAGTCGAAGGTCGTCCGGGCCCGCGTGCACATCGCCGCGGGCCAGCAGTACGCCCTGCACCTCAACGGCGAGACCGTCGACCACGGGCCCGCGTTCGAGTACCCCGACGACGGCTACTACCGGACGGTCGACGTCACCGCGAAGCTGAAGGCGGGCCAGGCCGCGACCATCGGCGCGCTCTACCACTGGTACGGCTCCGGGCAGGGGCGGCCGAAGGGCGAGCCGGGGCTGCTGGTCCGGCTCGTCATCGACCACGCCGACGGGACGCGGCAGACCGTCGTCACCGACGGGACGTGGCAGGTGGCGCGCGGCCCGTGGAAGAAGGCGCCCAAGCGCAACGGCGACGCCGGCGACTACGTCGAGGACATCGACGGGACCGCCGCGCCGCTCGGCTGGGACGCGCCCGGCTTCGACGCCTCCGCCTGGCAGGCCCCGCAGGTCGTCGGCGTCCACCCGGCGTCGGGCTTCACGCACCTCAAGGCGCAGGAGACCGCGCTCGCGCACCGCGCGGTGCGGCCGGTGAAGGTGACCCGGCTGGAGTCGGGGGCGCTGGTCGCCGACTTCGGCACGGTGATCCCGGCCGTGCCCGTCGTCCGCTTCCGCGACGGCGAGGCGGGACGGCACGTCGATATGCACGCCTCGTACATCCTCAACGCCGACGGCACCGTCTCCCGCTCCAAGGACGACAACCAGGACACCGACCTCGGCTTCGGCTACACCCAGCGCGACGGCGACCAGACGTTCCGGCCGCTGACCTACGTCGGGTTCCGGTACCTGGAGATCGCGCCGGGCTCCGGCGCGGAGCCGGACGGCATCTCGGCGGTCGTCCAGCACGACGAGGTGACGCGCAAGGGCGACCTGCGCACGTCCAACGCGGGGGTGGACGCCGCCTACGACCTGATGGCGCGGTCGGCGCTGTACGGGTCGCAGACGCAGTTCGTCGACACGCCGACCCGGGAGAAGGGCCAGTTCCTCGGCGACTCGGTGGACGTGTCGACCGCGATGATGGGCGCCTACGGGGAGCGGCGGCTGACGCGGCAGGCGATCCGCGAGTTCATCGCCTCGCAGGCGCGGTACTGGCCGGACGGCCGCCTCAACGCCGTCTACCCCAACGGCGACGGCAAGCGCGACATCCCCGACTACACCGAGATGTTCCCCGGCTGGGTGTGGGAGTACTACGAGCAGTCCGGCGACGCCGCCACCCTGGCCGAGGCGTACCCGGTGATGAGCGCGGTCGCCGGATACGTCCGCCGCTACATCGCGGACGGGACGGGCCTGGTCACGAACCTGGAGGGAGGGTCCGGGCAGTACAGGTACGGCATCATCGACTGGCCCGCGACCATGCGCTACGGCCACGACATGGACACCGCGGCCCGCACGGTCATCAACGTCCTCGGCGTGGACGTCCTGAACGCCACCGCCCGCGCCGCCGAGGCGCTCGGCAAGGCCGGCGACGCCGCCGCGTTCCGCGCCGACGCCGGAACCCTCACCGGCAGCATCAACGCCAGGCTCCGCCGGCCGGACGGCGTCTACATCGACGGGCTCAAGGCCGACGGCGCCCAGAGCGCGCACGCCTCGCAGATCGCCAACGCCTACGCGCTGGCCTACGGCGTCGCCCCCGCCGAGTCGCGCGGCGCGGTCGAGTCGTACATCGCCGGGCTCGGCCTGCGGATGGGGCCGATGACCGCGCACCGGCTCCTGGAGGCGCTCGCCGGACGCCCCGGCGACGTCGTCACCCGCCTCACCGACACCGAAGGGCCGGGCTGGGGCGACATCCTGGCGCGCGGCGGCACGTTCACCTGGGAGTCGTGGGACGCCCGCGAGACCGGGCAGAGCCTGTCCCACCCGTGGGGCGCCACCTCGCTCGTGGAGATCCAGCGGACCCTGCTCGGCGTGACCGTCACCACCCCGGCGTCGGCGGCCGTCCGGGTCAGGCCGCCGCTGACCGGGCTGGACCGGGCGTCCGGCACGGTCCCGGTCCAGCGCGGCGACGTCCGCGTCACCTGGAAGCGGAACGGCGGCGGGTTCTCGCTGGCCGTGGACGTCCCGGTGAACGTCCGCGCCGAGATCCACGTCCCGGCGCGGTCGGCCGCCGACGTGCGGGTCTCCGGGCCGGGCGCCGCCCGCTTCACCGGCATGAAGGACGGCTACGCCGTCTTCACCGTCGGCTCCGGCCACCTGGTCCTGCACTCGGACCACCGCTGAGGCGCCCGGATGAGCGAGCAGCCGGGAGGAAGGCCCGCGTCAGGCCCGGTCCAGCCGGACGGCCTGGCCGATGTAGTCGCGCAGCGCCGTCTCGTCGATTCGGTCGAGCGTCTTGATCTTGACGTGGCGGGTCTTCTTCCCGACGCCCTGCAGCAGCCCGTGCGCGTCCTCGAACTCGGCGCCGCGCTCGAAGGCGAAGGTCAGGTGGGTCTTGCTCTGGCTGATCACCGCGAGGACCTTCGTCCCGCGCCAGGCGGGGGAGCCGTAGGTGAGGCACTCGGCGGCGTCCGGCGCCTCCTCGGCCATCAGCGCCCGCAGCTTCGCGAGGATCTCGGCGTACTCGGGGTCGAGCTTGGTCGCGGCATAGGTGTCGATCTCGCTGCCCATGACGTGGGTCCCTTCGAGGCGGTGGTGCGTTCCGTGCGTCCCACCATATAGTCACGAATCTTGACGGTCAATATCTCTTACCAATTCCCGCTCCAGTCACCCACCCCCCGTTCGAACGACGGCTGAGGAGCCTCAGATGAACGAGTTGTCCAGAAGAAGGTTCGTGCAGGCGGGCGGCGTCGCCACGGCGGCGGTCACGGCGGGCGGCGCGGTCGCTCTGCCCGCGTCGGCGGCGCCGGCCCCGGGGAAGGCCCGGACGCTGCGTCCCGCCGATCTGCAGGTCGGCCACCTGCCGTCGCCGCTCGGGATCGACGCCGAGCGGCCGACGCTGAGCTGGCGGTTCACCGCCGGGCCGCGCAACGCCGTCCAGTCGGCGTACCAGGTGCGGGTCGCCACGTCGCGGGACCGCCTCGATCGCCCCGACCTGTGGGACTCGGGCAAGGTCGGCGGCGCCGCCGTGTCGGCCGTCTACGCCGGACGGGCGCTGAAGTCCCGCGAGCGGGCGATTTGGCAGGTCCGGGTGTGGGACGGGGACGGCCGCGCGTCCGCGTGGAGCGAGCCGTCCCACTTCGAGATGGGCCTGCTCGCCGCCGCGGACTGGACGGCCCAGTGGATCGGGAACGCGGCGTGGTCCGCCGACCCCGAGCCGTCGCCCGCGGTGATCACGTTCCCGGCGCGGACGGCCCGCTACGTCCGGCTGGACGTGACGCGGCTCGGCCTGCCGATCAAGGAGAGCTGGCCGTACAAGGTGTCGCGGCTCCAGCTCGCCGAGATCCAGGTGCTGGACGGGGCGTCCGGCGCGAACCTGGCGGCCGGGGCGGCCGTGACCGCGTCCGAGAGCTACACGGTCGGCGGCCAGTGGGAGCCGAAGGCCGTCACGGACGGCTCGCTCACCAGCGACACCGCCCCCTTCGGCTACACGAGCATGGAGCGGCGTGAGCAGGACCTCGCCGAGCCCGTCTGGATCCAGCTCGACCTCGGCGAGGAGAAGGCGTTCGACCGCGTCCTGCTCTACCCGCGCACCGACGTGACGACCGACGACGGGAGGACGGCCAACTTCCCGGAGGACTTCACCGTCCGGACCTCTGGCGACGGCACGGCGTTCGACACGGCCGCCGCGGTGGAGGGGCAGGAGGCGCCGCCGCCGCTGCACCGGCAGCCCGAGGCGCTCCCCGTCTTCAGGCGAGAGTTCACGGTCGGCAAGCGCGTCCGCTCGGCACGCCTCTACGCGACGGCCCTCGGCGTCCTGGACATCACGGTGAACGGGCGGCCCGTCAGCGACGCCGTCCTCGAACCGCCGTACAGCGCGTACAAGGAGCGGATCGTCTACTCCACCTACGACGTGACGAGGCTGCTCCACCGCGGCGGCAACCGCGTGCAGGTGGAGCTCGGCACCGGCATGGCGCACGTCCCGCCCACGCCCGGCCGCTACGAGAAGCTCACCCGGTCGGACGGCAAGCCCGCGTTCCTCGGCCAGCTGGAGATCACCTACACCGACGGGTCGCGCGAGGTCATCGCCTCCGGCGCGTCCTGGCGCACCGCCCTCGGCGCGACCACCTTCACGAACTGGTACGGCGGCGAGGACCACGACGCGCGCCGCACCCCGAGCGGCTGGTCGGACGCGGTGCGGGTCGCCGCGCCCACGGCCCGGCTCGCCGCCCGCACCGCGCCGCCGATCGTCCCGGTCGGCACCTTCCGCACCACGAAGATCACGCAGCCGAAGGACGGCGTCTACGTCGTCGACCTCGGCACCAACTTCGCGGGGTGGCCGAAGCTGCGCGTCAGCGGACCGGCCGGGACGAAGGTCACCATGCGCCCCGGCGAGCTGCTCAACGCCGACGGGACCGTCAGCCAGCACACCACCGGCTCGCCCATCTGGGACACCTACACCCTGTCCGGCGAGGGCACCGAGACGTGGCATCCGCGGTTCGTCTACCACGGCTTCCGCTACCTGCAGCTCGAAGGGCTGCCGTCCGCGCCGGACGAGGGCACGGTCACCGGGATCGTGCTGCGCGCGGGCAACGCGGGCGCGGGCTCGTTCACCAGCTCGCACGGCCTCCTCAACGACATCCACCGGATCATCGACCGGGCGGTGCAGAGCAACATGTACTCCGTCCTCACCGACTGCCCGCACCGGGAGAAGCTCGGCTGGCTGGAGCAGGCCAACCTGGTGTTCCCCGCCGTCGCCCGCAACTACGACGTCGCCGCCTACTACGGCGCGATCGTCCGCGACATCGCCGAGGCGCAGACGGCGGACGGCCTCGTCCCCGACATCGCGCCCGAGTTCACGGTGTTCTCCGGCGGGTTCAGGGACGACCCCAACTGGGGCAACGTCATCGTCTTCGCGCCCTGGCAGATGTACCGCGCCTACGGGGACACGGCGACGCTCCGCACCTACTACCCGAACATGGTGCGCTACGTCGACTACCTGTCCGGCAAGGCGGACGGGCACCTGCTCGACTACGGCCTGGGCGACTGGATCACCTTCGACAACAGCACGCCCAAGGGCGTGACCGCCACGTTCGGCTACCACCGCGCCGTGTCCGCCCTCGCCCGCATCGCGAAGGTCATCGGCAAGGACGCCGACGCGGCCGAGTACGAGGCTCTCGCCGGGCAGATCGGGTCGGCGTTCAACGCCAAGTACGCGACCGGCGACACCTACGGCTCCGGCAGCCAGGCATGCGACGCGCTCGCCCTCGACATGGGCGTCGTCCCCGACGGCAAGAAGGACGCCGTCCTCGCCCACCTGGTGAACGGCATCGAGGCGAAGGGCTACCACCTCACCGTCGGCGAGATCGCGCTGCCGTCGGTGTTCCACGTCCTGTCGGCGGCCGGACGCGACGACGTCATCCACGCGTTCGCGACGCAGACCGGCAACCCGAGCTACGGCTACCAGGTCGTGCACGGCGCCACCTCGCTGACCGAGAACTGGGACGGGCCCACCTCCGGGAACTCCCAGAACCACTTCATGCTCGGCGCCATCGACGAGTGGTTCCACGCGGGGCTCGCCGGCCTCGGCCAGACCGACGACTCGATCGCGTTCGAGACGCTGCTCGTCCGGCCGGCCGTCGTCGGCGACGTCACGCGCGCCGCCGCCACCTATGAGACACCGCGCGGGCATGCCGCGGCGTCCTGGCGCCGCACCGGCAGGAAGCTCCGCCTGGACGTCACCGTCCCGCCCGGCACCGGTGCGCGCGTGGAGATCCCGGTGCCCGCCGGGGCCGCCAGGCCCACGGCACCCCGGGACGCACGCTGGATCGGCGTGGAGAACGGCCGCGCCGTCTTCGAGATCGGCTCCGGCGACTGGACGTTCGAAGGGCGCACCTCATGAGCGGGATGAGCAGACGGCACTTCCTCGGGGCAACGGCGGCCGGCGCGGCGGGCGCCGTCGTCCTCGGCTCGGCCGGCACGGCAGCGGCGGCGCCGCGGGCGGCCCGCACGCCGTCCGGGCTGCTGACGTCGCTGCTGCCGGACGGGCTCGGCGTCACGGCGGCGAAGCCCCGGCTGAGCTGGCAGGTCGCCGACCTCGGCGCCGGCACGAAGCAGACCCACTACCAGGCCCAGTTCGCCACCACTCCGGCCCGGCTGGAGCAGGGGCCGCGCCACTGGGACAGCGGCCGCGTCGCGTCCGCCGCGTCCGTGGCCGTGCCCTACGCCGGTCCGCCGCTGGCGCCGCAGACCGCGTACTGGTGGCGCGTCCGGACGTTCGACGGCCCCCGGGCGTCCCGCTGGTCCGAGCCCGCGCTGCTGGCCACGGGCGTGGACGAGTGGACCGCCGACCCGGTCTGGGCACCGGCCGCGCAGGCGCCCGGCGACGGCGTCCTCACCGCCCGGGTGCAGATCACCTCCGTCGCCGCGAGCCTGTGGTTCCGGGCGTCCGGGACGAGCGCGAACTACCTGTGGCAGCTGCGCGCCGGAACGCCCGGCGTGCTGAAGAAGCACGTGTGCGTCGACGGCTCCTACCGGGTGCTGGAGGAGAAGCGGCTCGCGGTCCCCGTCGAGACGGGCCGCTGGTACGAGGTGGCCGTCGAGATGGCGGGCGACACGTTCCGGACGTCCCTCGACGGCACGGAGGTCGACACCACCACCGACGCCACGTACCGGACGGGCACAGTCGGGATGCGCAACGGCTCCACCGAGGCGAACGTGTGGGATCGCGTCACCTTCACCGCACCCGGCGGCAAGGCGGTCATCGACGAGGACTTCACCGAGGACCGGGGCACGTTCGGCGCCGGGACGGTCGCGGACGGCGCGCTGACCCTCGCCAAGGGCCAGTCGACGCTGTCGTCGGCGGGATCGCCCGACGACGACTGGGCGCTGCTCCGCACCGAGTTCACCCCGCACGCCAAGCCGATCGCCGCCGCCGTGCTGCACGTCGCCGCCCAGTCGCCCACGCCGATCCGCCAGTACCCGGCGAAGGTGTGGGTGAACGGCGAGGTGGCGGGCTTCGCGTCCATGCCCAGCGGCGCGGGCGAGCCGCGCTACCACTCGTTCGACGTGACGCGCGCGCTGCGGCCGGGACGGCGCAACGCGCTCGCAGCGCTCGCCTTCACCACCCAGGACAAGCGGTTCCTGGCGCAACTCGTCGTCACCTACGCCGACGGGACGGCGTCGGTGCACGGCAGCGGCGGCGGCTGGAAGGCGCGCCGCCAGGCGGGGCTGCTGCCCGACGCCGGGACGATCGGCACCGGCTACTACATCGGCCGCCAGGAGTACTGGGACATGCGGCAGGAGCCGGCCGGCTGGACGAGCCCCGGCTTCGACGACTCCGGCTGGGACCCGGCACTGGTCAAGCCCGCCATCGCCGGCCTGCGGCCCGCGCTGGTCGAACCGGTCGGGCTGCACGACGTCCGGCCCGCGTCCGTGCGCAGGACCGCGCCCGGCACCTGGCTGGTCGACCTCGGCCGGGAGATCGCGGGCGGCCTGCGGCTGGAGGTGCGCGGCAGGGCCGGGCAGACCGTCGAGGTCCGGCTCGGCGAGGAGCTGAACGGCGACGGGACGGTCCGGTACGCGCTGCGCGCCGGCGTCACCTACCGGGAGACCTGGACCCTCCGCGACGGCCGCCAGACCATCGAGCACTGGGGCTACCGGGGCTTCCGCTACGCGCAGCTCGTCTGCGACGACGACCTCGACCTCGCCGGCGCGGTCACGGGCCGCGCCTGGCGGGCGGCCTGGCGCGACTCCGACGCCGCGTTCTCCAGCTCCAGCCGCGACCTCGACCGCGTGTACGAGATGTGCCGGTACTCGATCGAGGCGACGCGCGGCGACCTCTACGTCGACACCCCGACGCGCGAGCGCGGGCCCTACGAGGGCGACGCGCTCATCAACCAGGCGTCCGAGTACGCGGTGCAGCGGTCGTTCGCGCTGGCCCGCGCGTCCGACGCGTACCTGGCGCGCAACCACACCTGGCCGACCGAGTACCGGCTGATGAACGTCATGTCGGCCTGGGAGGACTACCTGCACACCGGCGACCCCGAGCAGCTCGCCGCCGACTACGCCCTCCTCGCCGCCAAGCACCTCACCGCCTACCTCGGCGCGGACGGTCTCGTGCACAAGGACCCCGGGTCGTCCAGCCGCGACCTCGGCGACCTGGTCGACTGGCCGGCCTCCAACCGGGACGGGTACGTGTTCACCGACGTCAACACCGTCGTGAACGCGTGCCAGTACGCCGCGTTCGCCGCCATGGCGAAGATCGCCGCCGTCCTCGGCAAGGCCGCCGACGCGACGACGTGGCAGGGGCACGCCGACACGCTGGCCGCGGCGATGCGCGAAAAGCTCCTCGACGCGTCCGCCGGCCGCTTCACCGACGGCATCGGCACCGCCCACAGCGCGCAGCACGCCACCGCGTTCCCCGTCGCGCTCGGCGTCGCGGGACCCGGCACGGTGCCCGACCCCGTCGTCCGCGCCCTGGGCAAGACCCTGGCGGACGGCGGCATGAAGGTCAGCGTCTACGGCGCCCAGTTCCTGCTGGACGCCCTGTTCGCCACCGGGCAGGCCGACGCCGCGATCGGCCTCATGACCGCCAAGGGCCTCAGCTCCTGGCTGCACATGATGGACGACCTCGGCGCCACCATCGTCGCCGAGGCGTGGGACCCGTCCCTGAAGCCCAACATGACGTTCTCGCACGCCTGGGGCTCGGCGCCGGCGAACGCGATCCCGCGCCACGTCCTCGGCGTGCGGATCACCGCGCCGGGCGCCGCCGAGATCGAGGTCCGGCCCCGCCCCGGCGGCCTGGCCCGGATCTCCGGGCGCGTCCCCACGATCCGCGGCCCCGTCTCCGTCGCCCTCGACCGGGAGCGGCGGTACCGGCTCGACGTGGACGTGCCGCCCAACACCACCGCCCGCGTCGTCGTCGAGCTCGGCGACGACGACCCGCGCGCCTTCCACGTCACCGGACCCCACGCCCGCGCCCCCCGCGCCACGGGCCGCGACGCCACCGGCCGGCTCCTCACCATCGGCCCGGTCGGCTCCGGCCGCACGACACTCATCAGGAGGAAGTAAGTGAACGACCGCAACGGACAGGGGATCTCGCGCAGGCGCGCGCTGCAGCTCGGCACCGCCGCCGCCGTCGCGGCGGGCGCGGCCCCCGTCCTCGGGGGCGCGCCGGCCGCGCAGGCCGCGCCGCGCCCGGCGGCCGGACCGGGGGCGGGCGGGTTCGCCCGGCCCGGCGCCGCGGTACGGCCGCGGTTCCGCTGGTGGTGGCCGGACGGGCTGGTCGACCCCGCCGAGATCCGGCGCGAGATCGACCAGATCGCCGCCGCCGGGTTCGGCGGCGCGGAGATCGTCGCCGTGCACCACAGCATCCGCGACAAGTCCGTGCTGGACCCGGCGGGCCACGGCTGGGGCACCCCGGCCTGGAACGCCGGCGTCGAGGCCGCCCTCGACCAGGCGGCCCGGCGCGGCGTCACCGTCGACCTCACGATCGGCCCCGCCTGGCCCGCCGCCGTCCCGACGATCACGCCGGACGACGAGGCCGCCGTGCAGGAGCTCGCCTACGGGACGGCCGCCGTCGCGGGCGGCGCCACCCACGACGGCCCGCTCCCCGAACCGGTCGCCGCGCCGGAGGACGGCGTCACGAAGCGGCACCTCGTCGCGGTGCACGCCGTCAGGACCGACCCGGCGAACGCCACCCGCAAGGAGACCGGCCTCGACCCGGCGTCCTTCACCGACCTGACCGGGCGGGTCGCGGGGGAGCGGATCACCTGGACGGCCCCGGCCGGCGGCGACTGGCTGCTGTTCGCCTACTGGCGGCGCGGCAGCGGGCAGCGCCCCGAGTCCGGCCCGCACTCGGCGCCGGACGCCTGCGTCGTCGACCACTTCAGCCGGGCCGGCACCCGCGCCGTCACCGCGTTCTGGGAGGCGCGGCTGCTCACCCGCGACATCCGCAAGCTGATCAAGCGGGCGGGCGCGACGCTGTTCGAGGACTCGATCGAGCTGGAGACGCACGCGCTCAACTGGACGCCGGACCTGCCCGCCGAGTTCCGGCGGCGGCGCGGCTACGACCTGATGCCGTACCTGCCGGTCATCGTCCGCCTCAAGGAGAACACCATGTTCGCCTACGACGCGGCGACCACCTCCCACGTGCGGCACGACTTCTGGCTGACGGTCTCCGACCTCTTCAACGAGTACCACTTCGAGGCGCTCGCCAAGTGGGCGCACTCGATCGGCCTGGAGTACCGGGCGCAGCCGTACGGGCTGGAGACGGACGCGATCCACACGGCCGCGATCCTGGACGTCCCCGAAGGCGAGTCGCTCGGGTTCAAGAACCTCGACGACTACCGCGCCCTCGCCGGCGGCCGCGACATGGGCGGACGGAAGGTCCTCTCCTGCGAGGCAGGGGCCTACCAGGGCGGCGCCTACAACACCACCTGGGACAAGCTGCTGCGCACCATGGGCGGCGCCTACGCGGCAGGGCTGAACCAGACCGTCCTGCACGGCTTCTCCTACGCGACCGCACCGGGCGCGGCCTGGCCCGGGTTCGCCGGGTTCACCCCCTACAGCGGAGGCATCGGGTTCTCCGAGTCGTGGGGGCCGCGCCAGCCGACGTGGCGGCACGTCCCCGACATCGCCGGGTACATGTCGCGCATCCACCAGACCATGCAGGCCGGCAAGAGCCGCATCGACGTCGCCGTGTTCCGGCAGAAGGGCTACACCAAGACCGGCATCGGGGCCGGATGGTTCACCAAGGACGGCGTCCCGCTGGGCTGGACGCACCAGCTCATCAGCGCGCCGCTGCTCGACCTCCCGTCCGCGACCGTGTCCGGCGGGCGGCTCGCCCCCGACGGCCCCGCCTACAAGGTGCTGTTCGTCGAGGGCGACCGGTACTCCGGCAAGGAGTGCACGCTGCCGCTCGGCACGGCCCGCACCATGCTCAAGCTGGCGAAGGCCGGCCTCCCGCTGGTGTTCCTCGGCGACTGGTCGGCGCCGACCGTCCCAGGCCTGGCCCGCGACGGCGAGAACGAGCGGCTGCGCGCCGTCGTCGAGGAACTGCTCGCCCAGCCGCGCGTCCGCAACGTCACCGAAGAGGCGGACGTCCCCGCCGCGCTGGAGGACCTCGGCCTGCGCCCCACCGTCAGGTACGCGCAGGCGTCCACGCTGCTCACCGCCCACCGCCGGGACGGCCGCACCGACTACTTCTACCTGTGCAACGGCAAGCACGCCGAGACGGTGAAGCCGCCCGTGGCCGCGATCGACCACGAGGTCGCCTTCACCCGCTCGGACCGCAAGGCCGTCCCGTACCGGCTGGACCTGTGGACGGGCGAGACCGAGCGGATCGCCGTGTACCGCGAGGACGGCGACACCGTCACCCTCCGGGTGGCGCTCCAGCCGTCCGAGGCCACCGTGATCATGCTGGCGCGCGGCGGGCACGCACCGTCCGCCACGGCGTCCGAGGCGGAGCTGCGGGTCGACGGGCAGCGCCTGGTCGCCCGCGCCACCGCCGCCGGCACCTACGCCACGACCCTGCCCGGGGGCCGCACGGTCCGGACGGCGATCGGCGCCGTGCCCGCGCCCGTGGCCCTCACGTCCTGGCGGCTGCGCGTCGAGGACATGACCCCGGACGGGGTGAAGCACCACGACCTGGCGCTGGACGCGCTGAAGCCGTGGCCGGACATCCCCGAACTCGCGGACGTCTCCGGCATCGGCACCTACATCGCCACGGTCACCTGGAGCGGCGGCGGCGCGGTGCTGGACCTCGGCGAGGTCTTCGACACCTGCCGGGTCACGGTCAACGGCCGCCGCCTCCCGCCGGTCTCCGTGCTCTACCCGTCCGTGGACGTCGGCCCGTACCTGCGGCGCGGCGCCAACACGATCGAGGTGGAGGTCGCCACGACGCTGAACAACCGGCTCCGCGTCGCCGACCCCGGCGTGTACGGCGGCGCGTCCCGCCAGAACTACGGGCTGATCGGCCCGGTCCGCCTCGTCCCCTACGGGGAGGCGGTGGTCCGCGCCCGCTGACCGCGCCGTGCCTGCCGACCGCGCCGGGGCGCCGACCGTGCCGAGGTCGCCGGCTTGCTCGCGGTCAGGAAAGTTGATAGTCAGGCATAGTGACTAAAAGTGAGGAGAGCGCCGGGCGCCGGGCGCCCGACCTGGGCATGCTCGCGGGACGGCTGATGCGGGTCCTGCAGGACGAGCTGTTCCAGCGGCTGGCCGAGCAGGGCCACCCGGACGTCCGGCCCCGGCACGGCACCGTGCTCGCCTTCCTCGACGCCGAGGGGATGCGCGCCACCGAGCTGTCGGCCCGGTCGGGCCAGCACAAGCAGATCGTCGGCACGATCGTGGACGAGCTGACCGCGCTCGGCTACGTCCGCCGCGAACCCGACCCGGCCGACCGGCGCGCGAAGCGGATCGTGCCCACCGAGCACGGCCTCGACGAGATCGCCAAGGCCCGCGCCATCCTCGCCGACATCGAGGACCGGCACCGGCGCGCCCTCGGCGACGCGGCGTTCACCGCCTTCAAGGACGCCTTCCAGCGGATCGTCCGCGACCAGAGCGACTGGCGGGAGCGAGGCGAGGGGTGATGTTCGGCGGCCGGTCTCGTGGGCACGATCGGCTCGGCACACACCATCAGCGAGGGGGGACGGTCACCGTGACGGTACCGAAGGTCGACCTCATCGACGGGGCCGCGATGCCGCAGCTCGGCTTCGGGGTGTTCCAGGTCGGCGACGACGAGGCCGAGCGGGCGGTCGCGACGGCGCTGGAGAACGGCTACCGCAGCATCGACACGGCCAGCGCATACCAGAACGAGGAGGGCGTCGGGCGCGCGCTGCGCGCCTCGGGCCTGCCCCGCGACGAGCTGTTCGTCACGACCAAGCTATGGAACAGCGAACAGGGCCACGACAACGCCCTGCGCGCCTGCGAGGCGAGCCTGTCCCGCCTCGGCCTGGACCGGCTGGACCTCTACCTGATCCACTGGCCCATGCCGGGCCGCGGGCTGTACCTGGAGACCTGGCGGGCGCTGGAGAAGCTCAAGGCCGACGGGCGGGTCCGCTCGATCGGGGTGTCCAACTTCACGGTGGAGGCGCTGCGACGGGTCATCGACGAGGCCGACGTCGTCCCGGCGGTCAACCAGATCGAGCTGCACCCGTACTTCCAGCAGGACGGGTTGCGCGCGTTCCACCGCGACCACGGCATCCACACCGAGGCGTGGGCGCCGCTCGGGCAGGGGCACGGCCTGCTGGACGACCCGGCGCTCGCCCGCATCGCCGAGGCCCACGGCCGCACCCCGGCGCAGATCGTGCTGCGCTGGCACCTCGACATCGGCAACATCGTCATCCCCAAGTCGGTCACGCCGTCCCGGATCGCCGAGAACATCGACGTGTTCGGGTTCGAGCTGACCCCCGACGACCTGAGCGCGATCGGCGAACTGGACAAGGGCATCCGCGTCGGCCCCGACCCGGCGACCTTCGAGTCGGCCTGACCCCGGCGCCGCCGGCCCCACCGCGACCCCGGTATCCGTCACGGACCGTCACGGAGCGTAACGTTCCGTGCATGGGGGACGAGCGGGGGAGCTGGACGGGTCCCGGCGGGCTGCGCGTCACGGCGGTGCCGCTGACGGGCGCGCACCGGGTGCTGGCGGAGTACGCGGGCGTACACGGGGAGAGCGCGTTCCTGGTGACGCGCGGCGGCGAGCTGGTCGGCCGCGGCTACTACCCGTCGGTCGACGAACTCGCCGAGGTCGTCGACCTGGCCGAGCTGCGCCCGTGCGGACGCTGAGCGGGGCGGCCGGGGGTTGCGCGGGCCGCCGCCGCGCGTGTAGGGCATTGTCCCGTGGATGAGCGCTGGGACGTCGTCGTCGTCGGATCGGTCAACGCGGACCTCGTGGTCGGCGTCGAGCGGCGGCCCGCGCCGGGGGAGACCGTCCTCGGCTCCGACCTCGCCGTCCATCCGGGTGGCAAGGGCGCCAATCAGGCGGTCGCGGCGGCGCGGCTCGGCGGCCGGGCCGCGCTCGTCGGGCGGGTCGGCGACGACGGGCACGGCGCACTGCTGCGCGGCGCGCTCGCCGCGGCCGGCGTGGGCCTGGACCATCTGGCGACCACGCCCGGGGTGCCGACCGGCGTCGCGCTGATCACCGTCGGGCCGGACGGCGACAACAGCATCATCGTCTCGCCCGGCGCCAACGCCCGGCTCGGGCCCGCCGACGTCGCCGCCGCCCGCGACCTGATCGCCGCCGCGTCCGTCGTGTCGTTCCAGCTGGAGGTGCCGCTGCCCGCCGTGGAGGCCGCCGCCGGCGTCGCCGGCGGGCGCGTCGTGCTCAACCTGTCGCCGCCCGCGCCCGTCCCCGCCGGGCTGCTCGCCCGCTGCGACCCGCTCGTCGTCAACGAGCACGAGGCCGCGTACCTGCTCGACGGCGAGCCCGGCGACCCCCGGGACGCCGCCGCCGCGCTCGCCCGCTCCGGGCCGCGCTCGGCCGTCGTCACGCTCGGCGCGGACGGCGCCGTGGTCGCCGACGGCGACGGCGTCACCGCGATCCCGGCGCCGGCGGCCGACGCCGTCGACACCACCGGCGCCGGCGACGCCTTCACCGCCGCGCTCTGCCTGCGCCTCGCCAGGGGCGACGCGCTGCGCGACGCCGCCCGGTACGCGGCCCGCGCGGGCGCCGCCGCCGTCCGCCGGCGCGGCGCGCAGAGCTCCTTCCCGACCCCGGCGGAGCTGCCCGCGCCCTAGCGGCTCGTGCGGGCCCGCAGCCGGTACAGCTCGTCGGCGACGTCGTGGACGTCGGAGCCGAGGTCGAACGCGCTGAGCAGGTGCAGGTCGTCGGCGGTCTCGATCTCCAGCATCCGGGTGTGCAGCAGCAGCCGGCGCCGCTCGTCGACCCGGATCGCGGTGACCTCGTCCCACCGGATGTGGCGGTGCCCCGCGTAGCCGGTGACGACGGTGAGGCCGTCCCCGTCGGCGGCGAGCCGGACCGGCGCGACCAGGTCGCGCAGCGCGAGCCCGTTCAGCCCGATCGCCGCGGCGGCCGCGAGGAACAGGAACTGCGGGTCATGGCTGTAGAGGACGATGAGCGCCGTGACGGCCGCCGCGGCGGCGCACTTCACCGCCACGTGACCAGGAGGTACCCGCCATCTGCGCCGTGATCCCGCTTCCATGCCCGACACCGTAGCCGCTCCCGGCACCGGACCGGCCCCGGCCCGTCCGGTAGCGTCGCAACCATGCGACTCGGCGTGCTGGACGTGGGATCGAACACCGTGCACCTGCTGGTGGTCGACGCCCACCGGGGGGCGCGGCCCCTGCCCGCGTACTCCCACAAGGCCGAACTGCGGCTCGCCGCCCATCTGGACGACGCCGACCGCCTGTCGGAGGAGGGCGAGGCGCTGCTGCGCGACTTCGTCGACGAGGCGCTGCGGGTCGCCGAGGACAAGGGCGTCGAGGACCTGGTGGCGTTCGCGACCTCCGCCGTCCGCGACGCCGCCAACGGCGAGGACGTGCTGGCCCGCATCCGGGCCGGCCGGGAGATCGACATCCGCGCGCTGTCCGGCGAGGAGGAGGCGCGGCTGACGTTCCTCGCCGTCCGGCGCTGGTTCGGCTGGTCGTCGGGGCGGCTGCTGGTGGTGGACATCGGCGGCGGCTCGCTGGAGATCGCGTCCGGCATCGACGAGGAGCCGGACGTGGCGATCTCGCTGCCGCTCGGCGCGGGCCGGCTCACCCGCGACCGGTTCACCGCCGACCCGCCGCCCGCCGAGGAGATCCGCGAGCTGCGCCGGCACGTGCGGGCGGAGATCGCCCGGCGGGTCGGCGACGTCGCCCGGTACGGGCCCGCCGACCACGCGGTGGCCACGTCCAAGACGTTCAAGCAGCTCGCCCGGATCGCCGGGGCCGCGCCGTCCGCCGACGGGCCCTTCCAGCGCCGCACCCTGTCGGACGCCGACGTGACCGACTGGGCGGAGAAGCTCGCGCCGATGCCGTCCGCCGAGCGCGCCGAGCTGCCCGGCGTGTCGGAGAGCCGCGCCGAGCAGCTGCTCGCGGGCGCGGTCGTCGCGGACGCCGCGATGGACCTGTTCGGGCTGGCCGAGCTGGAGATCTGCCCGTGGGCGCTGCGCGAGGGCGTCATCCTGCGCCGGCTCGACATGATCACCGGCTGAGCCGGCCGGCTACCAGTTCGGGTGGCCGAGGACGCGGCCCGCGGGGGTGAGGACGCGGTCGCCGGTGCCGTCGGCGCGCACCGCGTGGATCACCGGGTCGCTGACGGCGCCGCGCACGTAGCAGAGCCAGCGGCCGTCGCGCGACCACGCCGGGTCCATGTCGCGGACGGTCCCGGACGTCAGCGCGTGCGCGCCGGACCCGTCGGCGTTCATCACCCAGATGTCGCTCCCGGTGCCCGGGCCCCGCACGTAGGCGATCTTGGAGCCGTCGGGGGACCATTCCGGGTCCACCGCGCGCACCCCGTCGGCGGTCAGCCGCGTCCAGGAGCCGCCGGGACGGTCCGCGTCCATGGTGTAGAGCTGCTCCGCGCCGCCGTCGCGCTTGCTCCAGAACACGATCCGGTTCGTGGACGACCACATCGGGTCGTCCTTCGCCGAGTCGTCGGTGGTCAGCTGGGCGACCGCGCCGCCCTCGAGCGCGATCGCGAAGATCTGCCGGACGCCGTCCCGCTCGCCCATGTAGGCCAGGCGGGTGCCGTCGGGCGACCACGTCACCCGGGTGCCGCGCACGATCCCGGCAACCTTGCGGGCGCCGGACCCGTCGGCGTTCATCACCCACGCCTCGCCGCCGCGGGCGTCCATCCGGGTGAACGCGACGCGCTTCCCGTCCGGTGACCGCTCGGGCAGGATGTCGCAGCTCGGGTCCTTGACGAGCGCCCGCACGGACCCGTCGCCGGGCGTGAACAGCCCGATGTCGCCGTGGCACGTCTTCGGCCAGCCCGGTTCGGTGTCGATGCGGACCAGCATCGACCCCTTCGGGAACGCCGCCGCCTCCGTCCCGCCCGTGCCGCCGGACGGCCGGGTCAGGTAGTAGACGCCGCCCGCCACGACCGCGGCGAGCAGCACGCCCGCCGCGGTGGAGGCGATGAGCACGGGACGCCGCCTGGAGCGCCCGGGGCCGCCGCTCGGCGCCACGGTCGTGGGCAGGACGGGCGGCGGCACCTCGTACTCGCGCGCCGTGCGCGGCTCCGGCACGGGCGGCTGCGGAACGG
>NZ_VCKZ01000670.1 GCF_005889745.1 Actinomadura geliboluensis
CACCCTCGACGACGGCCCCGACCCCGGCTCCACGCCCCTCTTCCTGGACGAGCTGGCCCGCCTCGGCTGCCACGCGACGTTCTTCGTCCTCGGCGCGATGCTGCGGCGCGCCCCGTCCCTCGGCCGCCGCATCGTCGCGGACGGGCACGAGATAGCCGTCCACGGCTGGCACCACGACAACACCCTCACGGCCCGCCCCGGCCGCACGTCCGCGGGCATCCGCGACACCGTCCACCTGGTCGAGGACGTCTGCGGCGTCACCCCGTCCTGGTACCGGCCGCCGTACGGCGCCCTGAGCACGGAGGCCCTCTTCGCGGCCCGCCGCAACGGCCTGCGTCCCGTCCTGTGGACGGCCTGGGGCAAGGACTGGACGGCGTCCGCGACCCCCGAGTCCGTCTTGCGCACCCTGGCACCGGGCCTCGAAGGCGGAGCGACCCTCCTCCTGCACGACAGCGACGTCACCTCGGCCCCCGGCGCCTGGAAGGCGACCCTGGCCGCCCTGCCCGAGGTCGTGACCAGATGCCGCGCCACCGCCCTGACCGTCGGCCCCCTGCGCGACCACGGAGTGCGCCCGTAACTCCCCCTGTCACAGGGCTACTACTCCCCCGGCATCCGCCCTCTATGTGAAACCACCAGCCGTTTCATGGCGAGCCCGAGGGACCTGACAGCCGGTTCACGTGCAGATCAAGGCGTTCCGGCCGGGCGACGGCCGTCCGCCGGCGCCCCTCCGCGCGGAGCCGGGTCGAGCAGCATGTGCCGCGGCGGCTTCGCGACGAGCAGGAACGGCACCGCGAGCAGCGCGATGAGCGGAACTGAGGGCCCGTGCTCCTCCCCTAGGACGAGGATCACGGCGGCGAGTGTTCCGATGACCCCGGCGGCCCACACCCCGAACGCGACGCGCCGCGCCCCGCTGGGACGGCGCCCGCCGAGCGCCGCTGCCGTCGCCAGCGTAAGAACGGCCGAGTTGACGAAAGCCGTACCGACCGCGACGAAGAACGGCGCGAAGACCACCGGAACGTCGCCGTCCAGCGCACCGACCAGCCCGACCGCCGCCGAAATAACGGCGAACGTCACGTACCGGAAGAGTTGGATCCACATGAACCTGCGGCGATTCCCCGGATCCCGCTGAACCGCACGCCGCGAAAGAGAGAACACGGCGCCTAGCCGGTCACGACACCGGACGGCGGCCACTGCCCGCCCGGTGCCCCAGCCTGCCGCGGCGACCGCACCGGCGAACACCGTGATCGAGAGCGCCGCGTTACCGAGTGCGGGGAGGTCGGCGCGTGTCCCACAGAGCCCCCATTTCAGTCAAGGTGAGACCACCCCCTGTGAATTGATTGGTCAAACTAGCACTCACCATTTGATGTGTCCACTAAGCCGGGTTCGTTTCCGGCATATCAGTCAACCGAAATAGGGTAATAGTGCCCGGGCCTTTAACCACCGCCACCATCGTCTTCGAGTGCGCCCGGCCACCGGGCGTATGACCGGTCAACTCGGCCGGATGCGCTGTTCCTCCTGATCGCTCTGGGGAGCAGGCGGTCGACGTGCGGCACCCCGCCCGGGCGGTGATCGCCCGGGCGGGGTGCGGTGCCGCGTCAGAGCCGCTGCTTGAGCATCTCCTTGCCCTGCTCGGCGCCCTTGCGGCTCTCGCCCTGCGCCCGCCGGAAGAAGTCCGCCAGCTCGACGTCGCCGTCGCGCTCGGCGTCCTCGATGTAGGTGTCCAGCCTGAGGGCGTTGCTCAGGCACTGCTCCACGAACCAAGTGATGTTGTAGTCCTTGTCCTTGGTCCCGGTGACGTGGCCTGTCTCTTGAGCAGCCATGTTTCCTCCCCCAATAGCGCTTCGCTCCGCGCCTACCCCATATGTCCGCCTCTATGTAGACGTGCACCCGTTTCATCCCTCCCGGCCGCCGGGCCGGTCCGCCGCCGTCCGGAATGGGGCGCGGCGCGGCGGGCGTTGAGGAGGGATGACCACGGCGGAAGAACGGCTGATCGCGGATCGCGACGCGCTCCTGAAGCTCATGGCGTCGCTGCGCGTCGACTGGGACGGCGTCGTCGAGGCGTCGGCGCAGACCGGGGTGGACGACGAGCACGACCCCGAGGGCGCCACCATCGCCTTCGAACGCTCCCGGATCGAGTCGTCCCTGAGCAGGGCAGAGGCACAGCTGGCCGACATCGAGAGCGCGCTGGAGCGGCTCCGCGACGGTACTTACGGCGCCTGCGAGCGCTGCGGCGGCCCGATCGGAGCGGACCGCCTGGCCGCCCGCCCCGCCGCCCGCACCTGCATCACCTGCGCCGCCGCCTGACTCGGACGGCGCAGGGCGTTCGAGCCGCCGGAGCGGTGGATGATCGGCCCTGGCAGCCGCCCTGTCACGGCTCGATAGTTAGCTCTTGCGCTAACTGTTTGGCGCTGGTAATACTTAGCCGCATGGCACAGTATTCGGCGGAGTTGGACGGGGTGTTCGTGGCGCTCGCCGATCCGACGCGGCGGGCCGTGGTGCGGCGCCTCGGGGGTGGGC
>NZ_VCKZ01000671.1 GCF_005889745.1 Actinomadura geliboluensis
GTTGGGGGCGGTCGGGGCGGGGATGGACGCGCTGGCGGCGCGGGTGCGGCGGCTGGAGGCCGGTGAGCAGGTGAAGCCGCGTGGGGCGTTCCGGGTGGTGGCGCCGGTGTTCGTGGCGGCGGCGGTCGCGGTGCCTCTCGCGGGCGCGGCTCTCGCGATCGGTCGGCTGGCCCTGCTCTGCTGATGCGTCTGGGACGTTTGCTGTAATCCGCGGCTTGAGTGGCGAATGAGGCGGCTATCTCCTACGCTGCGTAGGAGCCACCGTGACGAGCCCCCGCCGGGGGCGGCGATGGCGACGCCGAATCCCGTGGCCCATCGGCCCGGGAACCGGGGACCCGATCTCCACCGGGGTGAATCCGCTCCCTTCGCGGGGCGGTAGGGCGACTCTGGCCCGAACCCGTCAGCTGACCCGGTAGGCGGCACAGAGGAGGACGACCGCATGCAGCGACGCGCTGCCGTCATCGGCACGCCGAAACGCCGCACCCGCACCCCCCGAACCATCACGGCATGGGCGATATCGGCCGCCGTGGCCGCGGCGCTCCTCGCACCGGCGCCCGCCTCCGCCGAGCCCGAGCCGTCCCGCCGGGAGCTGACCGCGCAGCAGAAGAAGCTCGCGGACGACGCCGAGAAGCTCAGCGAGCAGTACAACGGCCTGCGCGAGCGGCTGAAGCAGGCCCACCGCGCCGCCAAGGTGGCCGAGGGCAACGCCGCCCGCCAGAAGAAGGCGCTGGACGACGCCCGCGCCAGGATCGTCAAGCTCGCAGCGGACAGCTACAAGAACGGCCCGGCGGACCCTGCCGTCGCCTTCGCCTCCGCCAAGGACCCGCAGAGTGTCCTTGACCGGTCGGCCACGCTCAACTACTTCGCCCGCCAGGACGGCGACCGCGTCGCCCACCTGCTCCAGACCATGCAGGCCGCCGAGCGCTCCCGCAAATCGGCCGAAGCGCGCGCGAAGCAGGTGCGCGAACTTACCGACGAGGCCAAGAAGAAGCGCAAGGAACTCCAGGCCAGGCTCAAGAAGGTTGAAGCCAAGCTGGGCGTCGGCACTCCCATCCGAGGCAACGGCGGGCCCATCCCCAACGTGGACCCGGGCGGCGCCTCCGCCAAGGCCATGACCGCCGTTCGGGCCGCCCTGAGCCAGCTCGGCGTGCCCTACTCCTGGGGCGGCGGCACCGCGTCCGGCCCGTCCTACGGCACCGCGCAGGGCGCCAACATCAAGGGCTTCGACTGCTCCGGCCTGACCCTGTACGCCTACGCCCAGGTCGGGATCAACCTCCCGCACTACACCGGCGCCCAGTACAACGCGGGCACGCACGTGTCCATGTCACAGCTCAGGCCCGGCGACCTGGTGTTCTTCCACGCCGACCTGCACCACATGGGGCTTTACATCGGCAACGGCAAGATGGTCCACGCTCCGCAGACCGGCGACGTGGTCAAGATCAGCCCGCTCGCCGGACGGCCCTTCGCCGGCGGCGTCCGCGTCGCCTGACACGCTTCCCCCGACCGGCGTCCCCGCCACCCGCCCCGGGTGACGGGGACGCTTCCATTCAGGGACCGGCTCCTTTGCCACGCCGGTCGAGTGCCTTGCCGGATGTTTTGGCTACACTGGGGCCCGGCGAAGGGGAGTAGTCCTGTAATACCGCTGGTCGACACGCTGGACGTTCTTGGACGTCCCGGCCATCGGGCCCCGCGAAGGGGTGGACGAGACCTTCGGCCACGGCATGACGTGGCCCGTGCGACCGTGCGGGCCGTCCGATCGTGCCGGGCCGAGTGGTCCTCCCGTCGCCCGCCAGGGTGCCGGCCGAAGTCCGCGGCCCGGCCCCGTAAGAAGGCACCGCCCATGACCCTGGACCCGCTCGCGATCCTCACCGCGTTCGGCTTGATCTTCCTCGCCGAGCTGCCCGACAAGACGATGTTCGCCTCACTGGCCATGGGCACGCGCATGCGTCCGCTGTACGTGTGGTTCGGCACGTCCACGGCGTTCATCGTGCACGTCGCGATCGCCGTGGGGGCCGGCAGCCTGCTCAGCCTGCTGCCGGGCATGGCCGTCAAGCTCGTGTCGGCCGCCCTGTTCGCCTTCGGCGCCATCGTGCTGATGCGCGGCGGAGGGGACGACGACGAGGACGACAAGGCCGGCCAGACGGTCACCCGGTTCTGGCCGTCCTACGTGGCCGCCTTCACGGCCGTGTTCATCAGCGAGTGGGGCGACCTGACCCAGATCACCACCGCCAACCTGGCCGCCACCAACGGATGGCTGCCGACGGCGATCGGCTCCGCCGCCGCCCTCATGTCGGTCTCGGCCCTGGCCCTCCTGGCGGGCCGCTTCATCGCGAACAGGGTCCCGCTGAAGACCGTCCAGCGCATCGGCGGCCTGTGCATGGCCGGCCTCGCCATCTGGACGCTCATAGAAGCCTTCACCATGTAACCCACCCCCGGCCGACCGACCCTCGGCCAACCGACCCTCGGCCAACCGACCCTCGGCCAACCCCCCGGCCAACCAATCCC
>NZ_VCKZ01000672.1 GCF_005889745.1 Actinomadura geliboluensis
CCGCCCCACCGCATCTGGAGATCGCCGTGACCCAAGAGCCGCTCTACGAGCCCCCCGGCCATCTGCTGACCCCCGTCGACCCCGAGGTGCCGCGGCGCGTGGCGCGGCTGCGCGAGCTCGGGCTCGGGCAGGAGGCCGACCTCGAGTTCGACGCGTTCGCCCGCGACCTCGCCGAGACCGCCCGGCGGCTCGTCGGCACCGGGCTGCCCCCGTTCGCGATGGTCAACTTCGTCACCGACCGGCAGTACCTGTCCGGCCTGTACTCCCCGCAGGACCCCACCGACCCGTCCGGCGGCGTGGAGCTGGGCCGGGAGGTGCCGCTCGACCACGGCTACTGCCCGCACGTCGTCGTCCGGCGCAAGGCGCTCGTCCTGGACGACGTGTGCGACTACCCGCGCTTCGCCGGCAACCCGGTCGTCGACAAGCTCGGCATCCGCACCTACGTCGGCGCCCCGCTGATCGACCACACGGGCACGACCCTCGGCACGATCTGCATCATCGACCGCGAGCCGCGCCCGTGGGGCCACCCCGGGCTGAACCTCATCAAGGAGCGCGCGGCGGAACTCGTCCAGCTGATCCGCCGCCGCGAGGAGATGCTGGGCTGACCCGGGGCCGGGTCACGCCTCGGCGGGCAGCGGCACCGAGCGCGAGAAGAGCACGCCCGGCGAGGGCGGCACGGCGCCGTCCTCGATGCCGAGCACGCCCGTGGACAGCAGCCCGAACTCCGTCGCGACGCCCGCGATGTCGGCCTTGAGGAACTCGATCGCCGCCCGGGCGCGGCCCGCGTCGTTGCCGGGTTTCGCCGCCCACCGCATGACCTGGGCGATCGCGAACGCGTAGGCGATGGCGCGGCCGGCGAGGACCAGGTGCTCCTGGCGGAGGTCCCGGTCGAGGAAGCCGAGGTCCAGCCCCTGCGAGGTGATCGCGGACGCGGTGAGCGGCCAGTCGGCGAGGAACTTGCTGAGCGGCAGGCCGTCCGTCCGCGCGAGGCAGTACTCGGTGAGCTGCTGGCTGAGCAGGTCGTTGGTGCCGTCGAAGATGGTGTAGACGCGGGCGTCGAGGAACGCCTGCGCGGAGATGTTCGTCGGCGACCCGCAGCGGTACCCCTCGCCGCCGGAGAGCTGCTGGTAGTGGTGCGCGGCGCTGAGCATCCGCTCGGTGGCGACCGTCTTGATGGCCTGGACGGCGGGGAACGCGCCGATCATGTCGGACTTCATGTCCAGCGAGGTCTGCAGGTAGTCGTTGAGCGCCGCGCAGACGGTGTAGGACGTGTCGATCGCCGCGAGCCGGTACCGGACGAACCGGATCGCCGACTGCGGCCCCGGGCCGATCCGCCGCGCGTTCGCGTACGCGCGCGCCTCCCGGCTGATGCGGCGCAGGAAGCCGGCGCCCATCGCCGCCATCATCGCCCGCGACGCCATGAGCATCTCCACCATGGGGCGCAGGTTGCGGCCCTCCGCCCGGATGCGCCGGTGCCGGGGGACGACCACGTCGATCTCGTTGAGCCCGTAGTCGATCACCTTGAGGCCGAGCGGCTCGTAGGGCTGCAGGGTGCGGAAGCCCTCACTGCGCTTGACGATGAAGTAGCCGTACTCGCGGCCGCGGTCGTCGTTCTTCGCGCTGACCAGCCACCAGTGCGCGCTGGAGCTGAACGCCTGCCAGTGCTTGCGGCCGCGGATCCGGTAGCCGCCCGGGACCTCCTCGAACGTGGTCGTCATGCCGGACATGGCGGAGCCGCAGCCGGGCTCGGTGGACGCGAACCCGCAGACCATGGGGTCGCCGCCGGCGTACTGCGGCAGCACCTCCCGCTTGGCCTCCTCGTCCGCCCACAGCGCGATGGGTCGCAGCGCCACCCCGGTGATCACCGTGGCGTACATGCCGAGCGGAAGGTTCCATTCGGACAGCGCTTCCACGACTCGGCACATCTCGACGTGGCTGTCGCGTCCGCCGAACTCTCTCGGCAGCGTCGGCAGCAGCACGCCGGCCCGGGTCAGCAGCGTCCAGTCGTCGGCCGGGAGGTTCTGCTGCGGGTAGGTGGCGGTGTCGAATCGGGGGGCGATCGCCTCGATACCGGCGATGAAGTCGTTCGTGGACAGGGACAGTAGAGCATTCGTCATGGTGTCCGCTCTCACGGGTCGGCGCGTCAATGCAGGGGGAAGTCGCCGGAATCCGGCCGTCGGAAGAACACGCTCATGCCCGACCGGCCGCTGGGCCGGCCGAGCGAACCTCCTTGCCAATCGCTCGTCTGAGACTCTCACGCCATGGTGAAACGAACGATCACCAGACGCAAGGCTCCTCTGGCTGACCGTAATCAGCCAACGACGATTCGAGCCTGCAGGCCATGTTCCGGCCGTGCCCGCAGTCGACGGCTGATCACTTTGGGAATGATGAGTTTAATGTGCAACTAGCTGCTGTTGTGACGATTGAGAGAGATTCTCATCTCTGGGACGACGGCCCGGTCACGCCCCGGCCGCTCCCCCGAGCCCGGCGCCCCACCATCC
>NZ_VCKZ01000169.1 GCF_005889745.1 Actinomadura geliboluensis
GGGTCCTTTTGTGGCACTCACCCAGCTCCGCGGCCGATGTCGCCCGCGCCCGGCTGCGCCTCAGTTTCCCCACCGTCGCGGGCGATGACGTCTGGTGGCAGGAGACCCGCCCCGAGGAGGACGGACGGACCACGGTCATCCATCTCAAGGGCGGTCACCGCACGGAGCTGCTGCAGGCCCCGTGGAACGCCCGTACCCGCGTCCACGAGTACGGGGGCCGGTCGTACCTGCCCGTCCGCACCGGGGAGGGCTGGTCGATCGTCTTCGCCAACTACGACGACCAGCGGCTCCACCGGCTCGACGAGGGCGACCCCAAGCCCTACCCGCTGACGCCCGAGCCGGCCGTCCCGGCGGGGCTGCGCTACGCCGACTTCGTGCTGTCCCCGGACCGGACGGAGATCTGGTGCGTGTGCGAGGGCCACATCGCCGCGCCGGCGGAGGCGGCGCCCGAGCCCGCCGCCGAGGGCGCGGAGGCCCCGGCGCCGCCGGCGGAGGAGCCCGGCACCACGGGGATCAGGCGGGCCATCGTCGCCGTGCCGCTGGACGGCCGCGCCGCCGGCGACGCCGGCGCCATCCGCGAGCTGGTCACCGGGGCGCAGTTCTACGCCAACCCCGTCCCGTCCCCGGGCGGCGGGCACCTCGCATGGGTGCAGTGGAACCACCCCCGCATGCCCTGGGACGGCACTGAGGTGCGCGTGGCGGCGCTGGAGGACGGCCGTACGGTCGCGCCCCGCACCGTCAAGGGCGGGCTCAAGGAGTCGGCCCTCGCGCCGCTGTGGCGCGACGACGAGTCCCTGTACGTCATCTCCGACTGGCCCGGCTGGTGGAACATCTACCAGGTCGGCCTGCACGGCGAGTCCCCGCAGGCCCTCTACCCGGCCGAGGAGGAGTTCGCCGCCCCGCTGTGGCAGCTCGGCGGCATGCCGTACGCGCTGCTCGGCGACGGGCGCCTCGCCGTCCTGCACGGGGAGGGCGACATGCGCCTCGGCGTCTACGACCCGGAGACGCTCGACCTCGTCGACCTGGAGGTCCCCTACGAGCACTGGGCGACGGAGCTGTCCGCGGACGGGACGACGATCGTCGGCATCGCCGGCGGCCCCGACCTGCCGCCGTCCGTCGTCCGCGTCGACACCACGACCGGGCGCGTCGAGGGGCTGCGCCGCGAGCTGGCCGAACTGCCGGACGTCGCGTACCTGTCCAGGCCGCGCGCCGAGCGCCTCGAAGGGCCGTTCGGGCGTCCCGTCCACGCCTACGTGTTCCCGCCGACCAACCCGGAGGCCGCCGCGCCCGAGGGCGAGCTGCCGCCGTACGTCGTGTTCGTGCACGGCGGCCCCACCGGCCGGGTCTCCAAGGTGCTCGACCTGGAGCGGGCCTACTTCACCAGCCGCGGCATCGGCGTCGTCGACGTCAACTACGGCGGCTCCAGCGGCTACGGCCGCGCCTACCGCGAACGGCTGCGCCGCCAGTGGGGCGTGGTCGACGTAGAGGACGCCATAGCCGCCGCCCAGGCGCTCGTAGACGGCGGAATAGCCGACCCGGCACGTCTCGCCATCCGGGGCGGCTCCGCGGGCGGCTGGACGACGCTGGCCGCGATCACGCAGACCGACGTGTTCAAGGCCGCGACGTCCTACTACGGCATCAGCGACCTGCAGAGCTTCGCCGAGGCCACCCACGACTTCGAGTCGCACTACCTGTTCGGCCTCATCGGCCCCCTGCCCGGCTTCGAGCGCGCCTACGAGGAGCGCTCACCGCTCGGGCACGCCGAGAAGACCGCCTGTCCCGTCCTGCTCCTGCAGGGCCTCAGCGACCCGGTGGTGCCGCCGGACCAGTCCGAGCGGTTCGCGCTGGCGCTGCGCGACAAGAAGACGCCGCACGCCTACCTCACGTTCGAGGGCGAGTCCCACGGCTTCCGGAAGGCCGCCACGGTCATCCGCAGCCTGGAGGCGGAGCTGGCCTTCTACGGGCAGACCCTCGGCTTCGAGCCCCGCGGCGTGGAGCCCATCAACCTCACCGTGGGCTGACCGTCAGGGCACGATGCAGGGCTGGACGCCGAGCAGGTCAGCGGGCGAATTCGATGGCGCGGGACTCGCGGACCACGGTGACGCGGATCTGGCCCGGGTAGGTCAGCTCGTCCTCGACCTGCTTGGCGATGTCGCGGGCGATGACCTGCGCCTGGATGTCGTCGACGGTGTCCGGCTTGACCATCACGCGGATCTCGCGGCCGGCCTGCATCGCGAAGACCTTCTCCACGCCCTCGTGCTTCTCGCGGGCGATCTGCTCCAGCCGCTCCAGGCGCTTGACGTAGGCCTCCAGCGACTCCCGGCGCGCACCCGGGCGGCTGCCGCTCACCGCGTCCGCGGCCTGGGTCAGCACGGCCTCCACCGTCCGGACCTCGACCTCGTTGTGGTGGGCCTCGATCGCGTGGACGACGTCCTCGTGCTCGCCGTACCGGCGCGCGATCTCGGCGCCGATCAGCGCGTGGCTGCCCTCCACCTCGTGGGTGAGCGCCTTGCCGATGTCGTGCAGCAGCGTGCACCGCTTCGCGATCTCCACCGGGAGGCGCAGCTCGCTCGCCATGACCCCGGCGATGTGCGCGGACTCGATCAGGTGCTTCAGCACGTTCTGCCCGTAGGACGTGCGGTACCGCAGCTGGCCGAGCAGCGCGATCAGCTCCGGGTGCATGTCGGCGATGCCGACCTCCACCAGGGCGTCCTCGCCGGCCCGGACGCACAGCTGCTCCACGTCGCTCCGGCTGCGCTCGTAGATCTCCTCGATGCGCTGCGGGTGGATGCGCCCGTCCAGCACCAGCTTCTCCAGCGTCAGCCGCCCGACCTCGCGGCGCACGGGGTCGAAGCAGCTCAGCAGCACCGCCTCGGGCGTGTCGTCGATGATGAGGTTCACCCCGGTCGTCGTCTCGAACGCCCGGATGTTGCGGCCCTCCCGGCCGATGATGCGGCCCTTCATCTCGTCGCTCGGCAGGTGCAGCACCGACACGACCGACTCCGCCGTCTGCTCGCTCGCGACCCGCTGGATCGCCAGTGTCACGATCTTGCGGGCGCGCTTCTCGCCCTCGGTCCGCGCCGTGTTCTCGATCTCGCGGACGATCGGGATGGACTCCCGCTTGGCCTGGTTCTCGATCGCCGCGACGAGCTCGGCCTTGGCCTGCCCGGCGGTGAGACCGGCGGCCTGCTCCAGCACCTTGCGGCGCTCCTCGGCGACGCCGGCCAGCTCCTCCTTGCGGGCGTCGAGCGCCTGCCGGGCCTCGGCGAGCCGCGCCTGCCACTCCTCCAGGCGGCGCATCTCGGCGTCCAGCCGCTGCTCGCGCTCGGCGAGCCGGGCCTCCCGGCGCTCCAGATCCTCCCGGACGGCCCGCAGGTCGTCCTTGATCGCGCGGCCCTCCTGCTCGGCCTCCGCGCGGGCGTCGGCGGTGAGCCGCTGCGTGTCGCGCTCGGCCTGCTCCAGGGCGTCGCGCGCGTCCAGCTCGGCCTTCGACCGGATCTCGTCGGCCTCGCTCTGCGCACGGGCGATCTCCGCCGCGGCTCTGCCGGGCATCCCGGGCCGCCACAGGATCGCGATCACGAGAGCGACCAGGGTCACCAGCAGCGCTGCACCCAGCAGGACGCTCTCCATGAGGCAGATCCTTCCTCGCCGCGGGCCCGTCCGGACTTCGGGACCCTGCCTAGCGAGGATTTACTCGCGCGCACGGACGCACGACGTCACCGGGCCGCACGCGGCGCACCCCCGATGACTCGGCCGTATCCGGTCGACGAACGTGTCCTGTATGCCTCTCAGCTGCTGGAACGTGCTCGGTCGTATGGCAATCCGCGAGACGCGGAGTAACTCCTCACTGCCGTAACGGTAAGCGGCATGGAGGTAATGAGCAAGCAAACGAGGGGCATTCCGGACTAACCGAACGTCAGCGTGACTCCTCCCTTACCACCCCTCCTGACTCCCCGCGCCCGTCCGGACCTGGCCAATCCCCGCCGCCGGGCCCGGCCGCACAGCGGCGGCCCACCCGCCCGCGCGGCGGACGGCCCTGGTGGCGACGGCGGCGTAGGCGACGCCGCCCGCGAGGGAGGCGAGCAGGGCCAGCACCTCCGAGCGGTCCTCCAGCAGCGGGTAGATCTGCCAGTGGACCAGGTAGATGTAGAGCGATCCGGCGGCCAGCAGGCCGGTGAGCCGGTTGAGCCAGGCCGCGCTCGGCAGCTTCGGGATCCAGATCAGCAGGAGCACGCCGGCGATGACGACGACCGTCCGCAGGGACGCACCCGAGCCGAAGTAGCCGGGGACGGTGGCCAGCACCACCGCGGACACCAGCAGCCGCTGCGCCGGGCCGGACACCCTCGCGGCGGCCCAGCCGAGCGGGAACAGCCAGCAGGCGGTGATCGCGTCCGGCAGGTCCGTGCGGCCGCCGAGGTCGTACCGCAGGAGCAGCGCGGCCGCCAGGAGGCCGAGCGGGAACCCGAAGGGGGCGCGCCGCTCCGCCCGGTCCAGGGCCGGGACGCTCAGCAACGCCGCCATGGCGGCCAGGATGTAGACGATCACCTCGATGAACCAGTAGTTGCTGTCGTTACCGGTCGCGCTCTTCAGCAGCAGCGCGTCGGCCAGGTGGTAGTCGGCGGTGAGGAGCGCCGCCAGGCCGATCCAGACGACGCTCGGCACGGCGATCCGCGCCAGCGCCGCCAGCAGGTCCGCGCGGCGCCTCCCCGCCCCGGCGGCGGTGAGGTGGAACCGGGCGAAGTTGAAGCCCGCCACCGCGAGCAGCACGTGCGCCCCGCCCCGGACCGTGAACACGCCGATGTGCGACCCGACGATGAGCACGATCGCGGCGGCGCGCAGCACGATGCCCGTCTCCAGCGTCCGCAGCCGGGCGCGCCGGGCCGGGCGCCGCAGGTCGCGGATGCGCCGGGTGTGCCAGTCGGCGGGCAGTGCGCCGAGGGCCTCCTCCAGCTTCAGCGACATCTCCACGTAGGACAGCGAATCGCCGCCGAGACCGACGAAGCTGTCGTCCTCGGTGACGTCGGGGCGGTCCAGGATCCGGGCGTACAGGCGGCACAGGTCCGGGCCGGCCGCCGGCTCGGCACGGCCCAGCCCCAGCACGGCCTGAAGGTCGGGCTTGCCGGTGGCCAGCCGGGGGATCTCGGGCAGGACGTGCGCGCTGACCGCCCTGGCCGGCAGGCCGCATTCGGCCGCCACCAGCCGCCGGACGCTCCGGGCGCCGGCATCGCCGCCCGCCACGGCCACGACCAGGCCCGTGTCGTCGCCGGCGCAGCACGCGGTCAGGCCGTGCCCGGCGAGCATCTCCTCGACGCGCTGCAGGTCGACGCGCAGGCCGTACGGCTTCACGAACCGGCCGCGGCGCCCCACGATCTCGTACAGCCCGTCCGGCAGCCGCCGCGCCACATCGCCGGTGCGCAGCTCATCGACGGTACGGCCGAGGGCCAGGTCGGCGGGGCCGCCGGCGTAGCCGAGCATGACGTTCGGGCCCGTGTACACCAGTTCGCCGGTGCCGGGTGCGGAACCGTCCGGCAGCGGCTCCAGCCGGAAGGACCCGCCGGGGATCGGAACACCGATCGCCTCCGGGTGGGCCGAGGCGAGTTCGGGAGGCAGGTAGGCCATGCGGGCCGTCGCCTCGGTCTGGCCGTACATGACGACCAGGTCCCAGCCGCGCCGCCTGCCGAGCGCCGCGTAGCGCGCCACCCGGTCGGCCGGCATCCGCCCGCCCGCCTGGGTGACGTACCGCAGCGACGGCAGCCGCATGTCGGCGAAACCCACCCGGTCCAGCAGCTCGAAGGTGTAGGGGACGCCCGCCAGCGCGGTGCCCCGCGCGGCGCGGAACAGTTCCCAGAAGTTGTCGTCGGCCACCGACAGGTCGGTGAGGACGAGCCCCGCGCCGCGCAGCAGATGGCTGTTGATGACCGACAGGCCGTAGCAGTAGTGCATCGGCAGGGTCGTGGCGGCGCGGTCGCCGGGGCGGATGTCCAGGTAGGCGGCGATGGACTCCGCGTTCGACCGCAGGTTCTCGTGCGACAGCCGGACGAGTTTCGGCGACCCCGTCGAGCCGGACGTGCTGAGCAGCAGCGCGAGGTCGGGGTGCAGGGTGTGCGCGGAGCCCTCGCGCCGCTCGTCGAGCGTCCCGTCCGGGAGGGCCACGACGTCCGGGTCGTAGGCGGCGGTCAGGGACCGCAGGGAGTCGGGCCGGTCGTGCGGCGCCAGCAGGACGGGATGCCCGGACGCGAGCGCCGCCAGGTAGACGGCGAGGGCGTCGACCGTGTTGGCGCCCGCGAGCAGGACGAGCCGCCGTCCGGGGCCGAGCCGGCGGGCGGCGGCCGCGACCCGGTCCGCGAGTTCGCGGTAGGTCACGGCGGCGCCGGAGGTGATGAGCGCCGTCCGCTCCGCGTGAACCGCGAGTCCGCCGGCGAACGGGACGTCCGGGGGCGGCACCGCGTGGGGGGTGATCACGCGGCGTATATTAGGTAAGGCTAAGCTCTCTGCCAAATCGCTCACCGACCCGCATCCCGAGGAAGCCATGCGAAACCCCCTGCGCCGTCTCACGTCCACTCTGGCCATGACGGCTCTCGTATTGCCACTCGCCGCATGCGGCCTCGGGAGCGAGGCCGGCCTGGTCGTCTACTCCGGTCGCAACGAGGGCCTCGTGAAGCCGCTGCTGGAGAAGCTGGAGAAGGCCGTCGGCACCGACGTCGAGGTGCGCTACGGCTCCAGCGCCGAGCTGTCCGCCCAGCTCCTGGAGGAGGGCGACAAGACCAAGGCCGACCTGTTCCTGTCCCAGGACGCCGGCGCGCTCGGCGCCCTGGCCAAGGCCGGCCGCATGGAGAAACTGCCCCAGGCGTCCCTCGACAAGGTCGCCGCGCAGTTCCGCGGCGGCGCCGGCGACTGGATCGGCGTCTCCGGCCGCGTCCGCGTGCTGGCCTACCACCCCGGGCAGGTCGCCAAGGCACCCGACACCGTGCGCGACCTCGTCAAGCCGGAATGGAAGGGCAAGATCGCCTACGCGCCGACCAACGCGTCCTTCCAGGCGTTCGTCACCGGCATGCGCGTCCTGGACGGCGACGAGGCCACGCTCGCCTGGCTGAAGGGCCTGAAGGCCAACGGCGTCAAGGCCTACGACAACAACATCGCCGTGCTGGACGCGGTGAACTCCGGGCAGGCCGCCCTCGGCCTCATCAACCACTACTACTGGTACGAGAAGGTCGCCGAGAAGGGCGCGGGCGGCGTCACCGCCAAGCTGCACTACCTGCCCGGCGGCGACCCCGGCGCCCTGATCAACGTCGCGGGCGTCGGCGTCCTCAAGGGCGCCGCGCACCGGGCGGCGGCGCTCAAGGCCGTCGACTACCTGCTGTCGCCCGAGGCGCAGACCTACTTCAGCGACGAGACCAAGGAGTACCCGCTGGCCGCCGGCGTCACCAGCACCGTCCCCGGCCTGCCTCCCCTGGACTCGCTGAAGGCCCCCCGGATCGACCTCGGCGAACTCGATTCGCTGCAGCGGACGCTGGCGATGCTGCGCGAAGCGGGGATGGTCTGACCCGCATGACCGCGGCTCGCGCCCCCCGGATCCTGCTCGCTCCGGCGTGCCTGGCCGGGGCCCTCGCCCTGCTGCCCCTCGGCTACCTGGCCGTGCGGGCGCTGGAGCGGGGCCCCGGCTTCGCCTGGTCGGTGATCACCACCGAGGGCACCGGGCTGCTCCTCGTCCGCAGCCTGGCGCTGGCCGCCGTCGTGGTGACCGCCTGCCTCGTCCTCGGAATCTCGCTGGCCTGGCTCACCGTGCGCACCGCGCTGCCCGGCGCCCGCGCCTGGGCGGTGCTCGCCACCCTCCCGCTGGCCGTGCCCAGCTACGTGGCCGCCTTCGCCTGGCTGTCCGCGGTGCCGGGCATGTCCGGATTCACCGGGTCCGCGGTGTCGCTGACCCTGGTCAGCTACCCCTACGTCCTCCTCCCGGTCGCCGCCGCGCTGCGCGGCATCGACCCCGCGCAAGAGGAGACGTCCCGGTCCCTCGGCGCGGGCCCGGTGCGGACGTTCCGCCGCGTCACCCTCCCCCAGCTCCGTCCGGCCGCGGCCGGCGGCGGGCTGCTCGTCGCGCTGTACGTCCTGTCCGACTTCGGCGCGGTGTCGCTGATGCGGTACGACACGTTCACCCGCGGCATCTACACCTCCTACCAGGCCAGCTTCGACCGCACCCCGGCCGCCGCGCTGAGCGCGGTCCTCGTCGTGCTGACCATCGGCGTCGTCGCCCTGGAGACCCGGACCCGCGGGCGGCGCAGGCACGCCCGGACCGGCGGCGGAACCGCCCGGCCGTCCGTTCCGGTCCCGCTCGGCCGGGCGGCGGCGCCCGCCCTGGCCTGGTGCGGCGCCGTGGCCGCGGCCGCCGTCGCGTTCCCGCTGGGGACGCTCGTCTACTGGCTGGTGACCGGGAACCGCGCCGGCTGGGATCCCGCCGGGCTGCTGAGCACCGCGGGCGTCACCCTCGCCGTGGCGGGGGCGGGCGCCGCGCTCACCACCGCGCTCGCCCTGCCCGTCGGGGTGCTCGCCGCCCGCCACCGGGGGCGGGCCGCCGAGCTGATCGAGCAGGCCGCCTACGCCGGGCACGCGCTGCCCGGCATCACCGTCGCCCTGGCCCTGGTCTTCTTCGCCGTCCGCTACGCCACCCCGATCTACCAGGAGCTGCCGCTGCTGGTCTGCGCCTACGCGGTGCTGTTCCTGCCGGTCGCGGTCGCCGCCACCCGCGCCGCCGTGCTGCAGTCCCCGCCCGTCCTGGAGGACGTCGCCCGCTCGCTCGGCCGCGGCCCGCTGCGCGTGCTCAGGGCGGTGACCGTACCGCTGGCGGCCCCCGGCATCGCGGCGGGCGCGGCGCTGACCTTCGTGATCTGCATGAAGGAACTGCCCGCGACCCTGCTGCTGCGCCCCACCGGCATGGACACCCTCGCCACCCGGCTCTGGACGGAGACGGGCACCGCCTCCTACTCCGCCGCCGCCCCGTACGCGGCCGCGCTGATCCTGCTCGCGGCCGTCCCCTCCTACCTCCTCGGAAGACAGCGCCCGTGAGCGAGTTGCGAATCGAAGGCCTGACCAAGGCGTACGGCCCCGAGGGAGCCGTCCTGGACGGGCTCGACCTCACCGTCCCCGGCGGCTCACTGGCCGCCGTCCTCGGCCCGTCCGGCTGCGGGAAGACCACCCTGCTCCGGATCGTGGCGGGCTTCCTGCGCGCCGACGCGGGCACCGTCACCGTGGGCGGACGCGCCCTCACCGCCACCGGGACGCACGTCCCGCCGGAGCGCCGCCGCATCGGCATCGTGCCCCAGGAGGGCGCGCTGTTCCCGCACCTGAGCGTGGCCCGCAACGTCGCCTTCGGCGTGACCGACCGCGCCGCGCGGCACCGGCGCACCGAGGAGATGCTCGAACTGGTGGGCCTCGCCGGGTACGGCCGCCGGATGCCGCACGAGCTGTCCGGCGGCCAGCAGCAGCGGGTAGCGCTGGCCCGGGCCCTGGCCCCGGAGCCCGCGCTGGTCCTGCTCGACGAGCCGTTCAACGCGCTGGACAGCGCGCTGCGCGCCGGGATACGCGCCGACGTCCGCGCCGCCCTGCGCACCATCGGCGCCACCGCCCTCCTCGTCACCCACGATCAGCAGGAGGCCCTGTCCACCGCCGACCTCGTCGCGGTCGTCCACGCCGGGCGCGTCGCCCAGTGCGGTACCCCGCAGGAGGTGTACGGCCGGCCCGCGAGCCCGTGGGTGGCGGGCTTCGTCGGCGACGCCGTGCTCCTGCCGGGCACCGCCTCTAACGGCACCGCCACGACCGCCCTCGGCACGGTCGCGCTGAGCACGCCCGCCGGGGCCGCCGGCGACGGCACGGTGATCCTGCGCCCCGAGCAGCTGCGGCTCACCGAGGCCGGCGGGACCGCCCCGGGCGGGACGGTGACCGACGTCCGCTACTACGGGCACGACGCCATGGTCACCGTTTCGGTCGAGGGCCTCGCGGCCCCCGTCGACATCCGGGTCGACGGCCACGTACAGCTGCGCCCCGGCGACTCCACCGGCCTCCGCCTCACCGGCGAGGCCACCTTCCACTCCACCCCCTCCTGACCCCGGCCGTCAGTCGATGGGGTCGGGCGGGGCGGGGACGGTGTCGGGGTCGGTGCCCTCGTCGGTGAGGGCCTCTCTCACCACGCGGTAGGAGAGGCCGGGCGGATAGCCCTTGCGGGCGAGCATGCCGACGAGGCGGCGCATGCGCTTGGCGGGGTCGGCGCCGCGGGTGGCGGGCAGCCTGCGGACGACCAGGGCGCGAGCGGTCTCCTCCTCCTGGGCCGGGTCGAGGGTCTCGACGGCCTCGTTGACGGTGTCGTCGGCGACGCCGCGCCGGCGGAGTTCGGCGGCCAGGGCGCGCTTGGCCAGGCCGCGGCCGCTGTGGCGGGACTGGACCCAGGCCTGCGCGAACGCCTCGTCGTCGATCAGGCCGACGTCGGTGAAGCGCGCGAGGACCCGGTCGGCGACGTCGTCGGGGACGTCCTTGCGGCGGAGGGCGTCGGCGAGCTGGGCGCGGGTGCGCGGCGACGCCGAGAGGAGGCGCAGGCACACCTCGCGCGCCCTGGCCTCCGGGTCGCCGCCCCCGGTGGCGCGCGGGGCCGGGCTCATCGGCCGCCGCGCTCGGTGACCGCCGTGGGAGCGGCGGCGCCATCGGGGAAGGTCCGGGCACCGGTCCTGCGGTGCCCGGTAAGGCGCCGCCGCCCTGCATAGGAGATCATCGCTTACTCTTCGTCAAGAGTCACCCATATCACGGGATTCCTTGTCAGGAATCACCCGTCTTGGCGGCCTTCGCGGTCTTCTTCGCGGCGGTGGTCTTGACCGCGGGCGCAGGGGCCGGGGCGGCGTCCGGGGCCGCCGCGGGCGCGGCCTCCTTGTCGACCTTGGGGCCGATGCCCAGCTTCTCCTTGATCTTCTTCTCGATGCCGTCCGCCAGGTCGGGGTTGGCCTTGAGGAAGTTGCGGGCGTTCTCCTTGCCCTGGCCGAGCTGGTCGCCGTCGTAGGTGTACCAGGCGCCGGACTTGCGGACGAAGCCGTGCTCCACGCCGAGGTCGATCAGGCCGCCCTCGCGGCTGATGCCCTGGCCGTAGAGCAGGTCGAAGTCGGCGACGCGGAACGGCGGGGCCATCTTGTTCTTGACGACCTTGACGCGGACGCGGTTGCCGACGGCCTCGGTGCCGTCCTTCAGGGTCTCGATGCGGCGGACGTCCAGCCGGACCGAGGCGTAGAACTTCAGCGCCCGGCCGCCGGTGGTCGTCTCGGGCGAGCCGAACATGACGCCGACCTTCTCGCGGAGCTGGTTGATGAAGATGGCGGTGGTCTTGGTCTGGTTGATCGCGCCGGTGAGCTTGCGCAGCGCCTGCGACATGAGGCGGGCCTGGAGGCCGACGTGGCTGTCGCCCATCTCGCCCTCGATCTCGGCGCGGGGGACGAGCGCGGCGACGGAGTCGATGACGACGATGTCGATCGCGCCGGAGCGGATCAGCATGTCGGTGATCTCCAGGGCCTGCTCGCCGGTGTCGGGCTGGGAGACCAGCAGGGCGTCGATGTCGACGCCGAGCTTGGCGGCGTACTCGGGGTCGAGCGCGTGCTCGGCGTCGACGAACGCGGCGATGCCGCCCTTCTTCTGGACGCTCGCCACGGCGTGCAGCGCCACGGTGGTCTTGCCGGAGCCCTCGGGGCCGTACACCTCGACGACGCGGCCGCGCGGCAGGCCGCCGATGCCGAGCGCGATGTCGAGGGCGATCGCGCCGGTGGGGATCACCTCGACGGGCGCCCGGGCCTCCTCGCCCATCCGCATGACCGACCCCTTGCCGAACTGCCGCTCGATCTGGGCGAGTGCGGTCTCGAGAGCCTTCTCCCGGTCGTTCGCTGCCATTGAGATGTCCTTCTCGTCGTGACTGTCGGCTCTCGGCCGCTGCTTGCGATGTCGAGGGCGACGTTACGGCGGGCCACCGACACTTTCGAGCGCCCGGCGCGATTGTGGACGACGCCGCGTGCCGGGACCAGCCTACCGAACATCCGTTCGATCATCGTCCGGTATGGCGATTTGGACGGGAATCGCCGTGCGTTCCATGGTCCCGACCCCGTACGCTGGCGCCGTCCACGGAGGGTTCCAATCATGACGCTGACCGTCCTCTTCTGCGTCGATCCGCTCCATCCCCGGCGCGTTGACCCCCACTTCTCCCGCGAGGCCGAGGCCGTCCGGGACCACTACGGCGAGACGGCCCTGATCGACCACGACGCGCTGCGGCGCGGGGACGTGGAGGACGCGATCGGCGCCGTGCCCGCCGGCCTGGGCCCGGTCTGGTACCGCGGCTGGATGCTGTCGGCGGACGAGTACGCCGCGATGGCCGCCGCCCTGAAACAGCGCGGCACGGTGTTGCTCACGCACCCGGACGACTATAGGCGCGCTCATGAGCTGCCGGGCTGGCACGAGACGTTCGCCGGGCTGACCCCGAACAGCGTGTGGCGCCCCCTGGGCACCGGCCAGGATCCGGGCGATCCCAGCGAGCTGGCCGAGCTGGTCCGGCCGCTGCGGAGCGGGCCGGGCATCGTCAAGGACTACGTGAAGTCGTGCAAGCACGAGTGGGAGGAGGCGTGCTTCGTCCCGGACGTGAAGAACCTGCCCCGGCTGCACGACATCGCCTCCAAGATGGTCGCGCTGAGGGACGACCATCTGGCGGGCGGTCTCGTCGTCCGCGAGTTCGAGGAGTACGACGGCGCCGGCGAGGCGCGCGTGTGGTGGGTGGACGGCGAGCCCGCGCTGGTGGGGCCGCACCCTGACAGCCCCGGTGTGGAACTCGATCCCGACCTGACCGCCGTGGCTCCGGCCGTCCGCGCCCTGGGCTGCCGGTTCATCACCACGGATGTGGCCCGCCGGACGGACGGCGCCTGGCGCGTCGTGGAGGTCGGCGACGGCCAGGTCAGCGATCTGCCGTCGTCCGTGGACGCGATGGACCTCTACGCCCACCTGCCCGTCCCGGACTGACCTCCCCTAGCGGAGGGTCGAGGGGACGTCGAAGGTGGCGACGACGGCCTGCCACACCCGCTTGGCCGATTCGCCGTCGGCGAGGGCCTGCTCGATGGTGCGGCCGCCCAGTTCCGCCATGACGTAGTCCTTGGCCACGCTCTGGGCATAGCTTTCGCCGAACTGCTGGTTCATCCGATCCCAGAACACTGTGAGCCGCACGCCCTCCACGCTATCCGACGGAGGGCTCCCCCAAGGACCGCGCGACCTCGTCGGGGACGTCCGGTCCGGTGCCCTGCCGGTACTGGCGGTGCAGGCCGGTCAGGTAGCGCTCGACGCCCTCGATGACGCGGGCCGTCCGGTAGGAGGGGAAGACGTCGAAGGCGTGCTGGGCGCCCTGCATCTCGGCGTAGACGACGGGTGACGCGGAGACTTCTCTGAGCCGTTCGACGAATCGCCGGGCCTCCGCCACGGGGATGAGCGAGTCGCGGCTCCCGTGGATGACGAAGAAGGGCGGCGCGTCCTCGCTGATGTGCGTGACGGGGGACGCGTTGGCGTACACCTCGCGGTTCTCGGCGAAGGGCCTCTTGATGACCATCTTCTCCATGATGCGATTGGACCCCATGGGGGCGGGCCAGGGCCCCGCCTCGACGAGGTTGTAGACGCCGTAGAACGGGACGGCGCCCTGCACGCTCGTGTCGACGTCCTCGAAGCCCGGCTGGAATTCGGGCTCGTTCGCGGTCAGCGCCACCAGCGCGGTGAGGTGCCCGCCGGCCGATCCTCCGGTCACGCAGAGGAAGTCGGGGTCGGCCCCGTACTCCTCTGCGTGCTCCTTGTACCAGGCGAGGAAGTGCTTCAGGTCGATCAGATGCTCCGGCCAGGTGGCGCGCGGGCTGAGCCGGTAGTTGACGTTGAAGCCGACCCACCCCTGCAAGGCCATGTGGTTGAGCAGCGGCAGGCCCTGCTCGCGTTTGTCTCCGATGACCCATGCACCGCCGTGGATCTGCATGAGGCCCGGACGCAGCACACCATCGGCGGCGTCGGCCACGGGGCGGTACACGTCCAGCTTGAGGCGGAGCCGCCCTTCCTCTCGGTACAGGACGTTGCGGTCGACGCGCACGCCCTTGCGCGGGATCAGGCACAGCGGCGGGACGAAGAGCGGCGCCAGCGGGAAGCGGGGCGCGCCTTCAGGGTCCAGGTCGAGCGGTGTACCGCACTCCCGCAGGGTGACGACCGTACGGCGGGACGCCGCGATGGTGGCCGCGACACCCGCCATTCCGGCGAGCGCCAGGACGAGGCCCGTCCAGCCGGCCCAGCCGTCCAGCCCTCCGAACCCGGCCACGAGAGAGGTGGCGATGGCCCACGTGACGAGCACATGGGGCGCCATCTCGATCGTCAGCCAGCCGAAGAAGAAGCCCGGCACGAGAAGCAGGCCGCCGCGCCGGGGAGCGTGCGCGTTGACCGCGGTCAACGCGAAGAGGATCCCGAGGGCGAGCAGGACGTAGGGCATCGCGGACTCCCTTGGGGTGTGCGTCCTACCGGTAGACCATGCCCGTACAAGCGCTTGCTTACAATGTGACGCCCACCACTCCCGCGCGTTCTGTCGGACCCGCGAGGCAGGATGGCGCCATGGGCGGTGACGTGCTCGAACGCTTCTCCCCGGCGACCCGCGCCTGGTTCTCCGGGGCGTTCGCCGCGCCCACGCCCGCGCAGGCCGGGGCGTGGGCGTCGATCGCGGGCGGCGACAACACGCTGGTCGTGGCGCCGACGGGGTCCGGCAAGACCCTGGCGGCGTTCCTGTGGTCCCTCGACCGGCTCGCCACCGAGCCCGTCCCCGACGACCCGCTGCGGCGCTGCCGCGTCCTGTACGTGTCGCCGCTGAAGGCCCTCGCGGTCGACGTCGAGCGCAACCTGCGCGCCCCGCTGACGGGCATCCGGCACGCGGCGCGGCGGCTCGACCTGCCGGAGCCGGGCGTCCGGGTGGGGATGCGGTCCGGCGACACCCCGGCCGACGAGCGCCGCCGGCTCGCCGTGAAACCGCCGGACATCCTGATCACCACGCCGGAGTCGCTGTTCCTGATCCTCACCTCGCGGGCGCGCGAGTCGCTGCGCGGCGTCGAGACCGTCATCGTCGACGAGGTGCACGCCGTGGCGGGCACCAAGCGCGGCGCGCACCTGGCGCTGTCCCTCGAACGCCTCGACGCGCTGCTCGAACGGCCCGCGCAGCGGATCGGCCTGTCGGCGACCGTCCGCCCCGCCGGCGAGGTGGCGGCGTTCCTCGGCGGGCCCCGGCCGGCGGCGGTCGTGCAGCCGCCGTCGGAGAAGGTGTTCGACCTCGACATCGTCGTCCCCGTGGAGGACATGGGCGAGGTCGGCCAGTTCGTGGACGACGCCGGTGCGGCCGACCCCCGCCAGCGCAGCATCTGGCCCCACGTCGAGGACCGCCTCCTCGACCTCATCCAGGCCCACCGCTCGACGCTGGTGTTCGCGAACTCGCGGCGGCTGGCCGAACGGCTCTGCGGACGGCTGAACGAACTCGCCTACGAGCGCGCGACGGGCGAGCCCCTGCCCGAAGACCACTCCCCCGCCGCCACGATGGCGCAGGCGGGCGCCGCCAGGGGCGCGCCCATGGAGATCGCCAGGGCGCACCACGGCTCGGTGTCCAAGGAGGAGCGGGCCGGCATCGAGAACGCGCTGAAGGAGGGGCGCCTCCCGGCGGTCGTGGCGACGTCCAGCCTGGAGCTGGGCATCGACATGGGCGCCGTCGACCTGGTCGTCCAGGTGGAGTCGCCGCCGTCGGTGGCCAACGGCCTCCAGCGGGTCGGGCGCGCGGGCCACCAGGTCGGCGCCGTGTCCAAGGGCGTCATCTTCCCCAAGTACCGGGGCGACCTCGTCCAGACGACGGTGGTGGCCGAGCGCATGCGCGGCGGCGAGATCGAGGAGCTGCGCTACCCGCGCAACCCCCTCGACGTCCTCGCGCAGCAGATCGTCGCGATGGTCTCCATGGACGAGTGGGCCGTCGACGACCTCGAATCGCTGGTGAAGCGCGCCGCGCCCTACGCGACGCTCCCGCGCTCGGCGCTGGAGGCGTGCCTGGACATGCTCGCCGGCCGTTACCCCAGCGACGAGTTCGGCGAGCTGCGCCCCCGCCTCGTCTGGGACCGCGTCACCGGCCTCCTCCGCGACCGCCCCGGCGCGCAGCGCCTCGCCGTGACCAGCGGCGGGACGATCCCCGACCGCGGCCTGTTCGGGGTGTTCCTCGTCGGCGAGAAGTCCTCCCGGGTGGGCGAGCTGGACGAGGAGATGGTCTACGAGTCCCGCGTCGGCGACGTGTTCGTCCTCGGCGCCAGCTCGTGGCGCATCGAGGACATCACCCCCGACCGGGTGCTCGTCTCGCCCGCGCCCGGCCAGCCCGGCAAGCTGCCGTTCTGGCACGGCGACACCCTCGGCCGCCCCGCCGAGCTGGGCCGCGCGCTCGGCGCGTTCACCCGCGAGCTGGCCGGCCTGCCCGCCGAGCGGGCGCGGGAGCGCGCGTCCGCCGCCGGGCTGGACGCGTGGGCGTCCGCCAACCTCGTCTCCTACCTGGGCGAGCAGCGCGAGGCCACCGGGCACGTCCCCGACGACCGGACCATGGTCGTCGAGCGGTTCCGCGACGAGCTCGGCGACTGGCGGATGGTCGTCCACTCCCCGCTGGGCGCGCGTGTGCACGCGCCCTGGGCGCTCGCCATGGCGGGCCGCCTGCGCGAGCGGTACGGCGTCGACGCCCAGGCCATGCACGCCGACGACGGCATCGTCATCCGCATCCCCGACATGGACGAGCCGCCCAGCCTCGACCTCGCCGTCTTCGACGCCGACGACGTGGAGCGCGTCGTCGTCGACGAGCTGGGCGGCTCGGCGCTGTTCGCGGCGCGGTTCCGCGAGTGCGCGGCCCGCTCGCTGCTGCTGCCCCGCCGCCGTCCCGACAAGCGCATGCCGCTCTGGCAGCAGCGCCAGCGCGCCGCGCAGCTGCTCGCCGTCGCGAGCAAGTACCCGTCGTTCCCGATCGTGCTGGAGACGATGCGCGAGTGCCTGCAGGACGTGTTCGACGTCCCGGGCCTGGTGCAGCTCATGCGCGACCTGTCGGGACGCAAGGTCCGCATGGTCGAGGTGGAGACGCCCGAGCCGTCGCCCTACGCCCGCTCCCTGCTGTTCCACTACGTCGGCGCGTTCATGTACGAGGGCGACTCCCCGCTCGCCGAGCGCCGCGCCCAGGCCCTCGCGCTCGACTCGGCGCTGCTCGCCGAGCTCCTCGGCCAGGCCGACCTGCGCGAGCTGCTCGACCCGGACGCGGTCGCCGACACCGAGCGCGAACTCCAGCGCCTCGCGCCCGACCGCCGCGCCCGCGACCTGGAGGGCGTCGCCGACCTGCTCCGGGCCCTCGGCCCGCTCACCACGGCGGAGGTCGCCGACCGCATACTCTCCACCGCGAGCGGGCGCCCGGACACCGGCGACGGCGCGCTCGCGGTGGACGATTCTGGCGCGCTCGTCCCCGCCGACCCGCCGGACGGTCCGGAGTCGCCGCCGCCCGCCGCTTCGGAGGCGGCGGGATGGCTGGTGGAGCTGGAGGGCACGCGGCGGGCGATCCGGGTGCGGATCGCGGGCGAGGAGCACTGGGCCGCGATCGAGGACGCCGGGCGGCTGCGCGACGCGCTCGGCGCGCCGCTGCCGGTGGGCGTCCCGGAGGCGTTCCTCGAACCGGTGGACGACCCGCTCGGCGACCTGGTGTCGCGGTACGCGCGCTGTGTCTTATACACATCTCC
>NZ_VCKZ01000673.1 GCF_005889745.1 Actinomadura geliboluensis
GGGTCGGTGGAGTTGCCGGCGGAGGTGCCGCAGCGGCGGCTGGTGGACCTGGCCCGCTACGGGATGGGCGCGACCGCGACCACGTTGCGGCGGCATGGCCCCTCGCGGCAGCTGGCCACGCTGCTGGCCACGGTCATCTACCTGGAGGGCAAGTCGGTGGATGACTGCCTGGACCTGCTGGATCTGCTGATGACGACCGAGCTGATCGGCAAGGCCGAGACGGCGACCAGCAAGGAACGTGCCCGCCAGCATCCGAGGCTGGCGCGGCACTCGGCGGTGCTGGCGGCCGCGGTGGAGATGCTGCTGGAGGTCACCGAGTACGGCGAGGAACTGTCGCTGGAGCAGGTGTGGGAGTCGATCGACGCGGTGGTGCCGCGCCGGGAGCTGAGGACGGCGGTGGCGGCGGTGACCGAGATGGTGCCGCCGCCCGAGGCCGACGATGACGGGCCGATGCGGGCGCTGCTGGCCGAGCGGATCGCCACGGTGTCGGGGTTCTTGAAGACCCTCACCACGGTGATCGAGTTCGGTGCGACCGCCGAGGCGGCCCGGGTGCTGGAGGCCACCAAGGCGCTGCCGCGGCTGCTGGACGGCCGCAAGAAGAAGGTCACCGCGGCCGACATCGACGCCGGCCTGGTGTCGGGGTCGTGGAAGCGGCTGGTTCACCGGCCCGGCGCGCACGGCAGCACGGTCGATAAGAACGCCTACACCGTGTGCGTGCTGACCCAGTTCCACCGTCATCTCAAGCGCCGCGACATCTACGCGCAGGCGTCGGCGCGGTGGCGGGACCCGCGCGCGCAGCTGCTGGCGGGGGACGCCTGGCGGGCGGCCAGGGGCCCGGCGCTGACCGACCTGCGGCTGCCCGAGGCCCCGGGCACGCTGTTGGCCGAGCACGCGATGGTGCTGCACATGGCGTTGCGGGACGTGTCGGGCCGGATCGGCGGCGAGTCTGGCCTGAGCGTCGATGACGAGGGCCGGCTGCACGTGGCCAAGCTGGTGGCGCTGCCCGACCCGGCGTCGCTGAGCGACCTGCGCAGGCGGGTGGCCGGGATGCTGCCGCGGGTGGACCTGCCCGAGCTGCTGCTGGAGGTGATGGGCCGCGTGCGGGGGTTCGAGGAGGCGTTCATCTCGGTGGCCGGCGGCACGAGCAAGCTGGCCGACTTCGAGGTGTCGGTCGCGGCGTGCCTGATCTCCCAGGCGCTCAACATCGGGTATGCGCCGGTGACCAAGCCCGGCACCGCGGCGCTGGAGCGTGCGCGGTTGTCGCATGTGGCGCAGAACTACCTGTCGGCCGAGACGTTCTCGGCCGCCAACGCCCCGCTCATCGACGCGCAGGCCGGGATCGGCTTCGCCCGGCAGCTGGGCGGCGGGCTGGTCGCCGCGATCGACGGGATGCGGTTCGTGGTGCCGGTCCCCTCGATCTATACCCGTCCCAACCGCAAGTACTTCGGCCCTAAACGCGGTCTGACCTGGCTCAACATGATCAACGACCAGGGTATCGGGCTCGGCGCGAAGGTGGTCACCGGTACGGTCCGCGACTCGCTGCACATGATCGACGTGCTGTTCCGCCGCGACGGCGGCCGCCGTCCCGAGGTCATCGTGACCGATACCGGTTCCTACTCTGATGTCGTGTTCGGCCTGGTCCATCTGCTGGGCATGCAGTACCGGCCCGCGCTGGCCGACCTGCCCGATCAGAAGGGCTGGCGGATCCAGGACGCCGACTACGGGCCGCTGGTCCGGTTCGCCCGCGGCCGCATCGACCTGGACAAAATCGCCCGGCACTGGCACGACATCCTGCGTGTGGTGGTGTCGATCTACACCGGGCAGGTCCGCGCGCACGACGTGATGAAGATGCTCCAGCGCGACGGCAACCCCACCCAGCTCGGCGAGGCGATCGCGCACTACGGCCGGATCTTCAAGACGCTGCACATCCTCACCTACGCCGTCGAGGAGCCCTACCGCCGCGACATCAAGGGCGTCCGCAACCTGCAGGAATCCCGGCACGCCCTGGCCGGCAAGGTCTTCCACGGCCGCAAGGGCGAGATCTACCAGCGCTACTACAAAGGCATGGAAGACCAGCTCGGCGCCCTCGGCCTGGTGCTGAACTGCATCACGCTGTGGAACACCTTCTACATCGACCGCGCCTTGGACCAGCTGCACGCCGGCGGCTACCCGCTGCTGGCCGAGGACGTCGTCCGGCTCTCGCCGTTCGGCCGCAAGCACATCAACGTGATCGGCACCTACACCTTCACCGCCCCCGATCTCGGCCCGGCCGGCGTCCGCGAACTCCGTGACCCCGACGCCGACGACGAAGACGACTAACTGGACGACTAATACGCGCGGACGCCCGGGAGCACCGAGCCTGTAACTCGAAGTGTGTAAAGATGATCTTGTTGTGGGTCTGGTTGTCTTTACTGGATGCGGTCTGGGTAGGCGTCGGCGAGTTCGTTGAGGGCTTCGGCCCACCCGTAGGTCTTCTGGCCCT
>NZ_VCKZ01000170.1 GCF_005889745.1 Actinomadura geliboluensis
CTCCCACGCCCCGCACCCACCGCCCGACGAGCCACCTGGAGGACGCCGATGACGGCACCATCGATCGACCCGACGACGGTCAAGACGGGGCAGCGCGCCTCGTGGGACGCCATCAGCCCCGGCTGGGAGGAGGCGATGGGCGTCTTCGAGCGCGGCGCGGCGGCCGTCACCGGCCGGCTGCTGGAGCTCGCGGGCGTCGGCCCCGGCCACCGCGTGCTGGACGTCGCCACGGGTCTCGGCGAGCCCGCGCTGTCGGCGGCCCGCGCGGCCGGCCCGACCGGGCGGGTGGTCGGCGCGGACATCTCCCCGCGGATGCTCGCGGCGGCCCGCCGCCGCGCCGCCGCCGCGCCGGACGCCGCCGCGCTGGCGCCGCTGGAGTTCGTCCAGGCGGACGTGGAGTCCATCGGCCTGCCCGCCGGGTCGTTCGACGCGGTGCTCAGCCGGTGGGGGCTGATGTTCGCCTGCGACCACGCGGCGGCCTTCGCCGGGCTGCGGCGGCTGCTCGCGCCCGGCGGGGTGCTCGCCGCCGCGGTGTGGGCGCCGCCGCCCGACGTCCCGATGATCGGCCTCGGCTACCGGGTGCTCGCGGGCCTGCTGGACCTGCCCGCGCCGCCGCCCGGCATGCCGGGGCCGTTCAGCATGTCCGACCCGGCCGCGCTCTCCGCCGGGCTGCGCCGGGCCGGGTTCGCCGAGGTGTCGGTCGAGGAGTTCGCGGTGCCGTTCCGGCTCGACCGGGCCGCCGAGTACGCCGACTTCAACAAGGCGGTGTCGCCGCCGTCGCTGCTGGACGCCGTCCGCGACCGGTTCGGCTCGCCGGACGCCCCCGGCGTCTGGGACGCGGTGGCCGCCGCCGTCGAACCGTACGCGGACGACGGCGGCGGGATCGAGCTGACGTCCACCGCGCTGTGCGTCCGCGCCGTCGCAGGCCGGGATAGGGCAGGGCAGGACGGGGCCGTCCAGCGGGACGGGGCGCAGGGAAGCGAGGGCGTCCGATGACCGGTGCGAGCCCCCGCCGCGGCGGCGTCCTCAGGCTGTACGGGCCGGGCAGCATGGACCACGTCGACCCGGCCAGCTCCTACTACATGCTGTCGGGCCAGATCCTGCGGCTGTTCACCCGGCAGCTGTTCGCCTACCCGCCGATCCCGGTGCTGCGCGACTGGCGGCAGGTCGTCCCCGTCCCCGACCTGGCGACCGAGATGCCGACGCTCGCCAACGGGCTGCTCAGCGACGACCACCTCACCTACACGGTGCCGCTGCGGCGCGGGGTGCTGTGGGACACCGAGCCCGCCCGCGAGGTCACCGCCCACGACGTGGTTCGCGGGTTCAAGCGGGCGGCCAACCCGGTGTTCCGGGGCGGGGCGATCCACTACTACACGAGCACGATCCGCGGCTTCGCCCGCTTCAGCGACGACTACACCGCCGCCATGGCCGGGACCGAGCCGACCGCCCGCGACCTCGCCGCGTTCCAGAACTCCCACGACATCCCGGGCGTCCGGGCCGTGGACGACCACACGGTGCGGTTCGAGCTGGTGCGGCCGGCGCTGGACTTCCCGCACATCCTCGCGATGACGTTCGGGTCGCCCGCCCCCGCCGAGTACGACGGCTACCTTCCCGACGGGCCGGACTTCCGGGCGAACGTCCGCTCCATCGGCCCCTACCGGCTCTCCCACTACGTCCACGGCCGGGAGCTGCGGATGGAGCGGAACCCGGTGTGGCGCCAGGAGACCGACCCGATCCGCCACCAGTACCTCGACGGCGTCGAGGTCGTGATGGAGAAGGCGACGCCGGACCAGGTGGGGGAGCGGATCCGCTCGGGCGGCGCCGACCTGTCGTGGGCGTCCCCGGTCACCGAGCCCTACGACGTCAACCCGACCGACCCCGGCAACAACCTCGGCTACGCGCTGAACCCGTACCTCGTCTTCAACATGGTCAGCCCGAACGAGGACGGCGCGACGACGAAGCTGAAGGTCCGGCAGGCGATCTCCTACGCCGTGGACCGCACCGCCATGGTGACGATCTTCGACGAGCTGAGCGCGGGGACCGTCATGTGGCCCGCGACCTCGGCGATCCCGCCCGGCAACTACGGCTACCGGGAGCTCGACCCGTACCCGACGCCCGGGTTCCGGGGCGACCCGGAGAAGGCGCGGGCGCTGCTGGTCGAGGCCGGGTACGCGGACGGGCTGACGCTCACGATGGTGCACCGGGACGTGGACGCCAACCCGGAGGTCGCCGAATCGCTCGCCGCCGACCTCGCGAAGATCGGCATCACGCTGCGGATGATCCCGCTCGGCCACGCCGACTACTACCCGTTCCTCCAGGACCCCGCCAACGCGCGCGCGGGCGGCTGGGACCTGTCGGCGCCCGCCTGGACGCCCGACTGGTTCGGCAACAACGGCCGCGCGTTCCTCCAGCCGATGTTCCAGACCAACGAGACGCGCGGGACCAGCAACTACGGCTGCTACAGCGACCCCGAGACCGACCGGCTGATCGAGGCGGCGCTGTCGGCGACCGACCAGGGCGAGGCGGAGGAGCTGTGGCACCGGGTGGACGCGCGGGTGATGGCGGACGCCGCGATCGTGCCGCTGCTCGTCCACGCCCCGACGATCCCGCACCTGCGCGGGGCGCGCGTCCGCGACGCGGTCCCGATGCCCACCATCGACCGCTGGTTCGACCTGGCCAACCTGTGGCTGGAGCCCTGACGCGGCCGGTCGCGGAGGTCAGCCGGCGCGCTCGGCGAGCCAGAGGTTGGTCGGGTCGCCGTTGAGGACCGGGTAGGGCAGCCAGTTCCGGACGCGGGTGGAGTGGAACCAGTACTGGTGCGCGAACAGGATCGGGACGATCCCCGCGTCGCGCATCGCCTCCCGCTCCACCCGCCGGAACAGCTCCCCGGCCTCCTCGGCGTCGCCGCAGGACAGCGCCCGCGCCAGCAGGTCGTTGACGGTCTCGCTGCGGTACCGGCCGAAGTTGGCGCCCCAGTCGCCGTCCGGGGCGACGTCCCGGCTGTCCAGGAGCGGCTGCAGGTAGGTGCGGGCGTTGTCGCCGTACCAGTCCGGCTCCCAGCCGGTCAGCGCGAGGTCCCAGGCGCCGGTGCGGACCGCGTCCGGTGCGGACAGGTACTCGTCGAACAGCGCGTTGATCGACGCGGGCACCGGCTCGACGGTGATCCCGGCCCGGTCCATGGCCTTGATGACGGCCTCGGCGGTCTCGGGATGGATGTCGCGGTCGCGGTACACCAGCTTGAGGGTGAGCCCGTCGCCGTATCCGGCCTCCGCGAGAAGGCGGCGGGCCCGCGCCGGGTCGCCGCGGCCGTGGTCGGTGCCGTAGTACCGGACGGGCCGGTGCGCCGCGCACAGCGGAGGCAGGATCTGGTCGGCGATGTCGTTCAGCCGGGGCCCGCCCCAGACGCGCGACACGGCCTCCTTGTCCACCGCGTACTGCAGCGCCTCCCGGACGAGCCGCGACCCGAGCGCGCCGCCTTCATTGGGGCTGGCGAAGTTCACGACCAGGTACGGGCTGAACAGCCCGGCCGGGTAGACCTCCAGACGCGGGTCGCTCGACGCCAGCAGCTCCGGGAGCCGCTCGGTGAGGGGCTGGATGTCCCAGAGCATGTCGGCCTCGCCGTCCGCGACGAGCCGGTGCGCCTCTTCTTCGGCGACGCCCTGCCGCACGTCCACGCCGTCGATGTGCGCGGCGCGCAGGTCGTCGGTGGCCGGGTCCCAGGAGGGGTTGCGCTCCAGCACGATCCGCCGCTCCGGGACGTACCGGGTGACGCGGTACGGGCCGTTCGACATGAGCGCTGCGTCCAGCTCCGGGCTGCCCGGCACGAACGGCAGGTACTCGGCGGGCGCCGGGGTCGCGAACGGCAGCGCCAGCATGTTGAGCAGGTCGTGCGCGGGCTCCCGGAGGGTCACCACCACCTCGGCGTCGCCGTCCGCGCGCACGCCGGGCAGGTCGGTGGCCTCCAGCGCCTCGGCGATCGCCGCCGGGTCGCGCGGCGCCCGCTCCAGGGCGTCCCGGAACCCGGCCATCCCCTCGATGGTGCTCAGGTAGTAGGGCAGGCCGGGGCACGGCGCGAGCGGGTGCGCCAGCCGCTTGATCCCGCGCACCACGTCGGCCGCCGTGACCTGGCGCGGGCCCGCCGGGGTGTGCCAGGCGGCGCCCTTGCGGAGGGTGAACACGTAGACGCGGCCGTCGGCGCTCAGCCGGCCGTTGGCGCGGGCGGGCACCTCGGTGGCCAGGTCGGCGGTGATCCGTCCCGCCGCCGCCCGGTCCCGGCTCGCCACGTACTGGACGAGCTGCCGGGTGTAGCAGCGCAGCAGGCCGCGCGTGACGGTGTGGTAGGCCAGCGCCGGGTCGAGATGGTCGACGTCTCCGGCGCCGACCAGGGTGAGGACGCCGCCGCGGCGCGGTGCGGCCGCGCCGGCGCCGGTTGCCGAGATGGTCACGTGGTCGCCCTTTCGCTCGGGAACAGCGGGAAGCCCTCGACGCGCAGCGGCGGCATCGCCGTGCGGGTGAAGCCGTCGCCCCACTCGCGGGGCAGCGCGGGGCCGGTGCGGCCCACCTCGGTGACGCGCCGCAGCAGGTGCACGGGGCTCTCGGTGAAGCGCAGGTCGGGCAGCGCCGCCGTGATCTCGCCGTGCTCGACCAGGTGGACGCCGTCGCGGGTGAGCCCGGTGAGCAGCAGCGTCGCGGCGTCGACCGTCCGGACGTACCAGACGCAGTCGATCAGCACGGCGCGGTCGGTGGCGGCCACCATCTCCGGCAGCGTCCGCCCGCCGGGCGGGCCGGACAGCCGCAGGTTGCCGATCCAGGGGGTGAGCGGCAGCCCGGTGCGAGCGGCCGTCCGGCGGGTCTGGACGAGGGCCGCGAGCGTCCCGCCGGAGATCCACTCCGTGGGGGAGAGCGGCAGGCCCGCGTCCTCCGGGGCGGCGAGCCCGGCCGCGAACTCGTCGGCGGCGCCGGGCAGCAGGAACGGCGCGCACTCCAGCCCCGGAAGGCCGGGCCCGGACTCCAGGCTGAGCGGCATCGGCGTGAGCCGCGTGCCGACACCCGGATCGGCGAAGGGGGACGCGCCGTCCGCCGCGTCTCCGGCTCCGGCCGCCCGGTACAGGTGCAGCATCAGGTCGGCCACGCAGGACGGCGACAGCAGTACCTCGTAGCGGCCTTCGGGGAGTTCGGCGCGCGGCAGTTCGGGGTGCAGGCGGTCGCGCAGGCGCTCGTGTAGGGCGGCGACGTCGTCGTCCGCCTGCGAACCCGTCCAGCCGTTGCCCGCCCAGACCTGGCCCGCGCCATTGGAGCCGCGCACGGTGAGGTCGAGCAGCCCTTCGCGCTGGACGTGCCGGAGCCGCAGGCCGGTGCTCGACGCGACGTAACTGGTGCGGAAACCTCGCTCGGCGTACCCGTAGAGCAGCCGTCCTTCCGCATTGGCGCGGTCGACCGCCGACCGCAGTGACGCCGCGACCGGCGCGAGCAGTGCGGCGGGGGCCTCAGCGGGAGGATCGGCCCAGTCCGGCGACGCGCGGTCCCCTACCGGGCCCGTGGCGTCCGGATCGGCAGGGGCCGAGCGGGCGGCTGCGTCGGCGGCCTCGACCAGGCCGTCCACTTCGCCGCCGGGATCGGCCTGGCCGGTCACGCTGCCGACCGCGATCCCGTCCCGCCGGGCCACGGCCGACACGACGGTGACCCGGTGGTCATGGACGTGCCCCGACGCGGTGACGGCGTTGTTCGCCCAGCGGAGGTGCGCGCCGCCGCGCACCTCGACGGTCACGACGCACTCGTCCGCTCCGCTCGCCGCGGCGGCCCGTTCGGCGAGCGCGGCGGGCGACGGCGGAGCGTCCTGCCGGGTCCGGCTCACAGCCCCGCCTCCCCGGCCGCGTCGCGGACGGCGACCCCGGTGAACAGCGCCGCCGGGCAGCCGTGCCCGGCGGGCGCGATCTGCAGCGGCTGCCCCTTGCCGCACAGGTCGGCGCCGAACATCCGGTACGTCCCGGGGCCGCCCACCCCGGCGAGCGACCCCCAGAACGCGGTGGTCTCGCCGCCGTAGGCGACGTCGCGGACCTGGCCCGCGAGCCGCCCGCGCCGGATGCGGTGGCAGCGCTGCGCGGTGAACTGGAACCCGCGCCGCCGCGTGTCGATCGACCAGCTCCCCGAGCCGACCACGTACAGGCCGTCGTCCACCGTCCCGATCAGCTCCTCGACGCCGGGCCCGGCGGGGGCGGGGCGCAGCGACACGTTCGGCATCCGCGACATCGGCGCGTGCAGCGCCGACTCGGCGTACGCGCAGCCGGTCGAGCGCTCCGCCCCGATCAGCGGCGCGGTGTGCCGGTCGGTCTGGACGCCGGTCAGCACGCCGTCCGACACCAGGTCCCAGGCCCCGGCCGCGACGCCCTCGTCGTCGAACCCGACGGTGGCGAGGCCCTGCGGGGCGGTGCGGTCGGCGGTCACGTTCATCAGCTCCGACCCGTACCGCAGCGAGCCGAGCGACTCCGGCCGGACGAACGAGCCGCCCGCGTAGCCGGTCTCGTGGCCGGCGGCCCGGTCCAGCTCGGTCGCGTGCCCGACCGTCTCGTGCAGGGTGAGCCACAGGTTGGACGGGTCGATCACCAGGTCGAGGCGGCCCGGCTCGGCGGCGGGGGCGCGCAGCTTGGCGGCCAGCAGCGCGGGCAGCCCGGCGATCTCGGCGTCCCAGTCCCAGCCGGTGCCGGTCAGGTACTCCCAGCCGCGCGCGGTCGGCGGGGCGAGGGTGCGCAGGGTGCCGGCGCCGCCGGTGCGCGGGTCCGCCCCGGCCGCCACCAGCATCGGGTGGACCCGGATCCGCTGCTGGAGCGTCACCGTGCCCGCCAGGTCGGCGTAGTAGGCGTTCTCCTGGACGGCGACCAGCTTGGCGTGCACGTGCGCCACGCCCGGCGCGGCCAGCAGCCGGCGGCTCCAGTCGGCCAGCGGCGCGAGGCGCTCGGCGGCCGGCACGTCGAACGGGTTGATCTCGTACGCGGACGCCCAGACCGCGTCGCGGTGCACCGGCTCCGCGGCGGGCTCGGCGGCCGGCGGCCCGATCCCGGCGGCGACGCGGGCGGCGGCGACCGCCCGCTCGGCGGCGTCCTCGGCGGCGCGCGGCGCCGGCTCCGCGCACCCGGCGAAGCCGCGCGCGCCGCCGTGCACGACCGACACGCCGAGGCCGGTCCGGGTGGTGTCGTGGCCGCCCGCCGGACGGCCGTCGCGCAGGAACCCGGCCGCCTCCCGGATGCGAGCCACGCGGACCCGGGCGTGCCGCGCGCCCAGCCGCTCGGCGCGGGCCAGCGCGGCCCCGGCCGCCTCGGCCAGCGGCAGCGCGCGGAACGACGCGTCGATCGGGTCCGTCATCGCGGGCCTCCGCCGCCTTCGCGGAACCACCGGACGGTATCGGCGATCCCGGTCCGCAGGGGGCGCGGCTCGAAGTCGACGACGCGCCGCATGCGTGTGGTGTCGAACTCCCGGACGGGCGGGCCGCCCGGCAGGTCGGGCCGCAGCTCCACCCGGTCCGGCGCGCCGAACTCGGCGGCGACCAGGTGCGCCAGCTCCAGCATCGACACCGTCCCGGGCGCGGCGACGTTGAAGGTGTCGAAGGCACCGGACGCGACCATCTGCAGGACGGCCTCCACCATGTCCTCGACGTGGACGAACGAGCGGCGCTGCCGTCCGCCGCCCCAGACCGGCACCGGCTCGCCCGCCGCGAGCCGCCGCAGCATCGCCGGGACCGCCAGCGGAGGCCGGGGGCCGAGGCCGTCGCCCGGCCCGTACACGTTCGCCGGACGCGCCGTGAACACCGTCATGCCGAACTCGCGCCGGTACTCGTCCGCCAGCAGCTCCGCGAAGACCTTGGCCAGGGCGTAGCCGTCACCCGACAGGTCCGGGCGGGCGCGGTGGTCGTCCTCCTCCCGGATCGGCCCGGTCAGCGCCGCCGAGTACACCTCGGTCGAGCTGATCAGCACCAGCGTGCCGGCGCCGTGCCTGCGCGCCGCGTCGAGCACGGTGGAGACGAGCCGGGTGTTGGCCGCCAGCAGCGTCCCGCCGTGCCGCCGCTTGAACGCGCTGTCGCCGTAGACGGCGGCGCAGTGCACGACGGTGTCGGTGCCCGCCGCCGGTCCGCGCAGCAGCGACTCCACCTCGGCGGGCGAGCGCAGGTCGGCCTCGGCCAGGGCCCAGCCGTCCCCGAGCCCGTCCGGCAGGGGCCCTTCCGGGCGGGGGCGGTGCACGGCGACGACCTCCGCGCCGATCTCCGCGAGCCGGCGCGCGAACCACGTCCCGAGGAAACCGCCACCGCCGGTGACCAGGACCCGGCGGCCCTTCCAGTGCGCGGGCGAGGCGGGCGGCGGCCCCGGGCTCACGCGCCGGGCTTGCGGCACGTGACGATCAGGTAGCCGAGCCGCTCCCGGCAGATGCCGTAGGACGTCTTCAGCGCCTGCTCGAACATCGCCATCTTCTCCGGGCCGTAGTCCGCGTCCAGGACGGGACGCAGCGACTCCAGCCGGACCAGGACCTCGTCGTAGTAGCGGCGCACGTTCCGGGCGCACTCGAGCGCCTCCAGGATCTCGAACCCGGCGGCCTCGGCGCGCTTGACGATCTCCCCGGCCGGCGCCGGGTCGAACAGGGCGGCGTCCCGCAGCACCGCCATCTCCGCGTCGGTCGGGTCCGACAGCCGCGGATAGTCGGTGAACACGCACCGGCCGCCCGGCCGCAGCACCCGGAACATCTCGCTCAGCCAGCGTCCCTTGTCCTCGGCGTTGGCGAGCGAGTCGAACGCCAGCACCGCGTCGAAGGACGCGTCGGGATACGGCAGCGCGGTCGCGTCGGCGTGCTCGATCTCCACCTGCCCGCGCACGCCGCCGGAGATCACCCGGCGGGTCGCCTCGCGCACCTGCCAGTGGCTGAGCGTGATCCCGGTGATCCGGACGTCGTGGTGCTGCGCGATCCGGACGGCCGGCTCGCCGACCCCGCAGCCCACGTCCAGGACGCGCTGCCCGGCGCGCGGCTCCAGCCGCTCCTCCAGCATCGACGTGAGGCGCAGCAGCCCCGCCAGGAACGTGCCGCGGTCGCCGTCCTCCCAGTACCCGACGTGCAGGTTCCCGCCGACGAGCTCGACCAGCCCGCCGATGTCGTCGTAGTACTCGCCGATCTGGTCGGCGGTGAGCCCGGGCTGGTCAGGCATGGCGTCTCCTTCTCGTGCGTCCTTCTCCGGCGGGGCGTCAGTCGGGGCGTCAGGCGCGGCGTCAGGCGCCGCGCGCGTGGGCGGTCATCGGGAGCGCGTCCACCGGCATCGTGATCGCCGGCTTGGGCCGGGGCGTGTGCCCGGGGACCGGCACCAGCCGCCACCGGGCGGCGATCGTCGCCAGCGTCACGACCATCTCCACCCGGGCGAACTGGTCGCCGATGCAGCCGTGCGGGCCGACCGCGAACGGCGTGAACGCGCCGCGCGGCAGGTCGGCGGCCCGTTCCGGCAGCCACCGGTCGGGGTCGTAGCGCTCCGGGTCGGGATGCACCGACGGGTTGTGGTGGACGGCGTGGAAGCTGTAGAGGACCGGCGCCCCGGCCGGGATCCGGTAGCCGCCGAGCACGGTGTCGGACGCGGCCACCTTGCTCTGGAACACGCCCTGCGTGCGGTAGCGCATCGTCTCGTCCAGCACCCGGCGCGTGTAGTCGAGCGCCTTCACGTCGTCGTACCCGGCGGCCCGGCCGCCGAGGACCGCGTCCACCTCCTCGTGCAGCCGCCGCTCGACCTCCGGGTGCCGCGCCAGCTCGTGGAACGTCCACGACAGGGTGTTGCTGATCGTGTTGCTCCCGGCGATGAAGAAGGTGACGACCTCGTCGTGCACCTGCCGGTCGGTCATCGCGGGCTCGCCGTCGTCGCCGCGGGCCCGCATCATCATCGACAGCAGGTCGCCGTGGTCGGCGTCGGCCGCCCGGTAGTCGGCGATGACCCGGTCGATGGTGCCGTGCAGGTACCGCTGCGCGTCCCGGTAGGCGCGGTTGCGCGCGGTCGGCAGCCGGGTCAGCAGCCCGGTGGTGTCGGCGATCTGCCGGAACAGCCCGCCGAGGACGGTGGTCGTCGCGGTCATGAACCTCTTGTGGTCGAGGCCCGCGTCCGCCGAGAAGATCACCTGGGTGACGTTGGCGAGGGCGAGGTCGTCCATCTCCCGGTCGACCTCCAGGCGCGCGCCGTCCGTCCAGGACGCGGCCACGGCGGCGGCCCGGTCGCTCATCATCGCGGTGTAGGCCACGATGCGGTCGCGGTGGAACGCGGGCTGGATCAGCGCCCGCTGCCGGCGGTGCGTCTCGCCCTCGGAGATGCCGAGCCCGTTGCCGAACATCTGCCGGAACCGCTCGGTGATGGGGCCGCCCCGGATGAAGGTGTCGGGGTCGCGCTGCACCTGGCGCATCAGCTCCAGGTCGTTGACCACGTACATGCGCTCCCGGCCGAGCCGGATCACGGTCACCGGGTCGCCGTTCTGCAGCGACAGCAGGAAGTCGCCCGGCCGCTTCTTCATGTGCAGGCCGTGCCCGAGCACGGGGACGGTGCCCGGCGCGAGGACGGGTTCGCGCGCCGGCGAGGTCGTCGTCATCGGTCCGCCTCCCGGCGTTCAGTCCTGCGCGTGCCACACCCGGGAAGAGCCGATGGTCTCCCCGTGCGCCAGGTCTTGGAGGGTGATCTGGACGCGCCAGGGCACCAGCCGCAGGACCTGGAAACCGGGGTCGGCGGCGCCTTCGGGCCACTGGGCGTAGGGGTCGAAGCCGCGTTCGCGGGCCTCGGTGGACACGAGGTCCCACACGTGCGCGATGCTCGCCTCGTCGTCGGCCCAGGACGCCTCGCAGTCGGCGAACACCGCGTCGTGCGCCGGGCTCCAGTAGCTGCAGGAGACGAACGGGTTGTGGGCCAGGTGGGCGGTCTTGACGGGGGAGCGCGGGGTGCTGACCCAGCCGATCGGGCGGTCGCCGCCGGCGTCCCGGCCGATCTCCCACGAGACGTGGAGGATGCGGCTGCGGGGCCGGTCCTTGCGGTCCACGGTGGCGACGGTGCACCAGCCGATGCTCCGGGTGAGCCGGAGGAAGTCGTCGGTGAGTTCGGGGAAGTCCACTTCGGTGCTGAAGGCCGAGGACGCCATGCCCCGGATCATAGGTCAGCTCCCGGCAAATAACTATATGTTTCTCAATCAAATGCGGGAGCCGGGATGCGGGTCGACCCTTGCGATAACAGGCAGTCATCTGGTTGCATATCGAGATGGAGGGTAGGGCCGGAGACGTCCGCGCGGATGCTCCGGCGGCACCGCCAGAGAGGGGAAATCCCATGTCACAAGCAGCCTTCACGCTCACCCGCCCGCCCATGGTCAAGGAGGGGATGCTCATCCGGCGCCCCGCCGCGGAGGTGTTCCGCGCCTTCGCCGACCCGGCGGTCACCACCCGCTTCTGGTTCACCAAGAGCAGCGGCAAGCTCGTGCCCGGGACCACCGTCCGGTGGGAGTGGGAGATGTACGGCGCGTCGGTGGACGTCCGGGTCAAGGAGGCCGAGGAGGGCGAGCGGATCGTCTTCGACTGGGGCCCGGAGGACGCCGCCACCACGGTCACGCTGCGCTTCGTCCCGTGGAAGGACGACACCACCTACGTCCAGGTCACCGAGACCGGCTTCAGCGGCGACGGGGACACCGCCGTCGCCCGCGTCGCCGACTCCACCGGCGGCTTCACCATGACGCTGTGCGCGCTCAAGGCGCTCCTGGAGCACGACATCGAGCTGGCCGTCGTCGCCGACCACTCGCCCCCGGGCCTGGAGATCTGACCCCGCGGACGTGACCCCGCAGACCCGACCCCGGCCGCCGGCCCCCAGCCCGAGGAGTCACCGATGGATGTGAAGAAGGCGCCCGCCGCCCCCGCCGCGCCCGTCCCGGCCAGGCTGTGGCTCGGGCTGCTGGCCCTGGCCCTGTCGGCGATGATGCACGGCGTCGACGCCATGGTCGTCACCGTGGCCAACCCGACCATCGGCGCGGAGATGCACACCGGGCTGGCGGAGCTCCAGTGGGTCACCACCGGGTACATGCTCGCCTACGCCGCCACCCTCGTCACCGCGGGCAAGCTCGGCGACCGGTTCGGCCAGCGGCGGGTCTTCCTGATCGGCCTGGTCGGCTTCATCGCGGCGTCCGGCCTGGTCGGCGTCGCCCAGGACATCGGGACGCTGATCGCGTTCCGGGTGGTGCAGGGCGCGTTCGGCGCCAGCCTGCTGCCGTCCGCGCTGGCGATCCTGCGGCTGACCTTCCCCGAGGACAAGCTGAAGGTCGCCGTCGGCGTCTTCATGGGCACGTTCGCGCTGTCGTCGGCGTCCGGCCCGTTCCTCGGCGGGGTCGTCGTCGAGTACGCCGGCTGGCGCTGGGCCTTCTACATCAACGTCATCGGCGGCCTGATCGCCCTCGCCATGGTGCTCGCGCTCATCGCGCCCACCCCGCCGCAGGACGCCCGGCGCCGCGTCGACCTGCCCGGCATGGCGCTGCTCACCGTCACGATCCTCGCGCTCGTCCTCGGCATCAACCAGGTGCCCGAGCGCGGCTGGACCGGCGCGCTGCCGCTCGCCTGCTTCGCGGTCGCGCTGGCCGCCGGCGTCCTGTACGCCCTGCGGGAGCGGACGGCGGGCCAGCCGCTGACGCCGCCCGAGCTGTTCCGGTCCCGCGCCTTCGCGGGCGGCAACCTGCTGCTCCTGCTCGGCTCCGGCGTGATGTTCGCGGCCTGGTTCCACCTGGCGCTGTACTTCCAGAACGTCCAGGGCGCCGGGGCGCTGCGCGCGGGGCTGGAACTGCTGCCGATCCCGGCGACCGGGATCATCGCGGCGCCGCTCGGCGGGCTGCTCAACCAGAAGCTCGGCCCGCGCCCGCCGCTGCTCGCGGGCACCGTGCTGCTGATGGTCGGGCTGTTCGGCATCACCCGCGCCGGGGTCGACACCGGGTACCACGCGCTGTGGCCCTACCTCATCGCGCTCGGCATCAGCATGAGCTTCATCGTGCCCATCGGCACCGAGGTCGTCATCAGCAGCGCCCCGAAGCGGCTCGCCGGGGTCGCCTCCGGCGTCGGCGAGACGATGGGCAGCCTCGGCCCGGCGATCGGCGTCGCCTCCGTCGGCACCGCGATCGCGCTGGTCGTGGAGAACGGGCTGGCCGGCAAGCTCACCGGCGCCGGCGTCCCCGCCGGGATCGCCGACCGGATGGACACCGAGTCGGTCGCGCTGGGGGCCGCGCCCGTGCCGCCCGGGACGCCGGACGAGCTGGTGTCGGCCGTCGTCCGGCAGGCGCACGAGGCGTTCGCGTCCGGGATGCACGCCGCGTTCGCCGGCGCCATGGTGCTCAGCCTGCTCTGCCTGCCCCTGATCTGGCTGATCAAGGTGCCGCGCGGGGAAGAGGAGGCCGCGCCGGACGAGGCGACGGCGTCGGAGCCCGCGCACGCCGCCGACCCGCTCGGCTGAACCGCGGGCCGGGCCGATGGAGCGGGCCGGAGCAATGGAGCGGGCGGGGGCGGTGGAGCGGGCCGGGTCAGCGGAGGGCGTGCAGGCAGAGGGCGAGCGTGCGGGCCTCGATGTTCACCTGGTAGCTCGCCCGCGTCAGCTCGCGGAGCTGCGCCACGGTCAGCCACCGGAAGTCCGGCGGCACCTCCAGCGGGAAGTCGTCGTCCACCTGGACGATCTGGTTGCGGGTCACCGCCCGCTGGAACCGGCCGCCCTCCTCCGACTGCTCCACGTCGTAGCGGACGGCGCCGCCCCCGGCGGTGACCAGGTCCAGGTAGCGGGCCCGGTCCGGGGGCGGCAGCCGCGCCTGGTCGGCGGGCGTGCACTGCACGGTCGGCCCGACCTCGACGACGTCGCGGTGGCCGGGCGCGAGGTCGGCGCGGGCCAGCACGTGCAGGACGCCGCGGATCGGCCGGGCCAGGAACACCGCGAGGCCCGTGCCGCGCGGGCGCAGCAGCGGCTGGCACCAGTCCCGCACCTCCCGGTTGCTCGCCCGCACCCGGACCCCGGAGATGGTGAAGTGGCGGCCGCCCGTGTGGAAGATCTCCCGGTCGTCGCGGCGCCAGCCCTCCACCGCGTCCAGCGGCACCGGCCGCACGTCCAGCGTGTGCGCCATCTTGCGGGCGGTGAGCCAGCCGCGCACCTCGCCGGGCCGGTGCAGCGCGCCCCGGTCGAGGGCGCGCGCCGAGCGCCGCAGCGCCGCGCCGAACCCGTCCGCGGGATCGGCCGCGACCGGCAGCGGCAGGCACGACAGCACGGTCCGGGCGTCCATGTTGACGACGTTCGGCAGCCGCAGCAGCGCGTACAGCTCGCCGAGCGTGAACCAGGCGAAGTCGTCGTGGACGTCGACCGGCCCGGTGGTCTCCACCACGATGTTGCGGTTGCGCTTGCCCCGGAACCAGGCCCCCTGCTCGGACTGGAGCACGTCCACGAGGACGCGGGCGAGCCCGTCGCGGGCGAAGTACTCCAGGTAGCGGGACGGCGCGCCGCCGTGCACGCGCTGGAAGTTGCTCGCCGTGGCCTGCACCGTCGGGGAGAGCTGGACGGTGTTGACGTTGCCGGGCTCCGCCTTCGCCTGCATCAGGAAGCGCAGCACGCCGTCGATCTCCCGGGCCACGATGCCGAGCACCCCGACGTCCGGCTGGTTGATGATCGGCTGCTCCCACGTGCGGACCGGGCCGCGGCCGGCGCGCACCCGGATGCCCTCCACGGAGAAGAACCGGCCGCTGCGGTGGACGAGGTCCCCGGAGCCGGGCGCGAAGGCCCACCCGTCCAGCCGGGCGAACGGGACCCCGGTCACCTCGAAGGGGTTCCGGTCGCGGCGCTCGGCGAGCCACGCCACCGCCCAGGCCGGGGGGCGCGGCACGTGCGCCGCCGAGGCGGCGAGGCGCCTGGCCAGGTCGCCGACGCCGGGCGCGGCGGGCGCCAGCAGGAGCGGGCCGGATCGGGTGTCCAACGGCGCCTCCTTGCGGGCGGCGGGTGGCGTAGATAACGCACCTACTTAATTATAAGATAGTACGCTGTTCGCCGCGGGCTGGAGGGAACGCATGTCCGACGACGACCGGCACGTCCGGCTGGGGGCCACCGGGCTGCGGGTGAGCAGGCTCGCCCTCGGCACGGTCAACTTCGGCGGCCGGGTCGAGGAGCCGGCGGCGCACCGGCTGCTCGACCACGCGGCGGCCGAGGGCATCGACTTCGTCGACACCGCCAACATCTACGGCTGGCGGGTGCACAAGGGCCACGCCGAGGAGGTCGTCGGCCGCTGGCTGGCCGCCCGCCCCGGCCGCCGGGACGGCGTCGTCCTCGCCACCAAGGTCGGCGAGCCGATGGACCGCGGCCCGAACGACCGGGGCCTGTCCGCCCGCAACATCATCGCGTCCTGCGAGGAGTCGCTGCGCCGGCTGCGCACCGACTGGATCGACCTGTACCAGCTGCACCGCCCCGACCCGGGCGTCGGCTGGGAGGAGATCTGGACGGCGATGGAGACCCTCGTCCGCCAGGGCAAGATCCGCTACACCGGCTCCTCGAACTTCCCCGGCTGGGGCATCGCCGCAGGTCAGGAGGCGGCACGCCGGCGCTCGCTGCCCGGCCTCGCCAGCGAGCAGTGCCTGTACAACCTGGCCGTCCGGCACGCCGAGCTGGAGGTCATCCCGGCCGCGCGGCACTACGGCGCCGGGGTGCTGGCGTGGTCGCCGCTGCACGGCGGGCTGCTCGGCGGCGTCCTGCGCAAGCTGGCCGAGGGCACCGCGGTGAAGTCGGCGCAGGGGCGGGCCGAGGCGGCGCTGCCGGCCCTGCGCGGCACGATCGAGCGGTACGAGGCGCTGTGCCGGGAGTTCGGCCGCGACCCCGCCGAGGTCGGCCTGGCGTGGGTGCTGTCCCGGCCGGACGTCACCGCGCCGGTCATCGGCCCGCGCACCCCCGCCCACGTCGACGGCGCCCTCCGCGCGCTGTGCGCACCGCTGGCCGCCGACGAGTCGGCGCGGCTGGAGGAGCTGTTCCCGCCGCTCGGCCACGGCGGCGCCGGGCCCGCCGCCTGGCTCACCTGACCCGGGCGCCCCGCCCCCTCCGCTGGCCGTATCCGGACTGAATCGCCTCTCGCTTTTCTTTAAAAAGGATTAGTAACGTACGGATCCGCGGCCGTACCGGCGGCCGTGCCACGCGCCCGCAGGAGAGAGCCGATGACTGGTTCCAGGCCGCACGCCCGCCTCCGTGGAAGAACCGCCGTCCTGGCCACCGCCTGCTGCGCGCTGGCGGGCGGGGGCGCGGTCGCCGCCACCACCGCGGCCGGCGCCGCCGCGGGCGTCGTCACCGTCCGCTCCCGCGTCACCGGCTCGGACGGCGCGTCCTACTCGGCCACCAACCACCTCACCGACGCCGCCCGCAGCCCCGCACCGGACGGGCGCCGCAAGGAATGGCTGCTCGTCTGGGCCGGCGACTCCGGGCCTGGTGACAGCGGCACCCCCGACCCCGACTTCCTCGCCGTCGTCGACGCCACCCGCGGCACCCCCGACTACGGCAAGGTCGTCAACACCGTCACCATCGGCGGCAAGACCGGCAACGAGCCGCACCACATGCAGTACACCTGGCGCAAGGGCGACCGGGTGTACGCCGGGGGCATCTTCTCCGACACCGTGTACGTCTTCGACGTCAGCCGGCTACCGATGATCAAACTGACCGGCATCACCCTCCCCGAGGACACCCCCTGCGGCTCGGCCCCCGACGCCGTGACCACGCTCGCCGACGGCACCGCGTACGCCACGTTCATGGGCGGCCCGAACATCGCCGGCCCCTGCACCTACACCCACGGCGAGACCCGGCTCGGCAACGGCTTCGCCGGCACCCCGGGCGAGATCGTCCGGCTCGACCGCGACGGCCGCGTGCTCACCGAGGCCCCCGCCGCCACCGGACGCTCCGAGGGCGCCGAGCACTGCCCCAGCCTGCCGCCCATCGCCGTCCCGACCTGCGCCAACCCGCACGGCCTCGGCGTCCGTGAGGACCTCGGCGTCGCCGTCGCCAGCGACTTCGCCGAGCCCCGGCTGCTGATCAACCCCGAGATCGAGGGCGGCGCGCCCAACGGCAACCGCGACACCGTCCGCGTCTTCGACATCGCCGACCGCGACCGCCCGCGGCTGCGCTCGGTCTCCCGCATGCCGGACGGCCCGCGCCAGGAGGCCACCCCGTTCGGCGAGGAGCCGCGCGGCATCATGGAGACCACCGTCACCCACCGGCGCGGCCACCGCGGCGCGTTCGCGTCCAGCATGCCAGGCGGCACCGTCTACTACGCCCCCGACATCACCGTCCCCCACCCGCAGTGGCGCGAGGTCTTCGACGACTACACCGCCTTCAAGCGCCTCTTCCCCACCGACACCCCGACCTCCGCGCTCGACGGCGGCGGCTGGCTGCAGGTCAGCCCCGACGACCGCTTCCTCTACCACGTCGTCCTGACCGGCGGCCTCGCCGGCTCACCGCCCGCCCACCAGCAGGCCGGGATGATCTACACCCTGGACATCCGCCGCCTGCTGGCCGCCGGCCCCAAGGCCAAGTGCAGGATCGACACCCTCGCCGAGGTCGCCGCCGGCGGCACCGAACGCGACTGCCCGGCCCTGGTCAGCGCCCTCGAACTCAACGACCCCAGCACGGGCGGCCCGCACTGGGCGGCCATGGACAACTTCCGCGCCGCCCCCAACGGCCTCTACCGCGAAACCGACCAGATCAGCCGCATCGCCGTGGCGAACTACATGCTCTTCACGTCCCACCTGGACGGCGACCACAAGGTCTGCATGGTCAACGTGGACCCGCGCGGCGAACTCGCCCTGGACACCGCCTTCCG
>NZ_VCKZ01000674.1 GCF_005889745.1 Actinomadura geliboluensis
CTGGTGAGCATCGTGCGCACGCGCGACGGCGGAGATCCGCACGCTGCCCGCCGTGATCGATCTGGTCACCGCGGGGCGGGCGCTGGGAGTGGGGCGCACCAAAAGCTACGAGCTGGCACGCACCGGGCACTTCCCCTGCCCGGTGCTGCGCGTCGGCCGCAGTTACCTGGTCCCCACCGCCGGACTGCTCACCCTGCTCGGCCTCAACGACACCGCCGGACAGCCCGCACCAGAAAGCGAGTGAAACACCGGATGCCTGCCGGAACCACCTACAAGGCCTGCGGCTGCCGCACCCCCGACGGCCGGGGACTGCTCAGCAAATGCCCCAAGCTGCGCCGCCGGGGCGGCTCCTGGAGCCCGACCCACGGCAGTTGGTACTACCAGTTCGAACTACCGCCCCGCCGGGACGGCACCCGCCGCAGCCCGATCCGCCGCGGCGGATTCACCAGCCAGGACGCCGCCGAAACCCAGATCGCCCGGCTGCACGAACTGCTGGCCATCAGCACCGACGCCGAGGACCGCAGCCGGATCGCCGACCTCATCACCACCACGCTGAAGAAGGACAAGCGGCTCCCGGCGCCTGAGGAGGTGCGCCGCAAAATCCGCACCGGGCAGGACCTGGACACCGCCATCACGGTCGGGCAGTGGCTGCAGACCTGGCTCGCCGGACGCAAAGGCCTGCGCAACGGGACCCTGCGCAGCTACCGCACCCACATCACCACCCACCTGAACCCGGTCATCGGCGACATCCGCCTGGACCGGCTCCGCGTCGCCGACGTCCAAGCGGTCTTCGACGCCATCGACGAACGCAACGAGGCGATCACCCGCGCCCGCGAGTCCGGCGACCCCGAAGCACGGGCACAGGTGAAAGGGGCTCGGGCGGTCGGTCCGGCGACCATGCACCGGATCCGTGCCACCCTGCGCGCCGCCCTCAACCAGGCCATCCGGGAACGGCGCATCGACCTCAACGTCGCCTCCCTGATCGAACTGCCCTCCGGCCGCCGCCCCAAAGCGCTGGTGTGGACACCCGAACGCGTCCGCGAATGGCGCCGGGGCCGGGAGACATTCATCGAGGCCAAGAGCCGCATCTGCCCGGCTGGACCAGACGGGAAGGTGCGCAACGGGCGCGTCAAACCGATGGACGCCTACGTCAGCACACCACGGCCCTCACCGGTCATGGTCTGGACACCCGAACAGACCGGCACGTTCCTCGACCGCGCCGCCCTGCACCGGCTGCATGCGCTCTACCATCTCATCGCGTTCCGCGGGCTGCGGCGCGGTGAAGCATGCGGACTGCGGTGGGCGGATGTCGACCTGGACGAAGGCACCATCCGGGTCCGGTGGCAGATCACCCAGAACGGCGGCCACACCGAACAAGGCCGCCCCAAATCCGAAGCCGGAGAACGACAAGTCACCCTCGACCAGCACACGGTCAAGCAGTTGACCGCTCACCGCGCCCGTCAGAACCAAGAACGCCTGGCCGCAGGCGGCACCTGGAACGACACCGGATTCGTCTTCACCCAACCCGACGGCAGCCCGCTGGCGCCCATGGCCGTCTCCGAACAATTTCTGCTACTCGCCATGGAGACCGGGCTACCACCCGTCCGGCTGCACGACCTGCGGCACGGCGCCGCCACCATCCTGCTGCGCGCCGGACACGACCTGAAAGTCGTACAAGAGACCCTGGGCCTGTCATCGATCACCATCGCCTCCGACACCTACACCAGCGTCCTACCCGACCTGGCCCGCCAATCCGCCGAAGACGCCGCCGCTGTCATCCTCAACGCCCGCACCGGTCCCGAGCCGGACGAAACGACAGCAGCGGGCCGCGTCGTCCACCTGGTGGGAACGTCGAACCGATGACCGGCAGAAGCTGACCAGCAGACTCCTGGTGCCGGGGTCCGCATCCGAACCGGAGGTTGGATGCGGACCCCGGCACCTGTCGCAGGCAGGCGGTCGGCCAAAGCCCCAAAGTCCCGGACAGCCGCGGCTCTTCGCAGACGCGCCGACGCACTGGCCAAGGACGCTCGACACCGGTGATCAACCAGGTCGGGAGGGCTCAGCGACAGGGACGCGACAGCCGAGCAAACATCGAGCAAACATGGGGACATACCGGGCAGGATTCTGGATCTTGGCAGTGGTAAGACTGCAGGTCAGACGGGGGCGCGCCCGGCAGGATTCGAACCCGCGACCGTCGGATTAGAAGTCCGATGCTCTGTCCAGCTGAGCTACGGGCGCCCGGCGCCCGGCGGGACGCCGGGACACAGTGTAAGGGTGCGGGTCCTCCAGCTCCACATCTATAACGCCGTTACCACGCGTGAGCGGAGCGTGCGGGGGGTTCCGGGTTCTATCTTTGGGTGCTGTGGCAGTGGACATTGAGGTTCCGCTCTTCGGTGGGGACGTGTCGGAGGGCGTGGTGCGGGTCGGGGAGACGGTGCGGAGGCCGCTCGGGGCGCACAGTCCCGCTG
>NZ_VCKZ01000675.1 GCF_005889745.1 Actinomadura geliboluensis
GCCCCGCACGGGCCCTGGTGGCAGACGCCCGACGACCCGCCCGCGAGCATCAACCCCACCGCGACGCTCGCCGGGATGCTCCACCGGGCCGGATCAGGCTTCCAGAGGTCGAGCATCTGCGCGTCGAGCCGCGCGTCGAACGCCGGGGCGGCCGAGCACCACAGCATCACGCCCCACGCGGCCGCGACGGTCGAGGGCGTCTCGCCGGTGAAGTCGGGCCACCAGTGCGGGTAGTCGGGGGCGGCGAGCGTGGCGGCGGACTCGACGGTCGACCGCACGCGCGAAGTCAGGTCCGTCGCGAACCCGTGCCCGACGAACGGCAGCCCCTTGGGCGGGTCGTAGCCGAAGTCGGGCCCGGCCGGGACGACGTGCGGCGGCAGGTTCGGCACCTGCCCGGCGCCCTGCTGCGCGGGCCTGGCCGCCATCCGGACGGCGGGCGTGCGGGGCGGCGGGCACAGGTACCACTGGCCGTCGGACGGGTGCAGCCGGTACCAGCGGGCCCACGCGCCGAACAGCCACCACGTCCCGTCGGGGAGCACGAGCATGCGGCCGCCGATGGCGTGGTGGCGCTGCTGCGGGGGCGCCGACGGCCACCACGCGGCGGCCACCATCGCCCGCGTGTCGCGCTCCGCCTCCGTGAACGGATCCTGCCCCCGCTGCGGGCTGGGCGGCGGAGCGCTGCCATAGCCCGGTCCCCACACCACGATGGTCATCGTAGTCAGCAGAACCCGCCCGGCGGGTTCCTGACCGGCGCGGAAGCGGCGTCGCCGCAGGTCAGCGCGAGATCAAGGGGGGCTTGACGTCACTGCCACTCGGCGGCGCGGTGCCGCTCGGCCTTCTCCATGTAGACCGTGGGCGTGTGCTCCAGGACGAGCCGGTCGTCGTCGGTCAGCTCCCGGACGATCTTGCCCGGCGTCCCGGCGACCAGCACCCCGGCCGGGATCTTCTTGCCGGGCGGCACCAGCGCGCCGGCCGCGATCAGCGTGCCGGCCCCGATGCGGGCGCCGTTCAGCACGATCGCGCCGATCCCGATGAGCGCGCCGGTCTCGACGTGGGCGCCGTGCACCATCGCCTTGTGGCCGAGGCTGACCCGGTCTTCCAGGACGGCGGGCATCCCCGGGTCGCAGTGCAGGCAGCTGAGGTCCTGGATGTTGCACTCGTCGCCGACGACGATCTCCTCGTCCTCGGCGCGCAGCACCGAGCCGTACCAGACGCTGGACGCGCGGCCCAGCGTCACCCGCCCGACGACGACCGCGCCGGGCGCGACCCACGCCGACGGGTCGATCTTCGGCCGGTCCGCGCCCAACGCTCCCAGGTAGCTCATGGCCGCCGATGCTAGGACGCGGCCCGCCCCGCCCGGGGACCGGGGGGCATCGGATTTGACCGGATTGGATAGTTTGTCGAGCCTGTCGGCAAGAAGAAACGGCAGCAAGAAGCGTGTTCCGGTTGCGCGAAAGGGGTGGACCGGACAAGAGTCGTCCTGACGTATCCGTGCGTCCGTGTGGTACGTCCGTATCCTGTGGGCCCGCTCAGGCGGGTGAGGCTTGTTATCGCGTCCGACCCTGACGGGGTGATGACCCCCGCCAACGACCCCCCAAGGCACCATGAGCAACGAAGCCGAGATCCTGCCCAACCTCCTCCAAGACGAGTCGTTCGAGATCGTCATGCGCGGCTACAACCGCCGCCAGGTCGACGACTACATCGCCCGCGCCCAGCAGAAGCACCGCGAACTGGAGGCGCGCCTCGCCCGCGCCCAGGACGACGGTGAGCGCCTCCGCCGCGAGATGGCCGAACTCAGGGAGGCGCGCAAGCCCACCGGCGACGACCTGAGCGACCGCCTCCGCCAGATCATCAACCTGGCCGAGGACGAGGCCCAGGACAAGGTCGCCCAGGCCGAGGCCAAGGGCGCCGAGATCCGCGAGGACGCCGAGCACGAGTCCAAGCGCATCATCGACGAGGCGCGCGCGCACGCCGACAAGAACCTCGCCCAGGCGCAGGAGAAGGCCGACCACGTGCTCGCCTCCGCCAAGAAGGAGTCGGAGAGCGTCCTGTCGTCGGCGAAGCAGGAGGCCGAGCAGACGGTGACGAGCGCGCGGCTGGAGGCCGAGCGCACCCTCACCGCGTCCGAGCGCCGCGCCAGCGTGATCAACGAGGGCGCCACGCAGCGGCTCACCGCGCTCACCAAGAACCACACGCAGGCCCTGCAGCGGCTCACCGAGATCAGCGACACGCTGCACCGGCTGCTGACCGCCGAGAACGAGGCCGGCCCGCTGGAGAAGATGGTCGAGGACGCCGTCCGGCAGAGCAGCCCGCGCAAGCAGGCCCCGCCGGCGCAGCCCGCGCCCGCCGCCAAGCCGGCGCCGGTCGCGACGGCCAAGCCGGCCACGGCTCCGGCGCCCGCGTCGCCGAAGCCCGCGTCGGCCCCCGCCCCTGATTCTTAAATACATCTCCCAGCCCACGA
>NZ_VCKZ01000171.1 GCF_005889745.1 Actinomadura geliboluensis
CCCCCGAACCCCGCAAAGGAGTCGGAGACGGCAAAGGAGCGGATGACCGCAAAGGAGCAGGTGACCGCAAAGGAGCAGGTGACCCCGCGCGTGCCAGGGCCCCCAAAGGAGCCGTGGGCTTCAAAGGAGCCGCTGCCTCCAAAGAGGGCTTGAGGCTGAACGGTGCCGGTGCCCTCAAAGGAGTCGTCGGCGCCAAAGGAGCCGGTGCGGCCTTTGAAGGGCTGTCATTTCGGCGCGGCGGGTTCGAACTGCCGGTGCCGCGGCCGCCCGTGCTGGTCAGGGCGTTCAACGTGCTGCGCCAGTACGACGAGTCGGCCGCCTGGCGCGCATGGGACGATCTGCGCGCGCGCCTGGCGCCCTCAGGGGTCCTCGTGGAGGGGACGTGTGACGAGATCGGGCGTCGTGCGGTCTGGGTCACCCTCACCGAGGACGGGCCCCAGACCATCACGTTCGCCGCGCATCTGGGCTCGCTGGAACGTCCGTCCGTGCTGGCCGAGCGGCTGCCGAAGACGCTGATCCACCGGAACGTGCCGGGCGAGCCCGTCCACGCGCTGCTGGCGGACTTCGACCGCTGCTGGGCGACGGCCGCGCCGCATTCGGCGTTCGGCCCCCGCGCGCGCTGGGTCGAGGCGGTGTCGCTGCTAGCGCGGAACCATCCCGTCTTCACGCATCTGCCGTACGGCGGGCGGCACCGGTGGCGCCTCGGCGAGGTCACCCTCCCCTGGACGGCGGTCGCCCCGCGAGGCTGACCCCGCGCTACTCGCGGTGCAGCTTGTAGGGGGCGGCCTGCACGCGGGGCTGCACGTCGATGCGGTCGATGTTGACGTGCGCCGGACGGGTGACGGCCCAGGCCACGCAGTCGGCGACGTCCTCGGCGACGAGCGGCTCCGGGACGCCCTCGTACGGCTTGGCGGCCCGCTCGGCGTCCCCGCGGAACCGGACCAGGGAGAACTCCTCCGTCTTCACCAGCCCCGGCGCGATCTCGGTGACGCGCACCGGCTCGGCGACCAGCTCCAGCCGCAGCACGTCGTTGACCGCGTAGGCGGCGTGCTTCGCCGCGTTGTACCCGCCGCCGCCTTCGTACGGGACGTGCGCGGCCAGCGAGGTGATGTTCACCACGTGCCCGGCGCCGCTCTCGATCAGCTTCGGCAGGATCGCCTTGGTCACCCGGACCAGGCCCAGCACGTTGGTGTCGTACATCGTCTGCCAGTCGGCGAGGTCGGCGGACGCGACGCTCTCCAGGCCGACGGCGCCGCCCGCGTTGTTGACCAGCACGTGGCAGGCGCCGACTGCCGCGGCCAGCGCGTCCACCGACTCCTGGGACGTCACGTCCAGGGTGACCGGGGCGATCTTCGCGGCGCCCGGCACGGTCTCGGCGATCTCCTTGGCGAGGGCGTCGAGGCGGTCGCGGCGCCGCGCGGCGAGCACCACGTTGAACCCCTCGGCCGCCAGGCGCCGCGCGGTGGCGGCCCCGATCCCGCTGCTTGCTCCGGTCACTATCGCGGTCTTACGCATGCGACCAGGGTCCCAGACGCGGTGCGCGGCGCCGCCGGGGGAGTGGGAGCCGGTGAGACCGGTCACTGTGGCGAGAAGTCACGAATGTCCCCCTTCCCGAGGGAACACCCGACCCGGTCGATAGGTTGCACTACCGGAGGTGATGTTCAGTGTCGCGTCGTATCAACCGGGTTGCGACGGTCAGTGTTCATACTTCCCCCCTTGACCAACCTGGTACCGGCGACGCGGGCGGCATGAACGTCTACATCGTCGAGGTGGCCAAGAGGCTGGCCGCGAGGGGCGTGGAAGTCGACATCTTCACCCGCGCGACGTCGCGGGCCCTGCCCCCGGTGGTCGAGCTCGCTCCGGGCGTGCTCGTCCGCAACGTCGTCGCCGGGCCGTTCGAGGAGCTGGACAAGACCGAGCTCCCCCGCCACCTGTGCGGATTCACGTCCGGGGTGCTGCGGGTCGAGGCGGCCCACGACCCCGGCCACTACGACCTCCTGCACACGCACTACTGGCTGTCCGGCCAGGCCGGGTGGGCGGTCAAGCAGCGGTGGGGCGTGCCGCTCGTCCATTCGATGCACACGATGGCGAAGGTCAAGAACGCGGCGCTCGCCGACGACGACAAGCCCGAGCCCGCCGAGCGCGTCCTCGGTGAGGAGCAGGTCGCGGCGTCCTCCGACCAGCTCGTCGCCAACACCGCCAAGGAGGCCCGCGAGCTCGTGGACCTCTACGGCGCCGACCCCGCGCGGGTCGCGACCGTCAGCCCCGGCGTCGACCTGTCGATGTTCCGGCCCGAGTCGCCGATCCTCGCCCGCAGCACCGGCCTCCTTCCGCACCGCACCGGCCCGGCCCGCCGCCGGCTCGGGCTGCCCCGCGACGCGTACGTGCTGCTGTTCGTCGGCCGGATCCAGCCCCTGAAGGCACCGGACGTCCTGCTGCGAGCCGTGGCGCGGATGCTCGCCGACGACCCGGCGCTGCGCGCCAAGCTCGTCGTCGCCGTCGTCGGCGGCCCGTCCGGTTCCGGCCGCTGCCGCCCCGAGGGGCTCCAGTCCCTCGCCGCCCAGCTGGGCATCACCGACGTCATGCGCTTCGAGCCGCCGAGCCCGCAGCACGAGCTGGCCGACTGGTACCGGGCCGCGGACGTCACCGTCGTCCCGTCCCACAGCGAGTCGTTCGGGCTCGTCGCCGTCGAGTCGCAGGCGTGCGGGACGCCCGTCGTCGCGGCCCGCGTCGGCGGCCTGTGCACCGCCGTCGCGGACGGAGAATCCGGCGTGCTGATCTCCGGGCACGACCCCGCCGACTACGCCGCCGTCCTGCGCCGGCTGCAGGCCGAACCCGGCCTGCACGCGCGCCTCGCCCGCGGCGCCGTCCGACACGCGGACGGCTTCGGCTGGGACGCCACCGTCGACCGCCTCCTCGACGTGTATACCGGTGCCATGTCGATCCCGGCCGTCAATGTCGCTCCTGCAGAGGTCACCGCATGAACCACGTCGAGACCATCAGAGAGACGCTCAAGGCGGCGGAGTTGGAGTTCGAGGAGCCGCGCGAGAACGCGTTCTTCGTCAAGCTCCCCGGGCAGCACAAGCTCGCCACGATGACGTGGCTGATCGTCGGCGACCACTCCCTGCACGTCGAGGCGTTCTTCTGCCGCCGCCCGGACGAGAACCACGCCGAGTTCTACCGGTTCCTGCTGGAGAAGAACGGCCGCATGTACGGGGTCGCGTTCGCCCTGGACGACGTCGGCGACGTCCACCTCGTCGGGAAGCTGCCCCTCGACTCGATCTCCCCGGACGAGCTCGACCGCGTGCTCGGCTGCGTCCTCACCTACTCCGACGAGAACTTCGACAAGGCGCTGGAGCGCGGGTTCAAGACGTCCATCCAGCGCGAGTGGGACTGGCGGGTCAAGCGCGGCGAGAGCCTCGCCAACCTGCGGGCGTTCGCCTCCTTCGCGGACCCGGCCAACCGCGAGTGACCTCCGGCGGGCCGATAGGCTCTGCGGCATGGCGACCCTGGTATTGCTCCGGCATGGCGAAAGCGTTTGGAACGCGGAAGGGCTGTTCACCGGCTGGGTGGACGTCGACCTGTCCGCGAAGGGCGAGAGCGAGGCGACGCGCGGCGGCGACCTGCTGCTCGACGCCGACATCACCCCCGACGTGGTGCACACCTCCCTGCTGAAGCGGGCCATCCGCACCGCCAACATCGCCCTGGACGTCGCGGACCTCCTCTGGATCCCGGTGAAGCGCTCCTGGCGGCTGAACGAGCGCCACTACGGCGCCCTCCAGGGCAAGAACAAGGCGCAGACGCGCGAGGAGTTCGGCGAAGAGCAGTTCATGACCTGGCGCCGCTCCTACGACACCCCGCCGCCGCCCATCAAGGACGACGACCCGCTGTCCCAGGTCAACGACCTCCGCTACGCCGAGCTGCCGTCCGAGCTGATCCCGCGCACGGAGTGCCTCGCCGACGTCGTCGACCGGCTGCTGCCCTACTGGTACGACTCGATCGTCCCCGACCTGGCCGCCGGTAAGACCGTGATGGTCGCGGCGCACGGCAACTCGCTGCGCGCCATGGTCAAGCACCTGGACGACATCTCCGACGAGCAGATCGTCGGCCTGAACATCCCGACCGGCATCCCGCTCGTCTACGAGCTGGACGACGACTTCAGCCCGCTCAAGCGCGGCGGCGAGTACCTCGACCCGGCCGCCGCGAAGGCCGCGATCGAGGCCGTCAAGAACCAGGGCGCCGCGAAGTCGGACGGCCCCAAGCCGCCGACGCCGCCCGCGAAGGACGCCAAGGACGCGAAGAAGGACAAGCCCCGGCGCGGCCGCAAGAAGTGACGCCCGAGGGGCCGCCGCGGCGGCCCCTCACCCCGCGAACGCGGAGGCGATCCCCGCGCCGACGGCCGCGAGCCCGGCGAACGCCAGCGGTCCGGTCGCCCACGCGCAGGCCCGCGCCTGCCGCTCCGACGCCCCCGCGCGCACGAGGGTGCGCCGGACGTCCCCGTAGGGCGAACCGCTCCGATCGGGCATCGGCATGAACGCCACCGGCGCGTACAGCAGGCTCAGCACGAGCGCCGCCGCCCGCGCGAACAGCCCGTCCAGCGCCGCGTGCACCGCGAGCAGGACCAGCCCGAACGCGATCATGCCGACGATGTACAGGATGGCCGACCTCACGGCTGCCCGCAGGACGTCGCCCCCGGCGGACCGCACGACCGGTGCCCAGAGCTTGCAGATCATGTCGGTCCGCAGGACGGACACCCAGATCACGAACGCCGGGATGCCGATCACGACGGCCGCGGCCTCCCGCCATGACGACATGCCGTCCTCCCCGGGGTCGGATCACATCCTCGAGTGAATGATCTCAAACCCGGGCGCCGCAGGACAGGCGCGGCGAAAGCTCCGGCGCGGCCGCGGGAAGGAACCGCCGGGGGCCGCCTCCTCGGCGGCCCCCGGCTAAGGCGTGATCTTCACGACGGCTTCGTCTCCCTTGATTCCGAGGGCTTCGATGGAGATGTTCTGCAGCCGGCTGCGGACCTTGGCGCTCGCGGAGACGGAGAAGGACGAGCCGCCGCCGTCCGTGGACTTGCAGGTGATCTCGTCCCCGCTGATGGTGATCTGGACCGGGGTCATGCCGAGCTCGTCGTCAAGAGGAATCTCGGCCCCGTTGCCGACGCGGACGGTGCAGTCGGCGTCGGCGCAGGCTCTGAGGTCGGTCCCGTCCGCGGCTTCGGGGAGGGACGCCTGCCCGCAGCCGGCGAGCACGAGCCCGAGGGCCGCGGCGAAGGGCAGCGCCCTACTGATCTGCATGGTCTTGGTCTGCATGGTCTTGGTCCGCAGGGTCGTCTGCCTACTCGTGCTCGATCGAGATGACCGCTTTGCGTCCCTCGGCCCCGACCCGGCCAGCGCCGCCCGTGTGCCCGTTACCGTCGGCATCGGCTTCCTTCCTCGACGTGGTCGGTGGAAGTATGGCCGAACGGCTCCGGGACCGGTCCCGGAGCGGCTCACTCCAGGAACGCCAGGTCGGACTGGACGATCGTGGCGCTGACGAGCAGTTCGGTGATCAGGTTGTGGTTGAGCTGGTTGCCCAGCGGCGGCGAAAGCTCGCTCTCCCGCAGGCCCGGGACGTGCGGGGTGAGGCGCTTGCGCACCTCGGCGACGATGTGGGCGGCGCGCTTGGCGGTCCATCGTTCGTCCGGACGCAGGCGGCCCAGTTCGTCGGCGACCTGGACCCAGGTGAGGGGCTGCGGGGTGGGCTCTTGGGCGAGGTAGCGGCGGCTCAGGCAGACCAGGACGAGGTGTTCGACGGGTGTGAGCGGCCAGCCGTCCGGGTCGGAGGTGCCGACCTCGTGCCGGTCTTCGGCCTCCCAGCGGGTTCGGGGGGCGATGCTCACTTCGAGCAGGTGCTCCTGGTTCGGGGCGACGATGATCAGGGGAGTGTAGGACGGGGGGAGCGCGGCGTGATGTCCGCCGAGGACGAGGCGGTCGGGGAACCGGATCGCCAGCCTGCCGATGTTGTGCAGCACCCAGTGCGAGCCGTCATGGCGGATGTATCCGGCTCGGCGGCTGACGTACGGGTCGTGGCCTCCCACACAGACGTGCACGTCCGACTCGCCCCGCCCGAAGATGAGGGAGAACCGGGCTTCCGGCGCCACGCGCATCCCGCCGCTCGGCCCCCGGGCGAACAGCGTCCCCGGGGCGGCGGGCGGCAGGCCGTGGGCGAGGCCGCCGCCCCCGGCGGGCAGGATGTCGACCTTTGGCCGAGGTCTGGTCCCGTCCATCAGTAGATGCCCTCCGCGTGGCCCGTGCCCCCGCCGACGTTGACCCCGCGGGTGAGGAGCCGCCCGTCCACGTCGACGTTGTAGCGGACCTCGCCGCCGCTGCTCCGCAAGTCGAGCTCGTACGCCGTCCTGGGCACCGAGGACGGTATCGGCACCGTGATCTCCCACGGCAGTTCGACGTTCTCCACGGTCTTGGACTCGCCGTTCACCGTGTACGTCAGCGACTCGACCTCGCCGTCCCCGGAGAGGGAGAAGCGGATCACGCCGACCGGCGTGGGCGACGCGGCCGGCGCCGACCGGGACGCCGGCGCCGCCGGGGTCGCCTGGGCGGGCGCGCCCGCGGCGTCCGTCCCGGGGTCTCGGCCCTGGTACCAGAGGGCGGCGGAGACTCCCGCGGCCAGGAGCACGATCGCGGCGACGGCGGCGACGACGACCGGGGTCCGGTCGCGGCGCGGGGCGGGAGGGTGCGCGGCCTCGCGCCGCCGCCGGTCGATCTCGGTCGCGATCGGGGACGGCCAGGCGGCCTCGGGGGCGGATTCCGCGAGCCGCTCGGCCAGCTCCCCGGCGGTGGGCCGCAGCGACGGGTCGCGCTCCATGCAGCCGGCGATGATCGCACGCAGCGACTCATCCGGGATCCGGTCGAACCGCGGCCGTTCGGAGCGCAGCCGGGCGAGCCGCTCGTGCCACGGGCCGGTACCGAACGGCTCCTTGCCGGTGGACGCGTACAGCAGCGTCGCCCCGAGCGTGAAGACGTCGCTCGCCGGGCCGATCCGGTCGCCGGCGGCCTGCTCGGGGGACATGAACCCCGGCGAACCGAGGGTGGTCTCGGAGTGCGTGATCGTGGCGGCGTCCAGCGCGCGGGCGATCCCGAAGTCGATCACGCGCGGGCCGTCCGCGGTCAGCAGGACGTTCGCGGGCGTCAGGTCCCGGTGGACGATCCCGGCCCGGTGCAGTTCGAGCAACGCCTCCGCGACGCCCGCCGCCAGGTACCGGACGACGTCCGGCGGCAGCGGGCCCCAGTTCCGGACGGCTTCCCGCAGCGGCACCGACGGCAGGTACTCGGTCGCCAGCCACGGGCGCGGGGCGTCCGGATCGGCGTCGACGACGGGGGCGGTGAACCCGCCGCCGACCGTCGCCGACAGCTCCGCCTCGCGCCGGAACCGCTCCCGGAACCGCGGGTCGGCACCGAACTCGGGGTGCACGAGCTTGACGGCCACGACCCGCCCGGCGGCGGAACGCCCCAGGTAGACCGTCCCCATGCCGCCGGAGCCGAGCCGCGCGAGCAGCCGGTAGCCGCCCTGCGGCGCCTCGACCGTGCGCGGGTCGCCGGGCTCAAGAGCCTCCACGTGATCCTCCGGGGGTCTCGGGCGGAGCGAGCGCTCGGACATGCCCGTCCTCCGTTACGGCGAACACCCGTCCGGCGGCGCTCACGGGGACGCTGACCCGGATCGTCTCCGCCGCATACGTCCAGCGGACGCGGCCGTCTGCCGCGTTCAACGCGTACAGTGTGCCGTCGGTGCACGCTGCGTACAAGATCGCGCCCGACAGCCGCAGCGCGGTCGCCTGGCTCCTGGGGTCGTTCTCCACCCGCGCGAGGCGGCGTGACCAGGCCGTCCGCCCGGTGGACGCCTCCAGGGCGAGGATCTCGGCGTCCGCCCCCTCCATGTAGAGGAGGCCGTCGCCGAGCCGTCCCGACCGGGCGGCCACGTTCTGGCGCCGCCACAGGACGCCTCCGTCGGCGGCCCGTAGCGCGTGCAGCGTTCCGACGCGGTCGCAGGCGAAGACCAGCTCCCGGCCGATGATCAGGTAGTCGCCGTGGTCCATCGGCCGCGTCCACCGGGCCCGTCCGGTGCCGGCCTCCAGCGCGGCCAGCCGGTCGGACGACGCGGCGACCACGAGGTCTCCGCGGGCGGCGATCGCGTCCGGGTCGTCGCCGAGCCGGCTCCTCCAGAGCCGCCGCCCGTCCGCACGGTTCAGCGCGCCGGCGCCCGCCCGCCCGTCCCGGCCGGCCCGCGAGACGGCGAAGCAGACCACCCGGTCGGATGCCGCCAGACGGCTTGGGCCCTCGCCGAACGCGAAGTCGTACGTCCATCGCGTGCCGCCGGAGGACGCCCGGATGGCGCGCAGCCGCTTGCCCTCGTTCTCCGCAAGGTACACGTCGTCGCCGGAGACGGTGGCGGACGCGTCGTCGCGCTTCCACAGCCGCTCACCGCTGCCCGGGTCCAGTGCCCGTACGCTCTCCTCGGCGCTCACCAGGACCACGCCTCCGGCGGTCTCCAAGCCCGCGTTCTCGTGGCCGAGCGGCCGTTTCCACAGCGGGACGCCTTCGGGCGGCGGCTTCGAGGGTCCCCGGGAGCCGCCGGACGCGGGCCCGCCGGCCGTCCCGTCGCGCAGGAGCACGCCCGTCCCCGCGGCGGCCAGCACGCCCGCGCCGATCCCGGCGAGCACCGTCCGGCGTCCCGGACGCCGCGGTCCCGCAGGCGGCGGCGCCTCCGGGACGACCTCGGCCGTGCGGCGCTCCACCTCCGCGGCGACCGGTGCGGGCAGCCAGCCGACGCCCAGCAGGGGCGGGCCGCCGAGCGCCCCGAGCCGGTCCAGCACCTCGGCGGCCGACGGGCGCGTGGACGCCTCGGCCCGCAGGCACGCCGTCACCAGGTCCCGCAGCCACGGTTCCGTGATCGCACCGAGGTCCGCCTGGACGTTCATCACCCGCAGGTGGCGGGCGTGCACCGGGCCGGTCCCGAACGGCTCGACCCCGGAAGCCGCGTAGGCCAGCGTCGCACCGAGGGTGAAGACGTCGGAGGCCGGGCCGATCTCCCGCCCCCGCACCTGCTCGGGGGACATGAACCCGGGCGAGCCGATCGGGTGGCCGGCGCGGGTGAGGGGGGCGGCGTCGTCCGGCCGCGCGATGCCGAAGTCGATCACCCGGGGGCCGCCCGCGGTCAGCAGCACGTTCGCCGGTTTCAGATCGCGGTGCACGAGTCCGCCGCGGTGGATCGCCGCGAGCGCCTCGGCGAGCCCGGCGGCCAGCGCTCGTGCGGCGTCCGCGGGCAGCGGCCCGAACTCCGCGACCGCCTCCCGCAGCGACGGCCCCGGCAGGTAGGCGGTGGCGAGCCACGGCGTCGGCGCGTCCGCGCCCGCGTCCAGGACGGGCGCGGTGAAGGCGCCGACGACCCGGCGGGCGGCGTCCACCTCGCGGCGGAACCGGGCACGGTACCTGGCCTGCCCGGCGTACCGGCTGTGGACGACCTTCACCGCCACCGGCCGTCCGCTGCGGGACCGGGCGAGGTACACCCTGCCCATGCCGCCGGCGCCGAGCCGGGCCACCACCCGGTAGGGGCCGATCCTCTCCGGATCGCCCGGCTGAAGGGGCTCCACCGCTATGCCCTCCGTGAACGCCGTCTCGGGTGGGCAGCAGGCTAGCGCGGTCCGCCGAGTGAAGGCGTGTCACCTTCCGGGGGCGCCGCGTCCACGCGGGTGCCGGGCCTACTGAACCTCGGTGATCTCCTCCGGCCGCTGCCCGGTCACCAGGTAGACGACGTTCTCCGCCACGTGGACGGCGTGGTCGGCGAAGCGCTCGAAGTAGCGCCCGGCCAGGGTGATGTCGACGGCCGGCTCGACGCCGTGCTTCCACTTGGGGGACAGCAGGATGTCGAACAGCCGCCGGTGGAGGCGGTCCATCTGGTCGTCGTCGGCGTCGAGTTCGAGACCCATCTCGACGTCCTGGGACGCGATGACGCTGCCCGTCTTGGCGATCATGCGCTCGGCGATCTGCCCCATCTCCAGGACGGTCGCCTGCAGCTCCGGCGGGACGGCCGTCTCGGGGTGCCGGCGGCGGGCGGTCTTGGCGATGTGCACGGCGAGGTCGCCCATGCGCTCCAGGTCGCCGCTCATCCGCAGCGCCGTGATCAGCGTGCGCAGGTCGCCGGCGACCGGCTGCTGGCGCGCCATCAGGTCGAAGACGATCGCCTCGATGTCGGCGTCGATCTTGTTGACGTGCTCGTCACCGCTGATGACCTCCTCCGAGAGCCGCAGGTCGGCGTCCAGCAGGGCGGTCACCGCGCGGGCCATCGCGGACCGGACGAGGCGGGTCATCTCCACCAGGCTGTCGGTGAGGGAGTCGAGCTCCTCGTGGTAGGCGTCGCGCAATTGAAGTCCTTCGCTGTGAACCGGGGGAGGGCGGACTCGCCCACGCAACAGCCTGCCCGGCCGTCATGAACGACCCCGGAGGAGAAGGTGAACTTTAAGGGAACGAGACGTACCTGACCTGCATCTCGGGGAAGGGTAGCTCGTTTCGCCGCTTACGATCCGTGGTGTGGAGGTCGAGATTGTCGCGAGCCTCGCCGGGCTCGCCGGGCTCGCCATCGGGCTCACGACTGGATTGGCGGTGCGCGTGAGCGAGCGAGCCCAGCGGACGGTGCCCCAGACCGCCCCGGTGGGAACACTGCCCCCGGGCGTGGCGTCGGTGCTGAGCGTCCTGCGGTCGTCGGCCGTGGTCGTGGACGGGGAGGACCGGGTGCTGCGCGCCAGTTCCGCCGCGCGCGCCTACGGCCTCGTCAGCGGCGACCGGCTGGTGGTGGACGAGGTCCTCGCCATGGCCCGGCTCGTCCGCCGGGACGGGGAGATCCGGGAGACCGAGATCCAGGTCGGGCCGACGAGTGCGCGGAGCCGGGCGGACGGGCGCTGGTTCGCGGTCCGGGTCGCGCCGCTCGGCTCGCACGGGCTCGTCCTCGTGCTCGCCGAGGACCTCACCGACATGCACCGCACCGAGGCGATCCGGCGCGACTTCGTGGCGAACGTCAGCCACGAGCTGAAGACCCCGGTCGGCGCCCTGTCGCTGCTCGCCGAGACCGTCGAGAACGCCGCCGACGACCCCGAGGCCGTCCGGCGGTTCGCCGGGCGGATGCAGTACGAGTCGGTGCGGCTGACCAACCTCGTCCAGGACCTGATGACGCTGTCGCGGGTCCAGGGGGACGAGCCGCTCCCCGACCTCAAGCCCGTCGACCTGGACGAGGTCGTCGCGGAGGCCCTGGAGCGCTGCCAGTTCCGGGCGGGCGAGAAGGACATAGAGCTGGCGTCCGGCGGCGAGGCCGACCTGCAGGTCCGCGCCGACCAGGAGCTGCTCGTCACCGCGCTGCGCAACCTCGTCGACAACGCCGTGGCCTACAGCCCCGAGCGCACCCGGGTGGTGGTGTCGGCCCGGCGCTGCGACGACCGGCAGGTCGAGATCAACGTGACCGACCAGGGCATCGGCATCCCGGACGCCGAGATCGGCCGGATCTTCGAGCGGTTCTACCGGGTCGACCCGGCCCGCTCGCGGCGCACCGGCGGCACCGGGCTCGGCCTCGCCATCGTCAAGCACGTCACCGGCAAGCACGGCGGCGACGTGACGGTGTGGAGCAAGGAGGGCCACGGGTCGACGTTCACGATCCGGCTCCCGCTGCTCGACGCCCCCCTTCGTCCCGCCTCAGGGACCGCAACGCAAGCCCCAGAGAACACCGCCCGGGAGGCATCACCGTGACCCGCGTGCTCGTCGTGGAAGACGAGGAGTCGTTCAGCGACGCACTGTCGTACAACCTGCGCAAGGAGGGCTTCGAGGTGGCGGTCGCCGCCACCGGCCCCGACGCGCTGGACATCTTCGAGCGCAACGGTGCCGACCTCGTGCTGCTCGACCTGATGCTGCCCGGCCTGCCGGGCACCGAGGTGTGCCGGGAGCTGCGCGCCAGGTCCAGCGTCCCGGTGATCATGCTGACCGCGAAGGACAGCGAGGTCGACAAGGTCGTCGGGCTGGAGCTCGGCGCCGACGACTACGTCACCAAGCCGTTCTCCACCCGGGAGCTGATCGCCCGGATGCGGGCCGTGCTGCGCCGCCAGGGCGAGGTGGACGAGCCGGCGCCCGCGACGCTGGAGGCCGGGCCGGTCCGGATGGACGTCGAACGGCACGTCGTCAGCGTCGGCGGCGAGCCGGTCCAGCTGCCGCTGAAGGAGTTCGAGCTGCTGGAGGTGCTGCTCCGCAACGCCGGCCGCGTCCTCACCCGGATGCAGCTGATCGACCGCGTCTGGGGCGCCGACTACGTGGGCGACACCAAGACGCTGGACGTCCACATCAAGCGCCTCCGCGCCAAGATCGAGGAGGCGCCGTCCACGCCGCGGTACATCGTGACCGTCCGCGGCCTGGGCTACAAGTTCGAGCCCTGATCATGAGTGCCCCACCGGCATGAGGAACGGCCCGCTCCCGGCTGGGAGCGGGCCGTTCTCGCGTGCGCGGGAGGGGGTCAGTGGCCCCCGGAGGCACCCGGCGTCTCGGAGGCGCCGGGCGACGGCGACCCGGTCGCGCCGGGAGTCTCGGACGTGCCGGGCGACGGCGACCCGGTCGCGCCCGGCGACGGGCTGCCGGTCGCCCCGGGCGTGCCGGACGGCTGCGTCGTGGGCGTGGCGAGCGGGTAGGTGGCGAAGTCCTCCTGGCGCGGCGCCACGGGCACCTGGAACTCGATGGCGCCGGCGTGCTCGAACTGCATCCGCACCGGGACGGTCGACCCGGCGACCAGGTCCTGGGTGAGCCCGCTCAGCACCACGAGCGGCTGGTCGCCCGGGCCGGGGGTCACCGGGAGGCCGCTCTCCTGCGGGCTGGTGGTGTTCTCCGACGTCGGGGTGCTGGTGGTGTTCGGCGTGGCGCCGGTGCCGGCGGTGGTCCGCGGGCTCGCGGTGCCGGACGGCTGCCCGGTCTGCCCGCCGGACGGCGTGGCGGAGGCGCTCGCCTTCGGCTGCGGCTTGCCGAGCAGGGAGACCATGCCGCCCATCCCGTCCACCGAGGCGGGCGGCAGCGTGACCGAGCCGCCCGCGATCTTCGCCTGGCCGAAGGCGGGCGAGCTGACCGCGACCAGCCGGTCCGAGCGGCCCTTGACCTGGTTGATCAGCACGCCGTAGAGCGGGACGTCCGCGCCCGCCTTGAGCAGCTGCCCGTCCTGCGCGCCCAGCAGGAACATGTTGCGCAGGTCGATCTGGGTGGCGGCCTTCTTGTCCATGGGGATCGCCACGTTGACGCCCTCGGTCAGCCGCGTCGGGGCGGCGGACTGGGGCGACATGCCGGCGCCGCAACCGGAGATCACCGGCGCGATCGCGACGGCGCCCGCCACGGCGAGCACGACCACTCGACGGCTGTTTCGGATCACGGCGTCGGTCTCCTCGCGAGATGTCATGGTGATGGCGGCGTGAGATACGCCAGGGGAAGCGTAGCGAGACCCTGGCGCGGACCCCTCCCCGGGGTCGCCGACACGCCCGCGCACGTCCGGATCATGCTCGCGCACGCGCGGAACATGCGCACGCGCGCACGAAGATCAGATCGGGGCGGAGGGCCGTGCCCGCCGGGGCTCAGTAACCGGTGCCGAGCGCCTCGACCCGGCCGGTGAGCTCCGGGCCCGGCCTGGGGCCGCGGACGATCTCGGTGACGATGCCGTCCGGCTGGACGAACACGGCGGTGAGGCCGGTGCCGGTGGGGCCGGGCGTGCCGGGCGCGGGGGAGTAGGCCGCGGCGAGGACGCCCGCCCGGTCCTCCAGGATCAGCGGGGTGCCGCCGTGGGCGGTGCCCGCGCACGCCTTCAGGTCCTTCATCGGGGTCGCCTTCTTCCCGGGGGCCGGGCGCGGGTCGGCGACGAGCCAGAAGTTGAGCTTGTACTGCCAGGTCTTGGCGGCGAGGTCGGCCACCACGCTCTCGCACTCGTACGCGGGCGGGACGATGCCGATGACGCCGGGGCGCAGGTGGCGCAGCGAGGTGGCCACGTCGCCGTCCGCGCCGGTGCCGACCTCCCGGTCCGGCAGCAGCCCGCCGATCTCGCCGGGGCTCGCGGACGGGCGGGGGGCGAGCTGCGCGCCGGTCGGCCGCGGTACCGGGCGCGGGCCGAACGCCGTCATGAGCACCCCGCTGAGCAGCGCGACCAGCAGCGCGCCCGCGATGATCGGGATCGCGACGCCGAACCGGGTGACGGGGCGGGTGAGCCGCCGGACCCGGGCGCGGCGCCGCCGGCGCCGCTCCTCGCGGTGGTAGGCGGCCATGTCGCGCTCGAGCTCGCGCGCGTCATCGGGCACCACGACGTCAACGCGGGGGAGTCCGTAGTCGTCGGGGTCGCCGCCGTCCGGCCTCACGCCGCACCTCCCTCAACGGGTCGCGTCACCCGGGCCGCCGTCCAGTTCGAACCCTTCCGGGCGCTTCGTACCCGCACCGCGCGGAAGGCTCACCTCCCAGTATGGAACGCGTGCGCGGGTCCGGCGGGACGGATGCTTGTCACGGCGACCCCTTACCGGTAATGGCGTTTCGATGGGATCACGGTGATCTCCCGGCTACACTGAGTACGGGGAACTGGACGCCGATGCACCATTAAAGGGCTTTGTCAATACCCCAATATGTGGTTTGACCTGCGCATATGCCTGGATGGCCGGTTCAGCCATGCTCGTTTCCGTGCTACCCTGGTTCTAGCGGAAGGGGTACTTGTCACATGACTTTCCAGGTCGGCGACACCGTCGTCTACCCCCACCATGGGGCTGCTCGGATCGAGGCCATCGAGACTCGCACCATCAAGGGTGAGGACAGGACCTATCTGGTCCTGAAGGTTGACAAGGGTGACCTGACAGTGCGGGTCCCGGTTGAGAACGTCGAGGACGTGGGCGTCCGGGACGTCGTCGGCCAAGAAGGACTTGAGAAGGTGTTCGAGGTGCTTCGCGCACCCTACACCGAAGAGCCCACCAACTGGTCGCGCCGGTACAAGGCGAACCTTGAGAAGCTCGCCTCCGGTGATGTCAACAAGGTCGCCGAGGTCGTCCGCGACCTCTGGCGGCGCGACAAGGAGCGCGGCCTGTCCGCGGGTGAGAAGCGGATGCTCGCCAAGGCGCGCCAGATCCTGGTCAGCGAGCTCGCGCTCGCCGAGAAGACCAACGAGGACAAGGCAGAGGCCCTGCTGGACGAGGTCCTGGCCAGCTGAGCGGCCGACCGAATTGAGCACGAGGCTGCCACGGGTGGGCGTCGGAACCGACGTCCACCCGTTCTCGTCCACCCCGCGCCCGCTCAAGGTCGCGGGGCTCGAATGGCCGGGTGAGGGCCACGGCCTCGCCGGGCACTCCGACGGCGACGTCGCCGCGCACGCCGCGTGCGACGCCCTCCTGTCGGCCTGCGGGCTCGGCGACCTCGGCGCCGTCTTCGGCACCGCCGACCCGCGCTGGTCCGGCGCGTCCGGCACCGACCTCCTCGGGGAGGTCGCCCGCCGCGTCACCGAGGCGGGCTTCACCATCGGCAACGTGGCCGTTCAGATCATCGGCAACCGCCCGAAGATCGGCAAGCGCCGCGCGGAGGCCGAGAAGACCCTCACCGAGGCCCTCGGCGGCGCCCCGGTGACGATCTCCGCCACCACCACCGACGGCCTCGGCCTCACCGGCCGGGGCGAGGGCCTCGCCGCCGTGGCGACCGCCCTGGTCCTGCCTCCCGGCCCCTAGCCCTGCGCCGGGTGGACGGTGCCGGTCACCTCGCCCAGGGTGATGCGCGAGCCGGACGCCGTCGGCGCCTGCGCGCGGATCGTGACCGTGTCGCCGTCCTCCAGGAACGTGCGCTTCGTGCCGTCGGGCAGTTCGAGGGGCTCCTGGCCGTTCCAGCTCAGCTCCAGCATGCAGCCGCGCTGGTCGCGCTCCGGGCCCGAAACCGTCCCGGAGGCGAACAGGTCGCCGGTGCGCAGCGGCGCGCCGTTCACCGTGGCGTGCGCGAGCTGCTGCGGCGACGTCCAGTACATCGACGCGAACCGCGGGCGCGCCGCCACCTGCCCGTTGATCAGCACCTCCAGGCGCAGGTCCAGGCCCCACGGCTCGTCGCAGCGCAGGTAGTCCAGCGGCGCCGGGTCCTGGACGGGCGGGTCGGTGCGCGCCGCCTCCAGCGCCGCGACCGGCACCACCCACGAGGAGACCGACGTCGCGAACGACTTGCCGAGGAACGGCCCGAGCGGCTGCGACTCCCATGCCTGCAGGTCGCGCGCGCTCCAGTCGTTCACCAGCACGTACCCGAACACGTGGTCGCGGAACGCGCCCGTCGCGACGCCCCGGCCGGCCGAGGACGGGACGCCCGCGACGAACCCGGCCTCCGCCTCGAAGTCCAGCCGCAGCGACGGGCCGTAGGACGGCTCGTCGTCGCCGGGCGCGCGGCGCTGCCCGCACGGCCGGATGATCGGCGTCCCCGACGGGTACACGGTGCCCGCGCGGCCGTGGTACCCGACCGGCAGCCGCTTCCAATTGGGCGGCAGCGGGTCGCCGGACGGGCGGAAGATCCGCCCCGTGTTCACGGCGTGGTGCTCGTTCGAATAGAAGTCGACGTAGTCGGCGACCTCGAACGGCCGCAGCAGCTCCACGTCCGCGACCGGCAGCAGGTGCGGCTCGACCCGGTCCCGGTACGACGGGTCGGTGAGCAGCTCCGTCACCCGCTCCCGGTTCGCCCGCCACGCGCGGCGCCCCGCGACCATGAACGCGTTCAGCGAGCCCGAGGCGAAGTAGCGGCGGTCCTCCACCAGCCCGGCCGCGGACATCGCGGCCAGGTCGAGGACGCGGTCGCCGATGGCGACGCCGACGCGCGGCAGCTCCCCGGGCCGCGCGAACACCCCGTACGGCAGGTTCTCGATGCCGAACCCGGCGTCCTCGTCCACCTCAACCCACGACTCGGTCGTCATGGAGACATATCTTCCCCCGTGTCCGGCGATTCGATCAGGCCCAGCCGGTGCAGTTCCGCGCGCGCCGCGCCGAGGCGCCGGACGCCGACCGCGGCCAGCAGCCGCCGGGCGGCCTGTGCCGCCTCGTCCGGGAGCTCGCGGGCCTCGCCGGCCAGGCCCGCGGCGTCGGTGCGGTCGAGGATCCGCGCGATGTCGCGTTCACCGGCGTCGCCGCCCGCGTGCGCCGCGCCCAGCAGGACGGTCAGGGCCTCGCGGGCCGTCCCGGCCGGGCAGGTGAAGTCGAGCTCGCGCTCGGCGCAGGCCGCGATGAACGCCGCCGGCGCCGTCCGGGTCGCGGCGCCGAGGGGGACGCCGTGGTCGCGGGCGGCGGCGATGCGGTCCAGGGCGTCCCGCCAGCCGGGCGAGGGGCGCACCTCGACGCGCGCGGGGACCCCGGCGGGCAGCCGCGCCACCGCCACGGCCACGGCCCGCGCCTGGTCGGCGTCCTCCGCCACGGCGATCTCCACGGCCGGGAGCCGGACCCGCGGCTCCGCCTCGACCGCGTCCAGCGCCTTCGGCAGCTCCTCGAGGCCGGTGTCCGCGACGAGGACGAGGTCGAGGAGGTCCTCCGGGACGAGATGCGTCCGCAGTTCGGCGAACCGGGACGCGGGGCAGCGCAGCCGCCCGGTGACCGGCGCGCGGGCGGCGGCCCGGTAGGCGGGCAGGGCCTCGGCCGGCGGGGCGGAGGCCGGCGGGACGAGTGCGGCGTCGTCGAGGAGCCGAGCGAGGAGGGCGCTCATGCCGGGCCCCCTACCCCGGACC
>NZ_VCKZ01000172.1 GCF_005889745.1 Actinomadura geliboluensis
ATAACAGAAAGAGCGACCAGCGGATCCTGTGAAGCCTTTGGGCTTGCTTGAGCCGTGGTGCCTGGAAACAGGCATGCCCGGTTCTGAGGGGGCCGGGTCATGGCAACGTGACCCGGCTACCCGACCGTCATCGCGCGGTCGCCACCCGGTTCGCCAAGCTCGCCGTCCGCTACCCCACCGTTTACCTCGACGCCGTCAACGAATGGCTCTGATCAACCCTGAAAAAGGGCCTAGATCGGTGATGGGGGTTTTCGAGAGGTCGGGTTAGTGGTCGTAGGCGATCAGTGATCGCTTGGTCGGGGCGTTGATGAGCCAGTTGTGCCAGATCGCGGCGTTGAGGGCGCAGATGCGCTGGCATAGGCGGGTCCACAGGCCCTCGGTGGTGCGGGCGGCGTGGCGTTCCAGTCCGAGTTGGTTCTTCAGTGTCCAGATCACCGCTTCGATGCGCTGGCGCAGCCAGGCCGGGAACACTTTCACGGCGGGTTCGGGCTCGTCGTCGCGGACGGGGCGGATCAGGACATGGCCCAGGTCGGCGGCGGCCCTTTCCACCCCGGCTCCGGCGAATCCCCTGTCGCACACGATCGGGCACGGTCCCGGCGCGGCCTGCCGGACGTGCAGCAGGTGCACGGCCTGTTCGCGTTCGTCCAGTTCTTTGGGGTGGGCCAGGCTGAAGGCGCACACCGCGCCCTCGGCGGTGGTGATCAGCATCAGCTTGGCGCCCCAGTAGAAGGCGTGGTGCGATTTGTCCATGCCGCAGCCGGCGATCTCGCCCAGTGCCGAGCGGTGAACGGTGGTGCGCGAGGCACCGCAGCGCAGCGGGGTGCCGTCCATCAGCCGCAGCCGGTCGTGCCAGGACGGGACGTGGCGGACCAGCCACATCGATGCGGCCAACAGGGCCGGGGCCGCATCGCGCAGGTGCCGGTTGTACTGCGCCTGGCCGGGCAGGCGCGGGAACAGGTGTCCGATCCTGCCGCGGGCACTTCGCAGCCACCGGCGCTCGGAATCACACCCGAGCAGCACCTGGGCGACGGCGACACAGACCAGCTCGGCGTCATTGAGCACACGGTCGGGACCGCGTCTGCGGGGCCGGTCGGCCGAGCGCAGGACATGGTCGTCCAGATGGACATAGAGTGCGGTCAGAAGGGCGTCCAGGTTTGTTTTCACACACTGATCATGGGCGCCCTTCGCCATGCCCGCGGCCGGTTCACTAAATCCCCATCAACGATCTAGCGGCGGTTGGCCTCGGCGAAGGTTTGGGGGTGGGTGAACCAGTCGGCGTCCAGTCTTTCGCCGGTCAAGGATTCGAGGGTGGCCATCGCCGTTTCCCAGTCCGGGCCGGGGCCGGGGTGGGCGCGGAGGGTGCGGAGGGCGTCCAGGTGGTCGGTCAACGCGTGCGGGGTGGTGCCCGATGGGTTCTGCGGGTCGAGCGGGTCCAGTTCGGTGATCAGCTCGCCGTCGGCCAGGTAGTAGAGGCGGCTGAAGTTGTTGATCAGCCAGAAGACCGAGTGCAGCGTGGCGCCTCGGCTCAGGGGCTGGAGTGCGTCCAGTTCGGCGGTGGCGGTGCCGTAGGAGACGATGACGACCGCGTCGCCGCGTTGTTCCAGGAAGAGCGCGTCGTCGGGGTCGTAGTCGTCGGCGGCCGGGCGGTGTGCGGTGAGGGTGGCCGGGGCGCCGTTCAGGCGGCGTACCGCCTCGTGGACGGTCATTCCCGGTCCGCGGACGACCGTCCAGGACAGGTTCTCCGACGCGCCGGGGTCCGGTGGGAGGCGGCTCAGGTGGTCGAGCACGCGCACGTAGTGCTGGATCTGCTCCGGTGACGGGCCGGCCATGATCGTCTCCTTCGGGGGTCGGCGCCCGCACGACCCTAGCGCCGCCTTGACCTCAAGATTGGTTGAGGTTGGAGAGTGGGGTCGAACAGTTTCGGAAGCGAAGGGGGCGGCCATGCGGGCGATCCAGGTGAAGGAGTTCGGTGGGCCGGAGGTGCTCGGCGTCGCGGAGGTGCCCGAGCCGGTGCCGGGGCCGGGGCAGGTCGTCGTCGGCATGGCCGTGGCGGACGTCATCTTCCTCGACACCCTCCTGCGCGGGGGCTGGGGGCAGGACTTCTTCCCCCGGACGCTCCCCTACGTGCCGGGCGGCGGTGGAGCGGGCGAGGTGCTGCGGACGGGCGACGGCGTCGATCCGGCGTGGATCGGGCGGCGGGTGGTCGTGCGGACCGGGACCGGGTACGCCGAGCAGGTCGTCGCCGGGGAGGGCGAGATCATGCCGGTTCCCGGCGGGCTGGCGGCCGGGACGGCGGCGGCGCTCGTCCACGACGGTGTGACGGCGCTCAGCCTGGCGCGGCTGGGCGCGCCCGCGCAGGGGGAATGGGTGCTGGTGTCGGCGGCGGCCGGCGGGGCCGGGTCGCTGCTGGTGCAGCTCGCCGTCGACGCGGGCGCGCGGGTGGTGGCGGCCGCGTCGAGTGAGGCCAAGCTGGAGCTCGCGCGCGAGCTCGGGGCGGAGGTCGTCGTCGACTACACGCGGGCGGACTGGGTCGAGCGTGTGCGCGAGGCGACCGGGGGCGGGGTCGCGCTCGCCTACGACGGTGCGGGCGGGCCGCTGGGGTTGGCCGCGTTCGACGCCGTGGCCGATGGCGGGCGGTTCGTCACGTATGGCACTGCGGAGGGTTTCACCGACCCGGACAAGGACGTGGCCAAGCGCCGTGGCGTGCGGGTGCTCGCTCCGCTGATGGACGGGCCGCCGGACGAGGCGACCGTGCGCGAACTGCTGGGCCGAGTGCTTGAGCTGGCCGAGGAGGGGCGGCTGAAGCCGGTGATCCGGGCCACGTATCCGCTGGAGCGGGCGGCGGACGCGCACCGCGCGCTGGCCGAGCGCGCCACGGTCGGCAAGTCTCTGCTGGTCGTGGACGCCGAGCGGGCCCGCTGAGCGGAGCGGAGCACCCGGCCCCCATGCCGTGGGGTGCGTCGGCACCCCTCATTCGCTATAAATGTAGCGATACATCTGTAGCGAATGGAGGGCGCCATGGACGACGTCGTCATCGTGGGGGCCGGGCCCACCGGGCTGATGGCCGCCTGCGAGCTGGCCCTGGCGGGCGTGTCCTGCGTGGTCGTGGACAAGCGCGGCGGTGAGTCCGGCGTCACCCGGGCCTTCGGCCTGCACGCCCGCGCCCTGGAACTGCTCGACGCCCGCGGCATGGGCGACGAACTGGTGGCGCTGGGCAACCCGCTCAGGACGGTGTACCCCGCCTACGCCTCGCGCGTGGACTTCGGCCGGCTCGACACGCGGTATCCGATGCTGCTGATCGTGCCCCAGAACGGCACCGAGAAGGTCCTGCGGCGGCGCGCCGCCGAACTGGGCGTCGAGGTCCGCCGCGGCGCGGAGGTCACCGGTCTGGCCCAGGACGCCGAGTCCGTACGGCTCACGCTCGCGGACGGGACCGCGCTGGACGCCCGGTACGTCATCGGCGCGGACGGCGCCCACAGCACCGTCCGCGGGCTGGTGGGCGTGGGCTTCGCCGGCGCGGCCTACAGCCTGCCCATGCTGCTGGCCGACGTCCGCGTCCCCGGCTCCGAGCCGCCGCCGATCACGCAGGTCGGGCCGCAGGGCGTGGTGGTGACCCTCCCGTTCGGGGACGGCTGGTACCGGGTCGGCGCGTGGCTGCGCGAAGACCGGGAGGACGCCGATTTCGACCGGATCCGTACGGCGTTCCGGCAGATCGCCGGCACCGACTACGGCATGAGCGAGCCGCGCTGGTTCTCGCGTTTCGCCGCCGAGCGCCGGCAGGCCCGCGACTACCGGGCGGGGCGCGTCTTCCTGGCCGGGGACGCCGCCCACGTGAATTCGCCGATCGGCGGGCAGGGCATGAACACCGGCATCCAGGACGCCGCCAACCTGGGCTGGAAGCTCGCCGCCGACCTGCGCGGCTGGGCTCCGCCCGGGCTGCTCGGCACCTACCACGCGGAGCGGCATCCCGTCGGCTCCGCCGTCCTCGCCATGACCGACCACCTCACCGGGCTCGTGCTGAGCGGGTCGCGGGTGCGGCTGGCGGCCAACCGGCGGATCATGGCGGCCCTGCTGCGCACCGGCGCGGGCCGCCGCCGCATCCTCGGCAGGCTGTCGGGGCTGGAGTTCGCCTATCCGCCCGGCGGGCCCGGCGCCCACCCGCTGGCCGGGCGCCGCGCCCCCGACCGCCGCACGGACGTGGGCCGCCTGTACGAGGTGCTGCGCGCGGGGCGGTTCGTCCTGCTGTCGGACGAGGCCGTGCCCGTCCACTGGCGGGACCGCGTGCGGCAGGCCAGGCCGGAGGACGCGACCGGGCCGGCGGCGACGCTGGTCCGCCCGGACGGGTACGTGGCCTGGGCCGGCGACCGCGCCGGCGTCGAGGCGGCTCTGGTGGAATGGTGCGGTCCGGCCGACCGCACCGATCTGGAGGGGCACCGTGCCACCGCCTAACCCGCAGCGACGCGCCCGGCTCGCGGACGCGGCCATCGCCGTGCTGGCCGAGCAGGGGTCGCGCGGGCTCACCCACCGGGCCGTCGACGCCGGCGCCGGCGTCCCGGCCGGGACCGCCTCGCGCTACTTCCGCACCCGCGACGCGCTCCTCGACGAGGTCATCGAGCGGATCACCGACCGGCTCGGGGACCGGGTGGCCGCCCACACCGTCCGGCCGATCTCGCCCGCGGACCTGGAGGAGGCGCTGGTCGCCGTGCTGACCCTGATGCTGGCCGAGGGGGGCCACGACCCGCTGGCCCTGTTCGAGCTGCATCTGGAGAGCACCCGCAACCCGCGGCTGCGGCGGATGCTGACGGACGCTCTGCGCGCCCGCGCCGATCTCATCGTCCGGCAGTGCCATGCCGCCGGGATGGAGGTCAGCCCGGACGACGCCATGCTCCTGGAGATGAGCGTCCTGGGCATTCTGTTCACCGCCCTGACCACCGGCGTCCCGGAGTCGCCGGGCGAGCCGATCCGCACCGCCGTGCGGGCTCTGCTGGCCCGTTACGGAAGCCCGGCGGCGACCTAGGCCCGCCGCCGTAGCGAAAAGGCACGGCGAAAAGGCATGACGAAAGGCGCGCCCGACCATTCGGGCGCGCCTTTCACTAGAGGCGGGGGCGGGATTCGAACCCGCATCACCAGGCTTATGAGACCTGCATGCTCCCGTTGCACTACCCCGCACCGGCCTTTCGATGGTAAAAGGCCGGTGCGGGGCGGAGCCAATGGTTTTTCGCGCCCGGGTCAGGTGGTGGCGTGGACGCGGGCGTCGGCCTCGACGGCCTCGCGCAGGTGCTGCTCGGCGTCCGCGCTGAGCGAGGTCTGCAGGATCTCACCGCCGTACTGGGCGACCTGCGGGATGACCTTGTCCGGCGTCACCTTGGTGACGAGGAGGAACAGCGCGGCGCCGCCGGGCTGCAGCTTCGCGCCGAGTTCGCGCATGAACGAGTCGTCCACGCCGACGTCCGACGCGGCGCCGCCCGCGGCACCGGCGGCGGCGCCGACCGCCGCGCCGATCAGCGGGGCGAAGAACAGCATGCCGAGCAGGCCGCCCCAGACGGTCCCCCAGGCCGCGCCCCGGCCGGTGGTGTTGTGGATCTGGTGCAGCTTGATCTTGCCGTCGAGGCGCTTCTCGACGACGGCGGCGTCCGCGAGCGCGATCACGTTCTGCCGCTGCATGTCGATGAGCCGGTCGCGGACCTCGATGGCACGGTCGAGGTCCGGATAGGCGATGGCGATGAGATCGCTCATTGAAGTGTTCCCCCCAAGGATGTGACGCCTGAGCGTTCCGGGACGATGCCCACCCCAATGCCCGGCAATACACCGGTAGTAGAAAGATGCCCGATTCCAGTGGAGCCTTTGACCGTGCCGCACGGCACCGCCGCGGCACCGTCGCGGCACCGTCGCGGCCCCGGGATCAGCAGATGCGCGGCAGCGGATCGCCCACCAGAAGGTCGATGATGCGGGTGCCGCCGAAGGCCGTCTTCAGCAGGACGGTGCCGGGCGGGTCGTCCCGGACGTGGCCGATGACGGCGGCGTCCGCGCCCAGCGGGTGGGCGTGCAGCGAGGCCAGCGCCGCATCCGCCGCGCCGGGCGCCACCACGACGACGGCCCGGCCCTCGCACGCGACGTACAGCGGGTCGATGCCGAGGAGTTCGCAGGCGCCCCGGACGGCCGGGTGGACGGGGATCGCGTCCTCGTCCACGACCACGGCGAGGCCCGCGTCCGCCGCCAGCTCGTTGAGGACGGTCGCCACCCCGCCGCGCGTCGCGTCCCGCATCCGGCGGACGGTGCCCCGGCAGCGGGCGGACAGGTCGGCGAGCAGGCAGTTCAGCGGCGCGGTGTCGGAGGCGAGGTCGGCCTCGATGTCGAGGTCGCCGCGCGCCAGCATGACCGTGACGCCGTGCTCGCCGATCGGGCCGGTGACCAGGACGGCGTCGCCGGGCCGGAGCTCGCCCGTGGGCGGGGAGTGGACGACGCCCACCCCGGCGGTGTTGATGTAGCAGCCGTCGGCCTTGCCGCGCTCGACCACCTTGGTGTCGCCCGCGACGATGTCGACGCCCGCGGCGTCGGCGGCGGCGCTCATCGACGCGGTGATGCGGCGCAGCGACGCCACCGGGAAGCCCTCTTCGAGGATGAACCCGGCGGACAGGTGCAGCGGGGTCGCGCCGGCGACGGCGAGGTCGTTGACCGTGCCGTTGACGGCGAGGTCGCCGATGTCACCGCCGGGGAAGAACAGCGGCGACACCACGTAGGAGTCGGTGGTGAAGGCCAGGTCGGCGCCGTTGACGGCGAAGCGCGCCGAGTCGTCCAGGCGGTCGAGCAGCGGATTGCCGAACGCCTCCTTGAACACCGCGTCGACCAGGGTGCGGGTGGCCTTGCCGCCGGATCCGTGCGCGAGCGTGATCGCGTCCTCGCGCAGGCGGGCCCGCCGGCCGCGCGCCCGCGCGATGCGTTCGAGGACCTGCTCCTCGCGGATCGTCATCGGGTGGCCTCCTTGACGCGTTCCCGGGTGAACCGGCCGAAGTTGTAGTAGGCGGCGCAGGCGCCCTCGGACGACACCATGCAGGTGCCGATCGGCGTCTCCGGGGTGCAGGCCGTCCCGAAGACCTTGCACTCCCACGGTTTCAGGACGCCCTTGAGCACCTCGCCGCACTGGCACGCCTTCGGGTCCGCGACCCGGCCGCCCGGGATGTCGAAGACGCGCTCGGCGTCGAACGCGGCGTACTCGTCCCGCAGGCGCAGCGCGGAGTGCGAGATGAACCCGAGGCCGCGCCACTCGAAGTACGGGCGCATCTCCATCGTGCGGGCGATGGCGTCCAGCGCCTTCGGGTTGCCCTCCCACGGGACGACCCGGCCGTACTGGTTCTCGACCTCGGCGCGGCCCTCCGCGAGCTGGGTCAGCAGCATGCGCACCGACTGCAGCAGGTCCAGCGGCTCGAAACCGGCGACGACCAGCGGCTTGCCGTAGTCGCCGGGGATGAACGCGTAGGGCCGGCAGCCGATGACCGTCGAGACGTGGCCGGGGCCGAGGAAGCCGTCCAGGCGCAGGTCCGGCGAGTCCAGGATCGCCTTGATCGCCGGGAGGATCGTCACGTGGTTGCAGAACACCGAGAAGTTGGTGATCCCGGCCGCCGCCGCGCGCAGCACGGTCATCGCCGTGGACGGCGCGGTCGTCTCGAACCCGATCCCCATGAACACGACCCGGCGGGACGGGTTGCGCTCGGCGAGCTTCAGGGCGTCCAGCGGCGAGTACACCATCCGGATGTCGGCGCCCGCGGCCTTCGCGTCGAGGAACGAGCCGCCCCCGCCGGGCACGCGCATCATGTCGCCGAACGTCGCCAGGATCACGCCGGGCCGGGACGCGATGTGGACGGCGTCGTCCACCCGCCCCATCGGGATCACGCACACCGGGCAGCCCGGCCCGTGCACGAGGGAGACGCTCTCCGGCAGGTAGTCCTCGACGCCGTGCTTGTAGATGGTGTGCGTGTGGCCGCCGCACACCTCCATGAACTTGTAGTGCCGGCCGGGCTCGCACAGGGAGGCGATCGAGGCGGCGAGCGCCCGCGCCCTCCCCGCGTCCCGGTACTCGTCGACGAAGCGCATCAGCCGATCTCCGATTCCCGCAGCGCGTCGATCTCGTCGTCGTAGGCGGCGCCGAGGCCCTGGAGCAGCTCCAGCGTCGCCCGCGCCTCCGCCTCGTCGATCTTGGACATGGCGAAGCCGACATGGATGAGGACCCAGTCGCCCGCGGCGAGCCGCTCCCCGTCCAGCAGGCCGATGTCGACCGACCGGCGGACGCCGCTGACGTCGACCTCCGCCACCGGCCGGTCCGTCCCGACCGCCATGATCTCGCCCGGTATCGCCAGGCACATCAGCCTGCCTCCCCTGTGGTCTCGGACCGGGCCAGTTCGGACTGCGTCAGCTCCCACAGCGCGTGGTAGACGGTCGTCTGCGCCTCCTGGATCCGGTGCACCGACGACGACGGCACCACGAACAGGTGGTGCAGGCCCGGCGTCTCCGCCATCCGCCCGCCGCCGCAGCCGGCGAGCCCGACCGCCGTCATGCCGCGCCGCGCCGCCTCCCGCAGCGCGGCGACGAGGTTGTCGGAGTCGCCGCTCGTGGACAGCGCCACCGCGATGTCGCCCGGCCGCCCGAACGCGGCGAGCTGCCGCGCGAACACCACCTCGAACCCGATGTCGTTGGACAGCGCGGTGATGGCGGCGGTGTCGTTGGTCAGCGCGAGCGCGGGCAGCGGGCGCGCCGCCCCGCCCGGGTTGAGGAACAGCGCGGCGACGTCCTGCGCGTCCGTGGCGCTGCCGCCGTTGCCGAACGCGAACAGCCGGCCGCCCGCGCGGAACGCGGCCGCCATCCGCGCGGCGCAGGCGGCGAGCTCGTCGGCGTACTCGGCCAGGACGGCCTCCCGGAGCCGGACGATCTCGTTGGCCTTGTCGGCCGTCGAGCGCCGGACGTCCTCCAGCAGCGTGTCCAGCCCGGAGCCGCCCGCGTACAGGAACGGGTAGAGCATCTCGGTCACGTCACGACCCCGATCGCCTCCTTGGCGTGGACGAGCACGGTGTCGCCGGCGGCGGCGTCCACCAGGGCCACGCTGATCCGCTCGATCCCCCCGCTCCCGGTGTCGACGTCGGCGAAATCGCCGTCGACAAGCCGGAGGACAGTGGCTGGGCGCGCCTCGTCCGCGCAGGTCGTGCAGTGGCCGTCTTCCTCGCATCCGGTCACGCGAGCACCTCCTCGCCGAGCACGCCCGGCTGCTCCAAGAACACGTGGACCAGCTCCCAAAGCAGGTGGTAAGCGGTGACGTGCACTTCCTTGACCACGCGCGGGTCGGTGGACGGCACGGTCACCAGGTGGTCGACGGCTCCGGGCAGCGCCCCGCCGTCGCCGCCCGCGAGCGCGACCGTCAGCATCCCGAGGCCGCGCGCGGCCTCCATGGCGCGCAGGACGCTGCCGCACCGGCCGTCCGGCGAGATCCCGAACGCGATGTCGCCGGGCCCGCCGAAGCAGCGGACCTGGTGCGCGAACGCGTCGTCGAACCCCGGCCCGGCGCAGATCCCGGTGAGCGTCGCGACGTCGCCGGTGAGCGACAGCGCGGGCAGCGCCCGCTTCCCCACGATCACCGGGTGGACGAACTCGACCGCGACGTGCTGGGCGTCGGTGGCGGCGCCGCCCGCGCCGAACGCGAGCAGCCGCCCGCCGCGGTGGAACCGCGCCGCCATCGCGTGGCACGCGGCGGCGATCGCGCCGGCCTCGCCCGCGAGCGCCGCGCCCGGCGCGGCGCGCCGCGCGAACACCTCCGCCGCCGTGCCGCTCATCCGCCACCGCCCGGCGGCGGCGGGACGTCGCGGAGGCCGTGCTGGCGCAGCGACAGCTCCACGGCGAGGTCCCAGCGCTCCGACAGCTCCGCCGACATCGCGTGCGCGTCGTCGCACAGCGCCGTCGCGACCCGCGCCGTCTCGGCGTCCCCGGCGCGCTCGGCGACGCGGCGCAGCATCTCGGCGGACGCGATCTGCAGGTGCGCGGCGACGTAGGCGTCCCGGACGTGGCGGCCGGCCTGGTCCCGGCGGGTGCGCCCCAGCCCGGCCTCCAGCACGGACGCGAACAGCTGCCCCGCGTCTCGGACGATGGACGGCGCGGACCCGTGCGCCCGCAGCCGCGCCTCGATCTCGCGGGTGTGCGTCCGCGTCCGCTCGGCGTAGCGGCCGAGGCGCCGGCAGACGTCCGGCTCCGCCGCCACCGTGGTGAGCAGCTCGCTCAGCGTGGCCTCGACATGCTCCTGCAGCGCGTGCGCGTCCTTCAGGTACCCGACGAGCTGCCGGTCGATGGTCGTCATGGCCCGTGTCCGATCCCGTGTCAGCGGCGCGGTCACATCGACTCGGCCTTGATGTACCTGCGGATCGCGGGCACCTCCCTGACCGCCGCGGCGACCGCGGTGAGCGCGAGCAGCGCGACCGTCAGCCGGACCACGCCGGGCCCGATGTGGATTCCCTTCCTCATGCCACAGATCCCCCCTCTGTGTCCGTGTGCGTCTCCAGTTCCCTCACGAGCAGCCGCTCGACCAGCCGGACGGCCTCGCCGACGGCCGCGCGGACCGGCGCGCTGAGCTCCATGTCCCAGGTCGCGTCCGTGGTCTGCGCCGACGGCTCGCACGCGACCAGCAGGATCCGCGGCGGCACCGGTCCGCTGCCGCGGGCCAGCCGCAGCACCCGCGCCGGGTCGAGCCCGTGCGCGTCGACCGCGGCGCCGCCGAAGTCGTCGGAGCCGGGCTCCGGCTCGATGAGCGAGACGGTGCCGGGCTCCTCGCCGCGGGCCGCCGCGTCGACCAGGACCGCCGTCCGGTAGCCGTCGCCGAGCGCGTACATCAGGTCGATGCCGCGGATGCCGAAGTCGGTGACGGTCACGCCGGCCGGCACCGGCCGCTCCGCCAGCCGCCGGACGACCTCCACCCCGAACCCGTCGTCGCCGTGGAACACGTTCCCGATCCCGGCGACGAGGACCCTGCGGGCCGCGGCGTCCTGCGGCAGCGGCTCCACCTCGTCCAGCCCGACGAAGAACCGGTGGCCGAGCTGGTCGCGGGCGCCGAGGTCCCGGCCGGGGTCGTCGTCGACCGCGACGACCAGGTGCAGGCCGCCCTCCATGTCCTCCTCGACCCGCTCGACGGTCGCGGTGCGGCCGAGCAGCGCGAGGTCGAAGATGTCGGCGCCGCCCCGCGGCCGCAGCCGCACCCGGCTCCCCGCGGTCAGCTCCCGCCCGCCGACGACCGCCCGCGCGTTCACCACACGTCCCTGCGGGGATCGCGCATGGTGCCGTGCAGGACGAGCAGCTCGTCGGACGACAGCGCGCCGCACCGCTCCAGGATCCGCCGCGCCTTCGGGTCGGTCGCCGCCATCTCCCGGCGCTCGTCCTCGGTGAGGCCGAGCACGCTGAGGATGAGGAGCCGGTCGATCTCCGTCCCGTCGAACAGGTCGCCGGGGCTCTCCGGCGCGACCTGCGGCCAGTCGTAGAGGACGATCGGCGCCGCCAGCACCGTGTCGAACCCGCCCGGCTCCCCCGCCAGCACCGGCCACAGCCCCTCGCTCGCGCACCCCGCGACGGCGGCGGCGAGCCGCTCCGGCGGGTCGGTGCACGAGGCGAACGCCCCGCCGCCGCCCGCACGCGCCACGACATGGGCGGACAGCATCCCGGCCCGGACCGCGTCGCCGTGCTCGGCGGCGTCCCCGCCGTTGACGACCTCGACCCGGACCCGCACGGCGCCGTCCTCCACCGGCACGGCCGAGACGTCGACCCAGCCGGTCACCCGCCCCCACGACCGCGTGAAGCGGGCACCGCCGCCGATCTCCTCGTCCTCGGCGCCCGGCGGCACCTCGACCGGGATCCGCACCGGCCCGCCCAGCAGGCGCTCCAGCGGGACGCGGCCTCCGGTGAACTCGCGTTCGCGGGCCTCCTGCCAGGTCGTGTACGTCTCCACGCCCCGGCTGAGCTCGTCCACGGGGGTGTCGCCGTCCATGACCTGGCGGTGCACCTCGTGCAGGAACCGCAACGCGACCTCGACGTCGGTCTCGCCGCCGGGGTCCAGGACGAACTCGGCGCGCACCGTCCAGTGGTCGTCGTTGCGTTCGGCGTAGCGGCGCGGGTAGACGCCGCCGATCGTCCAGCGCCGCTGGTTCTTCAGCGCCGACCGCCGGTACGGCCACAGCAGGTATCCCTCGTAGAGGACCGTGTCCGCGACCGCCCTCACACGGTCCACTCTTCCTCCCCTTCGCGCGCCGCCTCCGCCTGCCGCAGCAGCTCGTCGACCGTGTCGTCGAACGAGGAGTGCGCGCGGCGCGCCCGGTAGGCGGCCAGCCGGCCGAAGCACGCGTCGTCCAGGCGGAGCCAGCGGGCGCCGCCGTAGTAGCGGTCCATCAGGTCACGCCACGCCTGGACGGGCAGCACGCCCGTCGCCTCGTGGTGCCACGGGATCTGCCCGGTGCGCAGCTTCCCGTCCTCGCCCGGGTAGAACACCGTGCCGTTGAACGTGAGGTCGAGGGGGACGTCGCCGTCGTCGAGCGCGTGCAGGTAGCGGTCGGCCGCGACCTGCATGTCATGCCCGCACGGCAGCGACAGCGTCACCTCCGTCTCCCCGCGGAACGTCGGCACCGTCGCGCCGACCCGCGCCCACGTCAGCCCGCGCAGCGACCTCTCCCACATGTCCGGCGTGCCGAACACGCCGGTGAGCCGCTCCTGCTCGGCGTCTCCGTACTCCCGCCGCGCCGCCGCGATCGTCACCGTCGTGGTCAGCAGGACGCACTGCACGGGCCCGCCGTCCAGCCGCCGCAGCCCGATCCGCAGGTTCAGCGTCGGCGTCGCCGCGAACGCCTCCGCCTCGACCCCCAGCAGCTCGAGCCCCAGCTCCGGCGCCCCATTCCCCTCGCTCATGCTGGAGACAAATTCGGCATCGAGTCCAGGATCGGCTCGCGGTGCTTCGCGTTGATCCCCGTGGAGCGGCGCTGGTTCGAGGTGCCGTCGGGCAGGTGGCCCGGCTGCTTCTCGTAGTTCCCCGCGGCGTTCCCCTCGCGGACGCCCCGCGTGTGCGACGGCGTGTCGGGTTTCACGTCGGGTCTCCCCAACCTGATCATCTGTCCCCCTCCAACTCCTCGAAGAACGTGCGGATGCGGTGCCGGACGGCGTCGCCGCCGGTGAAGCCCGTCCAGTGCGCGCGCAGCAGGGCGGTGAGCCGGAAGCAGTCGTCGACCGGGAGGATCCAGTGCTCGGCGGCGCCCAGCGCCCGGTGGACGACGAGCGCCTCCACGTCCGGGCGCAGGTCCGCCAGCACGGGGTTCGCGCGGGTCAGGCGCTCCCAGCTCGCGGCGTGCACGGGCGCGTGCAGCGCGCCCGCCGGGCTCGGGTAGCGGGCGGTGACCTCGCCCGACGCGGCGGCGGTGAAGAACGCCAGGTCGACCGGGACGCCGAGGGCGGCCCAGAGCGGGCCGTCCAGGTGGAAGCCGGCCAGCCGGCGGCGCTCGTCCGGGACGAGCCGGTAGTGGCGCCCGCCCGCCGCGTGGTCGGCGAACAGCACGGTGCAGGCCCCGCACGCGCACAGCGGGTCGCCCGTCCCCAGGTCGAGGAGGTGCCGGTGGACGTCCGGCAGCGGCTCGCCGCACAGCTCGCACCGCTCGGCGGCGGCGGCCGCCGGAGGGCGCGGCTCCCGGCGGGCCAGCGCGGCGAGCCGGGGCGTGGACAGGGCGGCGGTCATGCGCGGCTCCGCACCTGGTCGAGGGTGATCAGCACCGGTTCGGGGGCGGGCGCCGCGATGTCGACGCGGTCCAACTCCGGCGCCGCCGCGCGGACGGCCCGCTCGACCGCGTCCAGCACGGGACGGGGCGGCGCGGCCCGGCCCTCGGCGGCGACCGCCAGCCGCAGCGCGCCGTCCTCGATGCCGCCGAACTCGGCGGACGTGCGGTGCTTGGCGAGGAAGGTCTCCAGCGCGCCGAGCGCCCGCCGCACCCGCGCCTCCGCGGTCTCCGGGTGCAGGCCGTGGACGAGCAGCAGGTGGCGGATCAGCTCGTCCTCGATGAGGGCGCCGGTGTCGCCCGCGAGCCGCATGACCCGGTCGAGCGCCTCCCCGTACAGCTCCACCAGCGCGTGGACGGTGTCCGCCGCGGCCGGGTCGAGCCGTTCCAGCAGCCCCTCCAGGCGCTGGACGTGCTCGCGTACGCGCTCGTCGTCCCAGCTCATCGTTCCTGCGCACCGAACATCGGGGAATGGCGCTTCTCGATCGTCCGGCCGCCGCCGAGGTACATGTGGACGCCGCACGGCAGGCACGGGTCGAAGCTGCGGACGGTCCGCATGATGTCGATGCCCTTGAAGTCGTCCGGCCCGTTCTCCTCGAAGATCGGCTGGCCCTGCACGGCGTCCTCGTACGGGCCGGGCGTGCCGTGGGAGTCGCGCGGGCTGGCGTTCCACGGCGTCGGCGGGTACGGCTGGTAATTCGCGATCTTGTGGTCGCGGATGACGAGGTGGTGCGACAGCACGCCCCGCACCGCCTCGTGGAACCCGACGCCGATCGCCTCGTCCGGCACCTCGAAGTCGGTGAACACCTTCGTGCGGCCCGCCCGCACCTCGTCGAGGGCCTTCTCGGCGAAGTACAGCGCCATCCCGGCCGCGTAGGCGACGAAGTAGGCGCGGGCCCGGTCGCGCTCGATCGTGTTGGCGAACGGCGGCGGCGTCCACTCCAGGTTGACCTCGGGCATGCCCGGCGTCTTCGGCAGGTCGATCTGCACGCTGCGCCCCGTGGACCGGACGTACGGCGTGTCCACCAGCCCGGCCAGCGCGGTCGTCCACAGCCGGGCGAGCGGCCCGCCGCCGGTGTCGAGCGCGAGGTGCTCCTCGGTCACCGGATGCAGCCAGCACGGGCTCATCACCCAGCTGTACTTGCCGCCGTCCAGGTCGCGCTTCTGCGGGTGCGGCAGCGTCGTCTGGTTCCACGGGTACCGCTGGTCGATGGGGTTGCCGAGCGGGTCCTGCTTGACGAACGTCTCCTCGTTCGCCCAGTCGTCGTAGTACGAGCTGCCGAGGAGGATCCGCATGCCGAGGTTGATGTCGACCAGGTCGGTGGTGAGGAGCTGGCCGTCGATCACGATGCCGGGCGTGACGTACGCGGCCCGGCCCCATTCGGACATGTGCCGGTAGTCGTAGTCGCAGACGTCGGGGTTCTGGAACGCGCCCCAGCAGCCGAGCAGCGTCCGGCGCCGCCCCACCTGGTCGTAGCCGGGCAGCGCCTCCAGGAAGAAGTCGAAGATGTCGTCGTTCATCGCGACGGACCGCTTGACGAAGTCCAGGCAGCGCGTCAGCCGGACGAGGTAGTCGGTGAACACCTGCGGCGTCGCGACCGTCCCCACCCCGCCCGGGTACAGGGTGGACGGGTGGACGTGCCGCCCCTCCATCAGGCAGCACATCTCGCGGGTGATCCGGCTGAGTTCGAGGGCCTGCTTGTAGACCGACCCCTCGAACGGGTTGAACGCCGCCATGATGTCGGCGATCGTCTTGAAGCCGTGCACGGAGCCGCGCGGCGCCTCGGTCGTCCTGGCCGTCGCGAGGAGGCCCGGGTTCGTCTCGGCGACCATCCGCTCGCAGAAGTCGACGAACACGAGGTTGTCCTGGAACAGCGTGTGGTCGAACATGAACTCGGCGGCCTCGCCGAGGTTGATGATGTAGTCGGCGAGGGGCGGCGGCTTGATCCCGTACGCCATGTTCTGCGCGTAGACCGAGCAGGTCGCGTGGTTGTCACCGCAGATGCCGCAGATGCGGCTGGTGATGAAGTGGGCGTCGCGCGGGTCCTTGCCCTTCATGAACACGCTGTAGCCGCGGAAGATGGACGAGGTGCTCCGGCACTCGGCCACCTCCCGGTTCGCGAAGTCGATCTTGGTGTAGATGCCGAGGTTGCCGATGATCCGGGTGATCGGGTCGAACGCGACCTCGACGAGGCCCCCCTGCCCCGGGGACCGGTCGCTTCGCACGCTGGTGCCCTGCTTCATCGGTGAGTGCCCTGTCTCATCGGCGCGGCCTTTCGGTGACGACTCTCTGCGGTGACGGCTCTGCGGTGACGGTTCGGCGTATGGGTCAGGTGCGCGGCCAGCGGGGCTGGTAGCCGCTGGTCAGGCGGTCGCGGTTGTGGCGCCACCGCGGTTCCTCGTTGGCGCTCCGGTTGGTGATCGACCGCATCGTCCGGATGAACGGCCCGTAGGTCTTCAGCAGCGTCGTGGACAGGTTGCCGCCGGGCGGCTCGTCCATGAACGGCATGAACTTGTCCGGGAAGCCGGGCATCGTGCAGCCGATGCAGATCCCGCCGACGTTGGGGCAGCCGCCGACGCCGTCCATCCAGCCGCGCTTGGTGACGTTGCAGTTCACCACCGGGCCCCAGCACCCGATCTTCACCTGGCACTTCGGCGAGTTGTAGTCGAAGGCGAAGTCGGCCTGCTCGTAGTAGGCGGCGCGGTCGCAGCCCTCGTGGACGGTCTTGCCGAACAGCCACGTCGGGCGGAGCTTGTCGTCCAGCGGGATGACCGGCGCCTGCCCGGCCGCCTGGTGCAGCACCCACAGCAGGGTCTCCATGAAGTTGTCCGGCTGGACGGGGCAGCCGGGCACGTTCACGATCGGCAGGCCGCCCGCGGAGCGGAAGTCCCAGCCGAGGTAGTCGGCGAGGCCCATGCAGCCGGTCGGGTTGCCCGCCATGGCGTGGATGCCGCCGTAGGTGGCGCAGGTGCCGGCCGCGACGACGGCCCACGCCTTCGGCGCCAGCCGGTCGATCCACTCGTTCAGCGTGACGGGCTCGCCGGTCTCCGGGTCGTTGCCCATCGACGTCCAGTAGCCGTCGCCGTTGATGTTCTCGTTCGGGACCGACCCCTCGACGACGAGGATGAACGGGTCCAGCTCACCGCGCGCGGCCTGCCGGAAGGCCTCCACGAACGCGTCGCCGGTCTCGTAGGCGAGCACCTTGTTGTGCAGGTGCACCTTGGGGAGGCCGGGGATCGCGCCGAGCAGCACGTCCTCGATGCTCGGCAGCGTGGCGGCGGTGACCGAGACCGTGTCCCCGTCGCAGCTCATGCCCTCGGACGTCCACAGGATGTGGATCTCCTCCGTCGGCGGCTGCGACGTCGGCGGTCCCGGCGCGGCCTGTTCCGGCGCGGTGCTCGCCATCACGGCTCCCTTCCCCCGCAGTGATCATCACCAGTTCGGGCCTGCCCTGCCGGATGGGCCCGAAACACCGCCCGAAGAGCCGTTAAACAGCGGTCCCGAATTCGGTCAACACACCGTTTGACGAGGGAAGATCGGGGGCACCGCAACAGCGCTCCCGCAACGGTTCCGGGGGCCCGGACGGGACGGAGGACGCGTGCACGAACTGGCCGTCACGGAGAGCGTTATCGCGGCAATAACTACGCAATTGCCCGATTCGCGGGTGGTGGTGGTCCACCTCGAAATTGGGAGACTTTCCGGAGTCATGCCGGACGCGGTGCGGTTCTGCTTCGCGCTCGCCGGGGAGGGGACCTGCGTGGAGGGCGCCCGGCTCGACATCACCGAACCGGACGGGGTGGGCGACTGCGCGTCCTGCGGGCTCACCTTCCCAGCGCGCGCGCCGCTCGCCGTGTGCCCCTGCGGCAGCGCCGACGTGACGGTCAGCGGGGGCGCCGACCTGACGATCAAAGCGGTGGAGGTCGCCGACGATGTGTGAGACCTGCGGCTGCGACGCCGCTCCGGGGGACGCGCGCCTGACGACCCTCCCGCCGCC
>NZ_VCKZ01000676.1 GCF_005889745.1 Actinomadura geliboluensis
CCGGCGTGGACGTCGTCCCCGAGGACGAGCCAGCCGAGGACTGAGCCCCTCCCGCACGCGAAAGGCGGCCGCCGGTGGGCGGCCGCCTTTCGCTCGCTCCCGGCGCTACCTCGTGGCGCCGCTCGTCACCCGGTAGACGTCGTAGACGCCGTCGATGGAGCGGACGGCCTTCAGCACGTGGCCGAGGTGCTTGGTGTCGCCCATCTCGAAGGTGAAGCGGCTGACGGCCACGCGGTCGCGGGTGGTGGTGACCGAGGCCGACAGGATGTTGACGTGCTGGTCGGACAGGACGCGGGTCACGTCCGACAGCAGCCGGGGCCGGTCGAGCGCCTCGACCTGGATGGCGACGAGGAAGACCGAGTCCTCGCTCGGGGACCACTTGACGTCGATCAGCCGGTCGGGCTGCGTCTTCAGGCTGGCGACGTTGGCGCAGTCGGCGCGGTGCACGGACACGCCGTGGCCGCGGGTGACGAAGCCGACGATGTCGTCGCCCGGCACCGGGGTGCAGCAGCGCGACAGCCGCACCCACACGTCGGGGTCGCCGGCGACGACGACGCCGGGGTCGCCCGCCGGGCGGCCCCGCTTGCGGCGGGTCGGCAGGGCGATCTCGGCGAGGTCCTCCTCGGCGCTCTCCACGCCGCCGAGGGCGTCGACCAGCCGCTGGACGACGTGCTGCGCGGAGACCTGGCTCTCGCCGACGGCGGCGTACAGGGACGAGACGTCCGGGTAGCGCATGTCGCGGGCGAGGGCGAGCAGGGCCTCGCCGGACATCATCCGCTGGAGCGGCATGTTCTGCTTGCGCATCGCGCGGGCGATGGCGTCCTTGCCGGACTCGATCGCGGTGTCGCGGCGCTCCTTGGAGAACCAGTGCTTGATCTTGTTGCGGGCGCGGGCGCTCTTGACGAACCCGAGCCAGTCGCGGGAGGGGCCCGCGTCCGGCGACTTGGAGGTGAAGACCTCGACGGTGTCGCCGTTGTCGAGGGCCGATTCGAGGGGGACGAGCCGCCCGTTGACGCGGGCGCCGATACATCGGTGCCCGACCTCGGTGTGGATCGCGTACGCGAAGTCGACGGGCGTCGCGCCCTGCGGCAGCGCGATCACGTCGCCCTTCGGGGTGAACACGAACACCTCGGAGACCGACAGGTCGAAGCGCAGGGACTCCAGGAACTCGGCCGGGTCGGCGGTCTCCTTCTGCCAGTCGAGGAGCTGGCGCAGCCACTGCATGTCGCCGGCCTTGCGGCCGCCGACCGTCTCCTCCTTGTACTTCCAGTGCGCGGCGACGCCGTACTCGGCGCGGCGGTGCATGCCCCAGGTGCGGATCTGCAGCTCGACGGGCTTGCCCTCGGGGCCGATCACCGTGGTGTGCAGCGACTGGTACATGTTGAACTTCGGCATCGCGATGTAGTCCTTGAACCGGCCGGGGACCGGGTTCCACCGCGCGTGGATCGAGCCGAGGGCGGCGTAGCAGTCGCGGACGCTGTCGACGAGGACCCGGATGCCGACCAGGTCGTAGATGTCGTCGAAGGAGACGTCCCGCGCGATCATCTTCTGGTAGATCGAGTAGTAGTGCTTCGGCCGGCCGGTCACGGTCGCCTTGATCCGGGCGTCGCGCAGGTCGGTGGAGACGTTCTCGATCACTTCCTGCAGGTAGACGTCGCGGCGCGGGGCGCGCTCGGACACCAGCCGGGCGATCTCGTCGAACCGCTTGGGGTACATCGTGGCGAACGCGAGGTCCTCCAGCTCCCACTTCAGCGTGTTCATCCCGAGGCGGTGCGCGAGCGGCGCGAACACCTCCAGGGTCTCGCGGGCCTTCTTCTCCTGCTTGTGGCGCGGCATGTAGCGCAGCGTGCGCATGTTGTGCAGCCGGTCGCCGAGCTTGATCACCAGGACGCGGATGTCGCGGGACATCGCCACGACCATCTTGCGGACGGTCTCGGCCTCGGCCGCCTCGCCGTACTTGACCTTGTCGAGCTTGGTGACGCCGTCGACCAGCGCGGCGATCTCGTCGCCGAACTCGGCGCTGAGCTGGTCGAGGGTGTAGGGGGTGTCCTCGACGGTGTCGTGCAGCAGCGCCGCGCAGAGCGTCTCGGTGTTCATGCCGAGCTCGGCGAGGATGGTCGCGACCGCGAGGGGGTGCGTGATGTACGGGTCGCCGCTCTTGCGCTTCTGGTTGCGGTGGTAGTGCGCGGCGACGTCGTAGGCGCGCTCGATGAGCCGCAGGTCCGCCTTGGGATGGGTGTTGCGGACCGTCTTGATCAGTGGTTCGAGTACCGGGTTCATAGCGGAGCCGCGCTGGGCGCCCAGCCTGGCGAGCCTGCGGCGCACCCTGGCGGCGGACGGTGGGATCGTGGCCGGCGTGGGCCTGGACGGGGCATCGGGCTTGGACGCGCCATCGGCGTCCTCCGTGGATCCTGGGGCCTCGGCGGGGGGGCTCTG
>NZ_VCKZ01000173.1 GCF_005889745.1 Actinomadura geliboluensis
CCCCCGGACACCAGGCCGTCACCCTGATCGAGTTCGACCGGGTCTGGCCGTCCACGTGCATGTACCGGACCCGGGTAAGCGTCCAAGCCCGCGACGCCGGTACCGACGAGCAGCACCTAGTCCAACTGTGGCGCGCCCCATCAGCACCCGAGAAGCTGATCAAAGCAACCGACCTGACCGGCCACCGCCGCCGCGCCGGCAAACCATAGGCAAGCAGCAAGACCCCGACATCCGGCGGCCTCGGCGGCCGCCGGTGGCGCAACCTCGCGCCTGAGGGGACGGCCGGCGGCGACTTGCTCCTGGAACTCAGCCCTTGGGCCCGAGCGCGCTCCACCAGCATCGAGATCAGCTGCTCGTCCGAGGCCACGCCCGAAGGGCCTTGGACCGGCTACTCCATTGACTCGTCCTCAACGACGGTGTCGGACACCTGGCGTCTCCTCGATCATCAGAAAACCCAAGGCCGCCATCACCGACGACAAAGCAAACCAGGCAAATAGATCACGAATTACGGCTGAAGCAGTGAGTCACTGCTGTCGATCCAGCAGTTCGGCTGCCCGCGTTCCCACCGCCTCAACGTCGTCGAGGGTACTGACACGGGCTCCGACCTGGTCAAAGACCTGCCCAGCTTCTTCAAAGACCTGCTGCTGGCCCGGGGTAGTGGGGGGCGCGATCACGACCTCGACGTCCACGTCGCGCTCGATTCGGCTGGCGTGGTGGGCGCCCATGACACGTGCCTCTTCTTCCCCTGAGCGAAGGCGCCCCAGCGCGTACCCCCATGCCTTGACCTCGGTGGCCATCTCCTCCAGGCTGCTGCGCTGGAACGACCACCCTTGGGTCAGTTGCACCACGCTGCCGTTCCCGATGGCGAAGTCGACCAAGGTGTGCACGTACGACCCGACGAACAGGTCCGATCGCTCCCGTAGCAGATGGCGTTGGATCGCGGCGTTGCGGTAGGCGTCCCGCAGTTCGGCCAGCACCCGCGTCTTGGTGATCTGACTCCGCGGACGGTTCACCACAGGATCGATGATCATCTGCTTGAACACGATGTCCAGTGCAGCTTCCGCGCTATCAGCAACGATGGGGGTTGGTGGTGAGAGTTGCACGACGCTGCGATGGTCATGATAGAGCGCCTGCAGCCATTCTTCGGTCAGGCTCGTCGGCCCGGCCGTCTCCGCCTGCAGCCGCTCGGCCTCGATACGTTCGCCGACATCGGAAAGCAGGTCGTGGGCGGCGTCGCGGGTCGCGCGGTCGGCGAGCCTTTGCACATGGCGTTCGTTGCTGACCTGGCGGACCGACCAGTCCCCAGTGGAGGGATCGCCCACGATGGCACCGTAGTTCACGAACTCGCCAGTGCGTGGGTTGGGTACGCAGCGCACCAGGCTGTATAGGTAGCGATTCATCAGCCCATCAGTCCTCCACCAGCGCCCTCATCCTGGCGGCGACGGCCGGTGCCCGCTGTTGCAGGAACCAGCCGAGATCCTCTAAATCTTGATCGCTCACCGGCCACGACGATGGCACAGATCGCAGCACCATAACGAGATTAGCTTGGTCGATGTGATCGAGCTTGTCCGCCACCTGGCGGACCGCGTCGGCATTGAGACCGACTGGTGGGTCCGGTAGCTGATGAGCCTTGTCCACCATGGCCTGGAGACCGGTTCGGGTCCAGTATCCGCGGCCGCCGGGCGGCAGGTACAGGCCATGGTCGTGACTGTACAGCGTCCGGTCGTGGTCGATGTCGTACAGCCATTGCTCGTCCCAGCCGAAGCACCAGTCGTAGAGCGCGTACACCCCGGCATGCCGGCAGGGGTTGTCGTCGCGTTCACGCCATCCGAGCCCGTCACGGACTTCCTCGACCCGCTCTACAGCAAGGCTGGCGTGCGCCAACCCCGGTTCAAGCGGCTGCCCAGGGCGGCGTTCCCACCCGGCCAACTCCGGCGGGATGCGGATCAGACTCGTCGCGCAGACCGGCGCACCGATCATTGCTCCCGCCTGCGACACCACGAGTTCAATCGCGAGTGAGGCTCCCTGCTCCGGCGGGCAGGCCTGCAGGCATTTGACGAAGTAGTCCCGGCCATCGCTGGCCACAGCACGAAAAGGGCCACCCCAGCTGTGCCCGGACGCCTCAACCGGCGTAACCACACATAGTTCGTTGAATCGGTCGTGACGATGGCCAGCCACCGATCCTGCCCAGTCACCCTGGGACTTCATACAACCCCCGTCCTGCCATGCCAGTCGTGGGCAGCGTAGCGGTGAAGATGCACCCGCGGCCGCCCCCTGACATCGCCGGATCCGGCCGATCGCGGCGACCATCCGCCGCCCAGCGCCTGGGCGAACCCGATACCGCTGGACGTGCCGGCCGAGGTGCTGGACTACCTGGCGGATGCGCCGTGGTCACCTGCAGCACGCCCCCAGCCGACTGGCCCCGCTCCGCCGCTTGGTCATCGGCCGCGGTCGGCATCGTCGAAAGGACAGCTTCTCCAACTCAGGTTGTTCGGGGAGGGGTGCCGGTGTCGTCTGGCTCGCCGTCGGCGGGTCCGCTTTGGTGCTCGGGGCCGCTGCCGACCTGGCCGGCCGCGGCCTCCGTGCGGGTGGCGCGTTCACGTTGCGCCGCAGCGTCGGCGCGGGCGGCCGCCAGGTCGGTTTCGAGCCGGTCGCGCAGGGCCTGGCAGGAGGCGAGGGCCCGCTGCGCGGCGGCCTGTCCGGTGGCGGCCTCCTCGGCGGCGGCCCGCAGGTCCCGCTGCCGGGCCTCCAGCGCGTCGGCGCGGGCGGCGGCCTCGCGCCCGTGCCGCATCGCGTCGTCGCGCGCCTGCTCGGCGGCCTCGGCCCTGGTCTGCTGGTTGCGCGCCTCACCCTGGGCGACCGCCAGCGCCTCCCGGACCGCCGCCAGCGCCGCGGTGGTCCGCGCCAGCTCGGCTTGGAGGGTCTGCATCCGGTCGGCCTGGACGCGGGCGGCGGTCTCCAGTCGGCGAAGCTCCACCTCATGGGTGTTGCGGGTTTCGTGGAGCTCGGCGGCCTTGGCGTCGCGGGCGGTCTCGGCGGCGGTTTGCGCGTCGCGGGCCGCGTCGCGGGCCTGCCGGTGCGCGGCGACCATCTCGGCGGTGTCGGCGCGCACCCGCTCCAGGTCGGCGCGGTCGCGTGCCGCGGCCTGCTCGACGGCCCGCTGGGCTGCGCAGGCGGCCTCGGCGGCGGCGACCGCTTCCTCGCGCGCCTTGTCGGCGGCCAGGGCGCGGACGTCGGCGTCGGCTTCGGCCTGCGCCGCGGCGGTCGCCTCGGCCTCGGCCCGCCGCACCCGAGACAGTGCTCCTTCCTGGGCCGCGGCGAGGAACTCCTGCAGTTCGGCCAGCTGGCTCTGAAGGGCGCCGATGGCCGCCGGCACCCGGTGGGCGAGCGCCTCGGCCTGGCGGAGCGGCTCGTCGACCGCGGCGGCGTCGGCCGCGCGCCGGTCCCGGCTGGCCTGGTCGGCGTGGGCCTTGCTGCAGTACTTGGCGGGCCGCCCCCGGCCGCGCACCGGAAGCGGTTCGGTGCAGCCGGCCAGCGCGCACTCCCCCGCTGCGGGCGCCGGTGCCTCTTCTGCGGCTTCTCTGCCGTCGGCGGGTTCAGGACTGGGTCCGGCGTCGCTTGCGGGGTCGGCCGCGGCGGCTGTGAGGGCGCCTTCCCCTACGGGCGGTCCTCCGGCCGCTGAGCCCGCAGGGATGGTCGCGCTCGTTGCCGCCTGCGGGAGCGTCGGCGGTGCGGCGGTCGGCTCGGCCGCCGCGGTGGTGTCCGCGGGCTCGTCGGTGGCGCTGTTCTGGCTGCTCGTCTGGCTGCTCACCCGCCCATCATAGGGATATTTCGCTGCACACAACGCGTAAATATTAACGCGGAACGCGCAACGCTTAATCGGTTCCAGTTGAGGCTCCGGGATAATCACGCTTATCCTGGTGATCATGCCCCCGGGCGGCCGCCGGGAGCGATCACCGCACGAGACGAGCGGCGCCATGCGCGACCGAGGACACGCCCATGCGACCCTCGGTTCGAGGCCGCCGGGCCGACGGGAGCGGTAGAAGACGGAAGGCGGAGACATATGAGCGGGAAGGCCCCCACGAGCCGCCGACGGCCGCGCGCATGAGCGCGACGCCGGTGCCACCGGCGCGAGAGCCTGAAGTCGTCACGCTTGTCGGGCCGGTGGTCGGCGCGGCACCCGGAGACGGTGTGGAAGACGCGGATGCGTTCGCTCCCTCCGACCCGTTCGCGCAGGCCGTGGCGCTGCTGCCCGCGCTGCCGCCCGACGATCCCGGCGACCGCTACGGCCTGCGGCTGCTGACCGCAGCCTGGCTGCGCGGCCAGCGCAGCGACGCCACCCGCCGCGGCTACTACCGCGACCTGGCCGGCTGGCTGGACTACTGCGCGCGCACCGGGCTGGACCCGCGGACGGCACGGCGCGCCGACATCGACGACTGGTCGGCGTCCATGACCGTCACCGTCAACGGCCGGTCCCGACCGCCCAGCGCCGCCACCCACGCACGGCGCCTCGCGGCGGTGTCGTCCTGGTACACCTACCTGCAGTCCAACGACGTCACCGAGCGCAACCCGACCCTGCTGGTCAGGCGGCCGAGCAGCGCGCAGATCGCCGCGTCCGCCCGCAAGGCCCCCACCCTCAGCCCCTCCGAGACCGCGCGGCTGCTCGACACCGCGGAGGGCCGCGCCGCCGCACTGGGCACCGAGGCGGCCTGGCGCGACGCGGCCGTGATCGCGCTGCTGTTCTACACCGCGCTACGCGTCTCGGCGATCACCGGCGCCGACCTTGCGGACCTGGACACCGAGGCCGGATACCGGGTGCTGCGATACCGCGCCAAGGGCAAGGGACCCGACGGCCGCGACTACGTCCGCCTGGACGGCGAACTCTGCCGCGTCCTGGACGCCTACCTCGCCGTCCGCGCCGGACGGCACCCGGACGGCGTCCGCCCGCCCGGGCCGCTGCTGGTCACCACCCCGCACCCCTACGACCGGGCCAAGTCCGGCGGCAAGCGCCTCACCCAGCGCGACGTCACCAACATCCTGCGCCGGTCGGCTCGGTCGGCCGGGCTGCCGAACGCGTCCCGGCTCAGCCCGCACAGCGGCCGCCGCACCGTCATCACCACCCTGCTCGGCAACGACGTCCCGCTCGCCAAGGTCCAGGATCTGGCCGGGCACGCCGACCCCCGCACCACCCGCGGCTACGACGACACCAACCACAAGCTCGCCTCCTCCCCCGTCACCGACCTCACCCGCATCCTCGCCGGACACCGCACCCCCAGCACCAAAGATCAGTGAGCGCCCCCTCCGGGCGACGCAGCTCAGTGTCGGTGTTCAGCGAGTCCTCCCGCCGCATCAGGCCGGCAGCGGTTGGTCGTCGGCCGACTGCAACCAAGTCCGGTGGGACGGGGTTTCCAGGGCGTCGCTGGTTGAGAGGAGCGGGTGACGACCATGGGACCTTCGGCGGAAGACCCGCACGTGTCAGGTGATGCGTGGGCGGTGATGGAGAAGTTCTACGCGGCTGAGGCGGCGTATGTCGCTGCGGGCGGGTACGGCAAGGCGAGCTACGAGCAGGCCGCCGCTTGCCTGGATCCAGAGGTGGTGCTGCACCAGGCTCCGGGCCTGCCGTTCACGGGAACCGGGACGTGGCGGGGCCGAGACGGCATGGAGCGGTTCCTGGCCCTGTTCAGTGAGGTCTGGGAGTCGATGGACTTTCTGGACCAGCAGCACTGGGGCGATGGCGACACCTTGGTGGTGCGCAATCGGGTCCGATTCCGTGCCCGGGCCACCGGCCGCGAGGTGGAGACGCTGATCTTGCAGCTGATCACCGTCAAGGACGGGCGCATGCTCGAATGCCGTCCCTTCTATTGGGATCCGGCTGCCATCGCCGAAGCCTGTGGCTGGGCGGGCCCGCAAGGGGAGGGCGAGAATCCGGCGGAGTGATCAGCCTGCCGCGGCGATCCCGGTGGCGTCGGCGGCCTCGAGTTGGCGGACCATGTCGTCCACTCGATCCGCCTTCCCAACATCGTCGACACTGTGCCGTCGGCACCCAGGCGAGGCAACTCATTAACTCCCTGGAGGACGCCCGCCGTGGCGGGCCCCCTGGAACCCACATCGCCACGACGCTGGCCGCGACGAGGTGCGTGCCGTGGTCGATGCCGCTCCCGACCGCAGGCTGGTCGAGATCGCGGGCAACCACAACGTGCCGATGACACAGCCCGCCGGCCTGGCCGCGATCATCGTCGACCTGGTGCGCCGCCTCCCCCGGCCCGCGAGCTCCTGACACCGGGCAAGCCCCGGCACTGGAAAGGACACAGAAATGCAGCACCACCAGTCGGTTCGGGAGTTCTCGGTCGCGGATGCGAAGGCCGGCCCTACGGCATCGTGACCGGGCCCGATGGCGCGTTGTGGCTCACCTTGGTCCACAGCGGCGAGATCGCCCGCCTGACCGTCGAGGGTGAGCTCAGCCGGTACCCCGCGGGTGCCGCGGAGGGCAGACCGAGCATCATCACCGCGGGTCCGGGCGGGGCGCTGTGGTTCACCCTCAACCAGGCCAACGCCATCGGCCGTATCGGTCTCGACGGCGAAGTGACCCTGAACAGGCTGCCCACCGCTGACGCCGCACCCGTGGGCATCACGCACGGCGCCGACGACGCGGTGTGGTTCGTGAAGATCGCCGCGGGGCAGATCGGCAGGCTCGGTGCTGACGGCTCGGTCCGGGAGTTCCCGCTCCCCGATCGGGGCGCCAAACCCCACGCCATCACCGCGGCGCCCTCCGGAGAGTGCTAGTTCACCGAGTGGGGTGCGAACCGTGTTGGACGCATCACCCCCATCGGTGTGATCACCGAATACGACCTGCCCACCCCGGCATCGGAACCCCACGGCATCACCGTGGGCCCGGACGGCGCCCTGTGGACTGCCCTGGAAACCGGAGCAGTCGCCCGGCTGGCCCCATGACTCGCCCCTTTCGGCCCATCCCGGCCGGGCACCCGGCTCCGGCGCCCCAAGGTGGCCCGGCTAGGGGCCGGGCCACCTTGGAAACAGGGTCAGGGCGAGGAGCCCGTGCGGGTCCCGGGCGCGGCGGTCACGGTGCTGCGTCGGCGGGTGTTCTGGCCGCCGATTGCGCCGCGGCCGGCTGCTCGGGTCCGCGGGGCAGCAGTGCCATCAGCGCCAGCAGGACGGCGGCGGCCGGCGCCCCCCAGAACAGGACGTCGGGGATGGCGGCCGTGGTCGCCTCCGGGCCCGGGGCCCGGCCCTGCGTCTCCCGGGCCAGCAGGGTTCCGAAGACCGAGACGCCGAGCGACAGCCCCAGCCCGCGCACGGACACCGCGGCGGAGGTCGTGGCGGCCAGGTCCGCGGCCGAGACGGCGTTCTGCGCGACGACCACCAGGTTCTGCATCAGCAGCCCGAACCCGAAGCCCAGCACCGCGATCTCCACGGCCAGCACGGCGTAGGGGGTGCCGGGGGTGAGGCGGCTCAGCAGCACGAACCCCAGTACCGCGATCGCCGAGCCGGTGAGCAGGTAGGGCTTGTAGCGGCCGCTCGCGCCGATGCGGGCGCCGGCGAGGGAGGAGACCGCCATGAACGTCAGGACGTAGGGGTTGAGTGCCAGGCCCGCCTCGGTGGCTCCCATCCTGTACGCGGCCTGAAGGTAGGTGGGCAGGTAGACGATCGAGCCGCCGAGCAGCGCGCCCAACAGCGCGGTGGCGGGGAGCACGACGCGCAGGACGGGGTCGGCGAACAGCCGCAGCGGCAGCAGCGGGTTGGACGCGCGGCCTTCCCACCACGCGAACAGCACCGCCAGCGCCGCCACCGCGCCGATCAGCGCGAGGATCGTCCCGGACGTCCAGCCGTGGGTGCGGCCGCCCCATTCGGCGACCAGAAGCAGGCTCACCACCGCGCCCGCGATCAGCGCGGCGCCGGGCAGGTCGACTCTGCCGCCGCCGCCCGGTCTGGGCAGCCGCAGGGCGAGCGCGGTGGCCGCCATGGCGAGCAGGCCGAGCGGCAGGTTGACGTAGAAGATCCAGCGCCAGCCCCAGGCGTCGGTGATCGCGCCGCCGGCGAGCGGGCCGCCCACGCTGGCCAGTGCGAAGACGCCGCCGGTGAAGCCCTGGACCCTGCCGCGCAGCCGCTGCGGGTACAGCTCCGACAGCGCGATCGTGGGCAGCACGAACAGCGCTCCGGCGCCGATGCCCTGGAAGGTCCTCGCGGCGATCAGCTGGGGGGTGGTCTGGGCCAGGCCGCACAGCGCGGAGCCCGCGATGAAGGCGGCGACGGCGGTGAGGAACACCGGGCGCCGCCCGAAGCGGTCGCTGACGCGGCCGTAGAGCGCGCCGGTCGCGGTCGAGGCCAGTACGTAGGAGGTGACGATCCAGCCGATGGAGTCCATGCCGCCCAGGTCGGCGGCGATGTCGGGCAGGGCGATGGCCACCACGGTCTGGTCCAGGACCGACAGCAGCATGCCGATCAGCAGGCCGGCCGTGGCGAGCGGCACGTTCCCGCCGCGCTTTTCCGGGGCGGCGGAGGCGGTCTTGTCGGGTTCCGCGGACACCACGGTTCAGCCCCTCGCCCGCGCGAGCGGGTCCGGCAGGCCGAAGTCGGCGCTGAGCAGGTCCTGGTCGAGGACGGCCGCGGCGACGGTGCCGCTCGCCGCCGCGGCGATGACCGCGGCCATCGGCATCGGCACGCTGGCCCGCCGCGCCATGTCACCGGCCGCGTACACGCCGGGGACGCTGGTGCGGGCGAACTCGTCGACCTCCACGCACCCGTCGGCGAAGGACGCGCAGCCCAGGCGTTCGGCGAGGTCGGAGCGCTGGCGCGGCACGCTGACGACGAACACCGCCTCCCGGGCCAGGGACGTGCCGTCGTCGAAGACGATCTGCTCCAGGCGGCCGTCGGTGCCCTCCAGCCGGGCGACGGGTTCGCAGTGCACGGCGACGCCGTGCTTGCGCAGCGTGGCCTGCGCCGCCGGGTCGAGCGGCTCGCCGCCGGTGCACAGGGCGACGTGGCCGGCGAAGCGGCTCAGCTGCAGCGCCAGCCGCACGCGGGCGGGTTGCGCGCCGAGCACGGCGACCTTTTTGCCGGTGCATTCGTAGCCGTGGCAGTAGGGGCAGTGGAACGCCGAACGGCCCCACATCTCCTCGGCGCCGCGCGGGCCGGGGACGTCGTCGGCCAGGCCGGTGGCCAGCAGGAGGCGCCGCGCGGACGCGGTACCGCCGCCGGACAGCTCCAGGTGGAAGCCGAGCCCGTCGATCGGGCGGACGTCGGTGACGGTCCCCGTCCCGGTCCGCACGGCCGGGTAGGCGGCCAGTTCCTCGCGGACGAGGCGGCGCAACTCCGCGGGGGGCGTGCCGTCCCGGGTAAGGAAGTTGTGCACGTTGTCGGCGGCGGCGTTGCGGCCCTCCCCGCCGTCGATCAGCAGCACCGGCCGGTGGACCCGGCCGAGGGCCAGCGCGGCGGCCGCACCGGCCGGGCCCCCGCCCACGATGGCGACGTCGAACATGTCCTGCCTCCATTGATCGGTCGTCCCTTGACGTGCGGCCGATTCTGCAAGTTAATGTCAACATGAAGTCAAGTGACTCGATGCGGATCGGGGAGCTCGCCGAGCAGTTCGGCCTCGCCGCGCACGTCCTGCGCCACTGGGAGGCGATGGGCCTGCTGACCCCGGCGGCCCGGGTCAACGGCCGCCGCCGCTACACCCGCGACCACGTCGTCCGCGTGATGACGATCATCCGCGCGAAGGCGGCGGGGATGAGCCTGGAGCAGATCCGCGACGTCCTCACCGTCTCGGGACGGGACGAGCGGCGGGCGCTGCTGGAGCGGCACCACGCGGAACTGGAGCGCCGCCTTCACGAGATCGCGGCCTCCAAGGCGCTCATCGAGCACCTCATGCGGTGCGGAGCCGACGACTTCACCCAGTGCCCCGACTACCGGCGCCTCGCCGAGAGCGCGGTCGTTCCGCAGCACCTCCACGACGACGGCTGCGTGGTCGCGGACACCGCCCCCGCCGCCGGCGAGGCCCGCTGACCGGCGGCGCTTCCCAGGAGCAGGGCCGGCCAGGGGACTGCCGGCCGGGAGGCGGTGCGGCCGCGGCGGGACGACCGTCCCGCCGCGGCCGCGGTCCCGCTAGTCCCCGGCCAGCACGGTGAAGGTGAACCCGGTGCTCGTCGGGCGGCGCAGCGGGGTCTCGGACTTGATCCGGCGCCGGACCTCGTTCCTGCTGAGGCCGAGCCCGTGCGCGATGAGCCGTTCCGGCCGCACCGGCACGGGATCGTCGAAGGCGACCCGCACCTGGACCGGCCACGCCCGGTCGGGCCGTTCCGGCGGGGTGTGCAGCCGCCAGGCGCCCGTCCAGTCCAGGGTGAAGCGGTTGCGGCGGGCGAGCAGCGGGTCCAGCAGCCTGGACGCCACCAGCCCCGGATCGTTGGCGCGGTAGCCGTCCAGGTCGGCGGCGGCGAGGGAGCCGACCGGGACCCGCTCGTGCACGGTGAGCTTGATCGTGCGGTCGCAGGTCACGCAGCGGACCAGCAGCCACACGTCCAGCAGCCTGCCGTTGGCGTTGACGCGGAACCTGCCCTCGCCGGTGGTGGCCGTTTCCGACCCGCAGCCGGGGCACCGCAGCGACAGCAGCGGCAGCCTGGTCCGGCGGACGACCCAGGGCAGCACGGTATGAGGTTGTGAAGACATGGACTCTCTTGACCTGACACGAGGTCGATTGCGCGCGGCCTCGGACGCTGTAGCGGCCGGGCGCGCGAGGGCAGCCCGGCGGAACCGACGGGAGCGTCGGCTACAGGTGAGCGGAAGAAGGTGTCAGGTCTAAAGAGCAGGCGGGGTCACGCGGTGTCGTCCTCTGTCCTCACGGAGATGGGCCGCAGGCAACCTACGGGCCCGCGGACGGGACGCTCAACCGGTTTTCCCGCTGGGGCTCGGCCGGGGCCGCCCGGCCCTGGCGGAGCGTCTAGGCGTCGGCGCCGGTGAGTTCGTAGCCCGCCTCCTCGACCGCGGCGCGCACGTCGGCGATGTCGAGCGGCCCGTCGCTGGTCACGGTGACGCGGCCGGCGCCGACGTCCACCGTCACGGCGGTGACGCCGGCGATGCGCTCGATCTCCTCGGTGACGGCGTCGGCGCAGTGCCCGCAGGCCATGCCGGCGACGGTGTAGCCGGCGGTCACGCCGGCGCCTCCTGGTCGGCGGGGACGGAGCGGGTGAGCATGTGCGCCGCGCGCATCCGCCCGTCGTCGGCGAACCGGCCGAAGAAGCAGACCTCGATCCGCAGGTCCTTGCCGCGCTGGCGGACGTGCAGGGTGTAGCGGGCGGCGATCCGGTCGCCGTCGGCGATGGCGTCGTGCACCTCGACCCGGCCGTCGGGCCGGTTCTTGCGGACGGGCCGGGTGTGGGCGATGAGCTTGTCGCGGTCCATCCGGTGGCCGTCGGCGACCTGGACGATGTCGGGGGTGTGGTAGCGGTCGACGATCGCGGCCGGATCGTCGTCGCCGTCCAGCAGGTCCCGGGTGAAGGAGGTGAAGAAGTCGGCGATGAACCGCTCCGGGTCGGTGCCGGCGAGTGCGCGCATGATGCTCCGCTGGTCGAGGAACGATAACTCTTACGCGCTGTAAGATATACATCGGCCGATAATTCTGACAAGATGTAAGAGATGGCTTCCTCCCCGGCTCCCCGCCGCCGCGCCGACGCACGCCGCAGCAGGGCCGCCATCCTGGACGCCGCCGTACGGCTCCTGGACGAGCGGCCCGACGCGAGCCTGGAGGCGATCGCCGCCGCGGCGGGCGTGACCCGCCAGACCGTCTACGCCCACTTCTCCTCGCGCGAGCAGCTGCTGCTGGGCGTCGTCGAGCGGATCACCGAGGAGGTCGCCGCCGCGATGGACGCCGCCGGCCCCGACGACGGGCCGGCCGCCGGCGCCCTGCTGCGCGTGCTCGACGCCGCCGAGCGCGCGGCCCGCCGCTCCCCCGCGCTGCTGCGGCGGATCGGCGAGCTGCCGGTCGGCGCGCAGGCCGACCGCGACCGGCACGCGCCGATCACCGACCGGATCGCGCGGGTGGTCGAGCGGGGCCGGCGCAGCGGGGAGTTCGACGACCGGCTCCCGCTGGACTGGCTGGTCTCGGTCACCGTCCGGCTCGCCCACGCCGCCGGCGAGGAGCGCGCGGCCGGGCGGATGTCGGACCGGGACGCCGGGCACGCCCTTCACACCAGCGTGCTGCGGGTGCTCGGCGCGGCCGCCCCGGAGCCGCCGCGGTGAGGAGATGCCGCCCGGCGGTCACCGGGTCCTGAGGGGCCTGGTCACCTGCTTCTCCAGGCACGACGGCATGCCGACCGGCATCCCCGCCACCGTGCCCGGCACCGCACCCGCCGCCGGGCCTGGCACGGCGCCCGAAGTACCCGGCGTGTGCGCCGCGCGGCGCCGGTAGGCGCTGGGCGGCATCCCGACCAGTTCGGTGAAGCGGGTGCTGAAGGTCCCCAGGGAGGAGCAGCCGACGGCGAAGCACACCTCGGTGACGCTGAGGTCGCCGCGGCGCAGCAGCGCCATCGCCCGCTCGATCCGCCGCGTCATCAAGTACCCGTAGGGCGACTCGCCGTAGGCGAGGCGGAACTGGCGGCTGAGGTGCCCGGCGGACATGTGGACGCCGCGGGCGAGCGCCTCGACGTCCAGCGGCTCCGCGTACTCGCGGTCGATCCGGTCGCGGACCCGGCGCAGCCGCGCCAGGTCGCGCAGGCGCTGCGCCGGATCGGTACTGCTGCTCACCTGGGAAATCCTGCCACACGGCCCCCTGCGCGAGGCCCGCCCCGGTCAGTCGCCCCGGTCAGTCGGCGACGTAGGCGGCCAGGTGCCGGCCGGTGAGGGTGGAGCGGTCGGCGACCAGGTCGGCGGGCGTGCCCTGGAACACGATCCGGCCGCCGTCGTGGCCGGCGCCGGGACCGAGGTCGATGATCCAGTCGGCGTGCGCCATGACGGCCTGGTGGTGCTCGATGACGATGACGGACTTGCCGGAGTCGACGAGCCGGTCGAGGAGGCCGAGGAGCTGCTCGACGTCGGCGAGGTGCAGCCCGGTGGTCGGCTCGTCCAGGACGTAGACGCCGCCCTTGTCGCCCATGTGGGTGGCGAGCTTGAGGCGCTGCCGCTCGCCGCCCGACAGGGTGGTGAGCGGCTGGCCGAGCCGCAGGTAGCCGAGCCCGACGTCGGCCATCCGCTGCAGGATCTTGTGGGCGGCGGGGATCCGCGCGTCGCCGGCGCCGAAGAACTCCTCGGCCTCGGTCACCGGCATCGCCAGCACCTCGGCGATGTCGCGGCCGCCGAGGTGGTGCTCCAGCACCGCCGCCTGGAACCGCTTGCCCTCGCACTCCTCGCAGGTGGTGGCGACGCCCGCCATCATCGCCAGGTCGGTGTAGACGACGCCGGCGCCCTTGCAGTTGGGGCAGGCGCCCTCGGAGTTGGCGCTGAACAGCGCCGGCTTGACCCCGTTGGCCTTGGCGAACGCCTTGCGGATCGGGTCGAGCAGCCCGGTGTAGGTGGCCGGGTTGCTGCGCCGCGACCCCTTGATGGGGGCCTGGTCGACGGTCACCACCCCGTCCCGGCCGGCCACCGACCCGTTGATCAGCGAGCTCTTGCCCGACCCGGCGACGCCGGTGACGACGACGAGCACGCCGAGGGGGATGTCGACGTCGACGTCCTGCAGGTTGTGGGTGGCGGCGCCGCGGATCTCCAGCGCGCCGGACGGGGTGCGCACCGCCGGTTTGAGGGCGGCGCGGTCGTCCAGGTGCCGGCCGGTGAGGGTGCCGCTGGCGCGCAGGCCCTCGACGGTCCCCTCGAACATCACCTCGCCGCCCTCGGTGCCGGCGCGCGGGCCGAGGTCGACGACGTGGTCGGCGACCGCGATCGCCTCCGGCTTGTGCTCGACGACCAGGACGGTGTTGCCCTTGTCGCGCAGCTGCAGCAGCATGCCGTTCATCCGCTGGATGTCGTGGGGGTGCAGCCCGATCGTCGGCTCGTCGAAGACGTAGGTGACGTCGGTGAGCGAGGACCCGAGGTGGCGGATCATCTTGGTGCGCTGCGCCTCGCCGCCCGACAGGGTGCCGGACGGGCGTTCGAGGCTGAGGTAGCCGAGCCCGATCTCCACGAACGAGTCGAGGGTGTGCTGCAGCGTGGTCAGCAGCGGCGCGACCGACGGCTCGTCCAGCTCCCGCACCCACTCGGCGAGGTCGCTGATCTGCATCGCGCAGGCGTCGGCGATGCTGATCCCCTTGATCTTGGACGAGCGGGCGGCCTCGGTGAGCCGGGTGCCGCCGCAGTCGGGGCAGGCGGTGAAGGTGATCGCCCGGTCGACGAACGCGCGGATGTGCGGCTGCATCGCCTCCCGGTCCTTGGCGAGGAACGACTTGCGGATCCGCGGGATCAGGCCCTCGTAGGTGACGTTGATGCCGTCGACCTTGATCTTGGTCGTGTCCTTGTGGAGGAGGTCGTGCAGCTCCTCGCCGGTGAACTCGCGGATCGGCTTGTCGGGGTCGAAGAACCCCGACCCCATGAAGATGCGGCCGTACCAGCCGTCCATGCTGTAGCCGGGGATGGTGAGCGCGCCCTCGCGCAGCGACTTGGAGTCGTCGTACAGCGCGGTCAGGTCGAAGTCGGTGACGGCGCCGCGGCCCTCACAGCGCGGGCACATGCCGCCGGTGACGGTGAAGGTGCGCTTCTCCTTCACGGTCTTGCCGCCGCGTTCGACGGTGACGGCGCCGGCGCCGCTGAGGGAGGCGATGTTGAAGGAGAACGCCTTGGCCGTGCCGATGTAGGGCTTGCCGAGGCGGCTGAACAGGATGCGCAGCATCGCGTTGGCGTCGGTGGCGGTGCCGACGGTGGAGCGGGGGTCGGAGCCCATCCGCTGCTGGTCGACGATGATCGCGGTGGTCAGCCCTTCGAGGACGTCGACCTCGGGCCGCGCCAGCGTCGGCATGAAGCCCTGCACGAAGGTGCTGTAGGTCTCGTTGATCAGCCGCTGCGACTCGGCGGCGATGGTGTTGAACACCAGTGAGCTCTTGCCCGATCCGGACACCCCGGTGAACACCGTCAGCCGCCGCTTGGGGATCTCGATGCTGACGTCCTTGAGGTTGTTCTCGCGCGCCCCGTGCACGCGGATCAGGTCGTGGCTGTCGGCGGCGTGCGCCGCCGGAGGCTGGGCGTCCGTCGTCGTGGCCTTGCTCATCGTGTCTCCATCTGGTTGGCGGGGCCGCGTCCGCGTTCCCCCGTAGGTCGCCCGGCTCGATCAGGCCGGCGCAAAGGATATGCCGGTCCGGCCTGCCGCCACGCTATCCGCGGCCACCGACAAACCGCTTCTCGATTCCTGACCGGCCGACCGGGACAGACCGGTCCCGCCCGGCCCCGGCCGTCCTCGGGAGGGACGGTCACCGACTTTGGTCGGTGCCGCCGCCGGGCGGGCCGCGGCTAGCCTGTGCCCGGTGGACGAGGTGACGTTCGGGCAGGTGGGCGCCGGCCCGCGGCCGGGCAGGGCGGCCGGGGCCGCGATCGTGGTCGCGGTGTCGGCCGTGCTGACCGCCCTGACGCTGTGGGGGCGGCCGGGGACCGGCGGGAGCTTCGCGGTGGACGCGGCGGTCGGCGCGGTGTCGTGCCTGGCGGCGCCGCTGCTGCTGTGGCGGCCGGTGCCGGCCGCGCTGGCGCTGGGCGTCCTCGCGGTGCTGTCCCCGGCGGCGACGCCGGCGGCGAGCATGGGGGTGCTGCAGGTCGCGCAGTGGCGCCCGTTCCCGGTGGCGGCGGCGGTCGGCGCGGCGGGGGTCGCCGCGCACGTCGCGCAGGGGTGGTGGCGGCCGAGCGGCGGGATCTCCTTCGGCTGGTGGGTGCTGCTGGTCGCGCTCGCCTACGGCGCGCTGGTCGGCTGGGGCGCGCTGGCGCGGGCGCGGCGGGCGCTGCTGGAGTCGCTGCGCGAGCGGGCCCGCCGCGCCGAGGCCGAGCAGGGCCGCCGGGTCGCCGAGGCGCGGATGGCCGAGCGGACCCGGATCGCGCGGGAGATGCACGACGTCCTCGCGCACCGGCTGTCGCTTCTGGCCACCTACGCGGGCGCGCTGGAGTACCGGCCGGACGCGCCGCCGGACAAGCTCGCGCAGGCCGCCGGGGTGGTCCGCGCCGGGGTGCACCAGGCCCTGGAGGAGCTCCGCGAGGTGATCCTGCTGCTGCGCACCGACCAGCCCGACGGGGACGGGTCGGACGGCGGGGAGGGCCGGCCGCAGCCCGCGCTGGCCGACGTGCCCCGGCTGCTGGAGGAGTCGCGGGCCGCCGGCGGGCGGGTGGAGCTGCGCGACGGGGTCGCCGACGCGGCGGACGCCCCGCCGGCGGCGGGCCGCGCCGCCTACCGGGTGGTGCAGGAGGCGCTGACCAACGCCCGCAAGCACGCGCCGGGCCTGCCGGTGCGGGTGGTCCTGGAGGGCGGTCCGGGCGCGGGCCTTCTCGTCGACGTCCGCAACCCGCTGGCGCAGGACGGCGCCGTCCCGCCGCCGGGCAGCGGGACGGGCCTGGTCGGGCTGACCGAGCGGGTCCGGCTGGCGGGCGGGCGCCTGGACCACGAGGCCGCCGCGGGCGAGTTCCGGCTGCGCGCCCGGCTACCATGGCCGGCGTGACCCGCCCCCTGCGCGTGCTGATCGTGGACGACGACGCGCTCGTCCGCGCCGGGCTGTCGATGATGCTGGACGGGGCGGGCGGCCTCACCGTCGCCGGCGAGGCCGCCGACGGCGCCGAGGTGCCCGCGGCCGCCGACGCGCACGCCCCCGACGTCGTCCTGATGGACCTGCGGATGCCGCAGGTGGACGGCATCACCGCGACGCGGCGGCTGCGGGCCCGGCCGAACCCGCCCGAGGTCATCGTGCTGACCACGTTCGACTCCGACGAGGACATCCTGCGCGCGCTGCGCGCCGGCGCCGGCGGGTTCCTGCTGAAGGACACCCCGCCCGGCGCGATCGTCGACGCGGTGCAGCGGGTCGCCGCCGGCGACCCGATCCTGTCGCCGAGCGTCACCCGCCGCCTGATGGACCGCGCCGCGACCGAGGCGGGCGCGCACCAGCGGGCCCGCGCGGCGCTCGCCCGGCTCAGCCCCCGCGAGAACGAGGTGGCGCTGGAGGTCGCGCGGGGCCGCTCCAACGCCGACATCGCGGCGGAGCTGTTCATGAGCGTGGCGACGGTGAAGGCGCACGTGTCGAGCGTGCTGACCAAGCTGGACCTGGACAACCGCACCCAGGTCGCGCTGCTGGTCCACGACGCCGGCCTCGTCTGACCCGTCCCCCGCGCACCTCCCGGTCGCCGGGCCGGCGGGGACGGTTCGGGCCGCGGCGAAACGTCCGGGGCCCACGGTGGAGCCATGGACACCTCCACGACCGGCACCGCCGGCCGTCCCGGCGCAGGCGGCGCGGGTCCGGCGCCCCGGCGCGGCGCGGCGCTGGCGGTCCTGTGCGCCGGGATGTTCCTGGTGCTGCTGGACGTGACGATCGTCAACGTCGCGCTGCCCGGAATCGGCCGGGCCCTGGGCACCGGCCTGCCCGGGCTGCAGGGCGTCGTGGACGGCTACGCGGTCGCGATCGCGGGGCTGCTGCCGGCGGGCGGCGCGCTCGGCGACCGGATCGGGCGCCGCCGGATGACGCTCGCCGGGTTCGCGCTGTTCGGCGCCGCGTCGCTGGCGTGCGGGGCCGCGCCGGGCGCCGGGCCGCTGATCGCGGCGCGCGCCGTGCAGGGCGCGGGCGCTCGGGGCG
>NZ_VCKZ01000174.1 GCF_005889745.1 Actinomadura geliboluensis
ACAAATAAGTGCCAAGAGCAAAGAGTATTTCTAAAATAGACAATGCTTTAAGATATATTTTTTTTTTTTTTTAGGGTCTAGTGGGCTCGGAGATGTCTATAAGAGACAGGCCCTAGGGCGCGCCGATCAGCGGGCGCGGCCGACGGCGCGGCCGGACGGCGCGGCCGCTGGAGCCGACCGAGGATCAAAGGGAGTGGAAGGAAAGATGGACAGTAAGGTCCCCGCACACCCCGTGAGCCCCGCACGCGCGGTTCCGGCGCTCGCGGACCCCGCCCCCGCCGGGCCGGCGTCCACGGACCCGGCGCCCGCGCGGCCGGCACCGGCACGGCAGGCACCCGACCGGCAGGCACCCGACCGGCAGACCCCCGACCGGCAGGCGTCCGCGCGGCAGGCGTCCGGGAGCCCGCCGCCGCCGGGCCGGGCGCCCGCCGGGCTGTCCCCGGCGCACGGGATCGCCGCCGACCTGGACGGCTACCTCGGCGATCCGATGGACGACGAGGCCGGGCCGTTCTCCTACAAGGCGATCGTGGAGGCCGAGGAGCGCGACGAGCTGCCGCCGGGCGCCGTGGACGCCGTCCGGGCCTGGGGCTTTCCGGCGTACCTGGTGCCGGCCCCGCTCGGAGGACGGCTGTCGACCCTGGAGGAGCTGTTCTTCGTGACCCGCGGCATCTCCCGCCGCAGCGTCACGGTGGCGGTGATGTACGGGTCGGGGCTGCTCGCGGTGAACCCGGTGTGGCTGTGGGGGAACTCGTGGCAGCGCAAGGCGGTCGCCGACGGGGTGCTGCGCGGCGACCTGGCCTGCTTCGGCGTCTCGGAGGCCGACCACGGCAGCGATGTGATGGCGTCGGAGTCGGAGGCCGAGATCCAGGGCGACGAGCTGGTGCTGACGGGCGTGAAGTGGCCGGTCGGCAACGCCACCCGCGGCCGGTTTGTGACCACCTATGCCAGGACCGGCCCGCGCGACTTCTCCCTCATCCTGGTGGACAAGCGGGAACTGGACCCGGCGGTCTGGTCGACGCTGCCGCCCGTCCGGACGGTGGGGCTGCGCGGCCACGACCTGTCCGGCGTCGCGTTCTCCGGGGCGCGGGTCCCGGCCGACCGGGTGATCGGGCGGCGCGGGTCCGGGCTCGTCCAGACGTTGAAGACGCTGCAGATCACCCGGACGGCGATCGCGGCGCTGTCGGTCGGCACGATGGACGCGGTCGTGCGGATCGGGATGGAGTACGCCCGGCAGCGCACCCTCTACGGCTCGGACATCTACAAGATCCCCGTCATCCGGGACCATCTGCTGAAGGCCCATCTGGACCTGCTGATCGCCGAGTGCGTCGCGATCCCGGTGGCGCGCTGCCTGACGGTGGCGCCGGGGCGGCTGAGCCTGTGGTCGTCGATCGTGAAGTACCTCGTCCCCGTGGTGGGGGAGGAGGTCGTGGCGAGCATCGGCACCGTCCTCGCCGCGCGCGGCTACCTGCGCGAGGGCGTGGCGCACGGGGTGTTCCAGAAGCTCCAGCGCGACCACGCGATCGCGAGCATCTTCGAGGGCACCACGCACGTGAACCTGGCGAACGTGGCCGGGCAGCTCCCGTACCTGATCGAGCCGCCCGAGGAGACCGGGCGCGAGGACGAGCTGCTCGCCGACCTGTTCTGCTGGACGCGCACCCCGCCCGCCTGGGAGCCGGACGGGCGGCTGCTCCAGCTCACCAACGAGGGGCGCGACGAGGTCGGGCAGCGGTTCGAGCAGCTCGCCGAGCAGGTCCTGGCGGCGGCGAACGCGCACGCGGCGCCCGGCGTCGCGGCGGAGCTGAAGGACCTCACGTCCAGCATCGGCGGGCTGCGCGCCAAGGTGGAGGAGGGCATCCGGACGAGCGAGGGCGACATCTCCTCGGTCGCCGCGCTCGCCCGCGCCAAGCGGTACTGCGAGCTGCACGCGATGTCGTCGTGCATGCTGACGTGGCTGCACAACAGGCACGCGTTCGGCGGGGCGTTCGCCGACGGCCAGTGGCTCGTGCTGTGCCTGCAGCGGCTGCTCCAGCGCGCGCAGCCCGACGCCGTCCTGTCGGAGGAGTTCCTCCCGTCGCTGGAGGACGTGATGTTCCGCGGCTTCGACGAACGGCGCTGGTTCTCCCTGCTCTCTCTCGCCGAGGACGAGTGATAGGCCGTGTACACGGACTTCGTGTCGCTGGTCCGGGACAACATCCGGACCCACGGTGACGACCGCTCGTTCACCTTCATCAGCGAGGCGTCTTCTTCCGGGGGGCAACCCCCCGCACCCCCCGGGGCCGGGCGCACCTATAAGGAGAACGTGCTCGGGTTCGCCGAACTCGACCGCAAGGCGCGCGCGCTGGCCCGCCGCCTGGAGGCGCGCGGGCTGCGGGACAGGGCCGTCCTGCTGCTGTATCCGGAGGGCCTGGAGTTCATCTCGGCGTTCCTGGGGTGCCTGTACGCGCGCGTCATCGCCGTCCCGGCGCCGCTGCCCGACCTGGACGCGGGACGGTTCGGGCGCACTCGCCGCATCATCGAGGACGCCGACATCGCGCTGATCCTCACCGACACCGCCCACCGGGGCACGCTCGACGCGTGGCTGCGGGCGGCGGGCCTGCGCAGCCGCTTGCACTGCCTCGACACCCAGGCGGGCAAGGACGTCGATCCGGGCGACTGGTCGCCGCCGGAGTTCGGCCCCGACACCCTCGCGTTCCTGCAGTACACGTCCGGCTCGACCAGCGACCCGAAGGGCGTGATGGTCAGCCACGGCAACCTGCTGTGCAACGGCGAGGAGATCAAGCGCCGGATCGAGGGCTCGCCCGACACGATCGGCGTCGGCTGGGTGCCGCACTACCACGACATGGGGCTGGTCGGTCAGTTCCTCCAGCCGCTCTACCTCGCCTGCCGGTACGTGTTCACCTCGCCCATCACGTTCATCAAGCGCCCCGTGCTGTGGCTGGAGCTGATCAGCCGGTACCGGGGCACGATCACCGTGGCGCCCAACTTCGGGTACGAGCTGGCCCTGCGCCGCGTCACCGACCGGCAGCTGGACGGGCTGGACCTGTCGTCGCTGACGGTGGTGAAGAACGGCGCCGAGCCGGTGCGGGCGGCGACCCTGGAGGCCCTCGCCGAGCGGTTCGGCCCGGTCGGGTTCCGGCCCGAGATGTGGATGCCCTGCTACGGGATGGCGGAGACGACGCTGCTCGTCACCGGCGCGCCGCTCGGCGGCGGCCCGGTGATCCGCGACTTCGACGCCGACGCCCTCACCAAGGACGAGGCCGTCCCCGGCACCGGACCGGGGCCCGTACGGCGGCTGGTGAGCAGCGGCCGGCCCGTCACGCTGGACGTGCGGATCGTCGACCCCGACACCCGCGCCGAGCGCCCGGAGGGGCGCGTCGGCGAGATCTGGGTGCGGGGCGGCAGCGTCGCACGGGGCTATTGGGGAAGCGCGGAGGAAAGCGCCGCGACTTTCCGGGCGAGAACGGACTCCGGGAACGGCCCCTATCTGCGTACCGGTGATCTCGGATTCCAGCTCGGCGGCGAACTCTTCGTCACCGGGAGGATCAAGGATCTGATCATTGTCAACGGCCGCAATATCCATGCCCACGACATCGAGGAGGCGGCGCGGGCGGCCCATCCGGCCGCATTGGTCGGCGCCGCGTTCGCCCTCGACGGCGCGCTCGACGGGGGGCCGGACGGCGGGCTGGACGCGGGCCGGGAGCACGTCGTCCTCGTCCAGGAGATCAGCACGCGGGCGGCCGCGGGCACGCCCCTGGACGAGCTGGCGGCGCTCCTCAAGGCCCGTGTGGCACGGGCGTTCGAGCTGCCCGCGGTGAGCGTCGTGCTCGCCGCGCGCGGCACCGTGCGCCGCACCACGAGCGGCAAGATGCAGCGCCGGCTGACCCGCGAGGCGTTCCTCGCCGGGGAGATCACCGCACTCGCGGACGACCTCGAACCGGGCGTCGCGGAACTCCGGCGGGCCCCCGCATGACCGCCGCCCGCACGGCCGTCATGACCCCCATGACCTGCAATTCCGAAGATCCAGAAATTCCCCTCGACCAATCCTAGTCAAAAGCATGACTAATCATGTCTTTGTCTGATAACGTCGGTCGCAACCCTGAGTCAAGGCGGGGAGAGAAGGCCGATGGCGCTACGTCACGCGGTGCTGGCGGCGCTGCTCGACGGCGAGTACAGCGGCTACCAGCTGGCCAAGATCTTCGATTTGTCGGTCTCCAACTTCTGGCATGCCGTACCGCAGCAGCTCTACTCGGAGCTGTCGAGGTTGGAGACGGAGGGCCTGATCCGCGGACGGCAGATCATCCAGCACGACCGTCCCAACAAGCGGGTGCCCGCGGTCGGGCACGCGGCCGTCACCAACTCGGACCACCAATCGCGATGCCCGAACGGGTACGTCGCGCTCACCTACGACGACGGCCCTACCGCGTCGACGCTGCCGGCGCTGCTGGACGGGCTTCGGGCCGCCGGCGCCCGGGCCACCTTCTTCAACCAGGGGAACAACGCCGAGGCCCGGCCCGACCTCGTCCGTGCCCAGCAGCGCGCCGGGATGTGGATCGGCAACCATACGAACACCCACCCCCATCTGCCCGATCTAGGCGAGCCCGCCGCGTTCAAGGAGATCCTCGGCACTCAGTTGACCCTGCGCCGCATCACCGGCCGGTGGCCCACGCTGTTCCGTCCGCCCTATGGCGAGACCAGCGACCAGGTGAGGCGGGACGAGGCGCGTCTGAGGGTCCTGGAAGTGCTGTGGACGGTCGACTCCCGGGACTGGGCCGGGGCGAGCACGGACGAGATCGTCGCTGCCGCCCGCACCCTGCAGCCGGGCGGCATCCTCCTGATGCACGACTGGGCTCAGGCGTCCGTCGACGCCGTACCGCGGATCGTGAGCGATCTCCGGGACCGCGGCCTCTGCCCGGGCAAGATCGCCTTCACCCCGCGGAAGATTCCCTTCGGCGACACCTCCTTCCATGCGGTCGCGGTGGCACCCTGACCCCTGGCGGATCGACCCCGGCGGCGAATCCGCGGCGGGCGATGGCGGTCGGCCCGCCCCCCTCCGGGCGGGCCGACCGGTTCCCATGGTCACGGGCTGCGACGCGGCATGGAAGTAGAACGAGATTCTGTGGAAAACGCCGTCAGCGGGCCCAGTGGGTGGGGTCGCCACCGCCGGCGCGGCGGGCGGCCAGGGCCCGGCGGGCAGTGCTCTCCACGATCGCGCGGGCCTCGCCCAGTTCGCGGTCCGTGGCCGCCACTTGTACCGGCCCTGGTGGCGCATCAACGTGAACGGTGGCCAGCCCAAGGAAGCGTTGGAACGGGTTGACCGTGAGCCGGACGCTCTGCGCGCGCGCGTGTGCGATCACGTCGGTGCGGCGGCAGGGCCAGCCGTGCCGGGTCACGAACACCACATCGTCCGTTCCGGCACCGTCCGCGTGGTCGATCGCAACGGCCTTGGAGGACGCGGGGACGAGAGGCACGGCGTCCACGTGGGTCCCGGGGAAGACTTGCGAGACGAGGTGCATGGCGACATGGCGGGGCGCGACGGGGAGCAGCGTCGAGGACAGCGCCTGGCGCTCACCCGCGTACCCCGCGACGGTGACCTCGACATGGGCCCAGCCGAGGCTCCGCCAGATCATCGGCTCGACGATGCTGACGGCCTGCACGCGGCCCGGCGGCAGCGTCTGCATGCGGGTCTCCAGGAGCCCGTAGCGCAGGCGGATGCCGTCCGGTGACATCGCGACCGTGAAGTTCGCGTACATCACGAGCGGGGCGATGACAGCGCGGATGAGGCCGAGCAGGACGGGGATGGTGACCGCCAGCATGCCGCCTTCCGCGTACATCACGAGGAAGATGAGCGAGGCCATGAAGAGCAGGACCGTCCCGAGAACGGGCAGCTTCACCACGAGGGAGGCGAACAGCACGCCGAACGGGACGCGCCACACGTGCCTTTCCGGTGCCTCCGGCGTGTGGCCGGGGAGGCCCGCGGCGCGCGCGAGGAGTTCCGCGCGCAGCTGCTGTGCGGAGTTCCGCCCCAGGTAGCGGAGCGCGATCTCGCTCTGCTCGCCGCCGGCCAGTTCCACGCGCACTTCCGCCAGCGCGAACACCCGCGTCACCAGTGGGCGGACGAGGTCGATGGCCTGGATGCGGGAAAGCGGGATGCGACGCTTGTTCTTGCGGAGGATGCCGGTCTCGACCACGAGGTCGTCGTTGTCGATGCGGAAACGGAGTGCGAGCCACGTCCAGAGACCCGACCCCACCGCGATGAACCCCATGGGAACGGTCACGACGAGGAACCTGACAATCACCTCCGGGGTGAGAGCCAGGGTGATGCCGTCTTCCGTCTGGGTCAGCAGTAGCGGGAAGCCCAGCAGGACAAAGTAGATGATGAGGAAGATGAAGGCGCGCAGCGGTGCCGTCGCCCAGTGGAGCCGGTGCGTGCCTTCAGAGAAACGGACTGGAGGACGCTGCGGGCCGTACCCGTAGGCAGGTTGCGGCGCACCATAAGGAGGCCGCGGAGGGGGCCCGTACGGCGGATGCGGTGGCGGGCCATAGGGCGGCCCTGGACGTCCTTGAGGTCCGTAAGGGCCGGGACCTGGACGTCCTGGCGGCGGACCATAAGGCCCCGGGCCTGGGCCAGGACCCGGGCCGGGCGGGCCCGGGGGTCCGTACGGGGGGCCATAAGGGCCACTCATAGCCCCATGCTCCGTTCCTCGCCCTTCTGGGCGAGACGGTCGCGCAACAGCGCGGCTTCAGCGCTGGGCAGGCCGGGGATGGTCGCGTCCGTCGCCGCGGCGGCGGTGTGCATCCGGACGGTGGCGATTCCCATCCACCGTTCGAGAAGCCCTGCCGTGACGTCCACGAACTGCATCCGCCCGTAGGGGACGACGATGAGGCGCTTGACGAACACGCCATGGGTGACGATGAGGTCGTCCGCGCGCTCGACATACCCGAAGGCCCGGCGGTCGAGCTCGGCGACCAGCCACGTGAGGGCGGCCCCAAGGACGACGGCAACGATCCACATGGCGGCGGCGACCGTGCCACCGTTCCGCCACACGATGAACGCGCCCACACCGCCGATGGGGATCGCCCAGAGAACGGCGGCGAGAAGCCTGTGCCAGGCATGGCGTTTGGAAATGGGCGCCCAGTGGAGGCCGCTGCCAGGCGCGAAGGCCTGGTCCGCCCGGTAGGCGGGCGCCGTCTGCTGCTGCCCTTGCTGCGGCGGGTAGTGTGCCGGTACTTGACCAGGCGGCTGGCCGCCCGGTCCCGGGGCAGAGGGCGCGGGCGGGTACGCCGCGTCCTGGGGCCCAGGCTGCGCGGCGGGCTCGTACGGCGGTTCGCCGTGGCTCGCGTTCATTGCCCCCTAGTCAACCGGAAAACGAGTACCGCTCGCCATGGGACCATGAAGCGGTGATCGGAGCGGCGGAGGCGCGACCATGACCACCGAGCGGATCGTCGGGATCGGTGCGGGCGCCAAGGAGCTCGCCACCGAGGACATGACCCTGAACATCGGCCCGCAGCACCCGTCCACGCACGGGGTGCTCCGGCTGAAGCTGACGCTGGACGGCGAACGCATCTCCGCCGCCGAGCCCATCGTCGGATACATGCACCGGGGTGCGGAGAAGCTGTTCGAGGTCCGGGACTTCCGGCAGATCATCGTCCTGGCGAACCGGCACGACTGGCTGTCGGCCTTCTCCAGCGAGCTCGGCGTCGTCCTCGCCGTCGAACGCATGCTCGGCATGGAGGTCCCCGTACGCGCCGTATGGATGCGAACCCTCCTCGCCGAACTGAACCGGATCCTGAACCACCTCATGTTCCTTGGCTCATATCCCCTTGAGGTGGGCGCCATCACACCGATCTTCTACGCATTCCGCGAGCGCGAGACGTTGCAGCGGGTGATGGAGGAGATCTCCGGTGGACGCATGCACTACATGTTCAACCGGGTCGGTGGCCTGAAGGACGAGCTCCCGGCCGGCTGGACGGCGCGCGCGCGGACCGCCGTCGCCGAGGTCCGTTCCCGCATGGGCGACATCGACGACATCATCATGGGCAACGAGATCTTCCGCGCGCGCACACGAGGCGTCGGCGTCCTCACCCGCGAGCAGATCCTCCAGTACGGGGTGTCGGGCCCCATCGCACGCGCGTCCGGCGTCGACTTCGACCTGCGCCGGGACGAGCCCTACCTGGCCTACGGCGACCTCGACGTCCGTGTGGTCACCCGCACAGAAGGCGACTGCCTGGCGCGCTTCGAATGCCTCCTGGACCAGGTACACGCGTCCCTGGATCTCGCCGACGCCTGCCTGGACCGCATCGCCGAACTCCCGTCGGGCCCGATCAACCAGCGGTTGCCGAAGGTGCTGAAGGTCCCCGAAGGCCACACCTACGCCTGGACGGAGAACCCTCTGGGCATCAACGGCTACTACCTGGTGTCGCGCGGAGAGAAGACCCCGTGGCGCATGAAGCTGCGCTCCGCCTCCTTCAACAACATCCAGGTCCTCACCGAGCTGCTGCCGGGCAACCTGGTCGCCGACATGATCGCCATCCTCGGCTCGATGTTCTTCGTGGTCGGCGACATCGACAAATGACCCCCGGCGACGCGAGGTCCGAAGCCTAGGCGCGGGAGGCTCGGCGGTCGCGTTCCTCCTCGTCCGGGTCCTTGGGCACGCGGCACGCGTACTCCAGGAAGAACGCCGCGGCCACCAGCACCACCGCCGCCAGGAACGTGCCGCCGCTGACGAAGAAGTCGTGCCGGGGGGTCGGCTTGTCGAGCTGGGACGCGAGGCTGACGGCGAATCCGCCGAACACGCCCGCGATGACGGCGGCGGAGTGCGCGCTGGCCTTGCCCAGAGCGGCCAGCCGGGCCACGGCCATGGGCTCGATGGGCTTGGGCGTCCTGCGGCCCGCTTCCGGCGCGCGGCCCCTGTCGGGCTTGCGGCGGATGCGGCGCAGCACGTTCCAGCCGGTGAACGCTTCGCCCAGGGCGAGCAGCAGCAGCGTCGGTACCGCCGTCCACGGCAGGGGCGGCAGCGAGATGTAGGCCGAACGCAGCACCGCCCAGGTGACCACCGCGATGACGACGACCAGGGCGAGCAGGAACAGCGGGCGGGACGGCTTCATGCAGGCTGCTGGAGTGCCAGGTCCTCCCGCCGGCGTACGGCCGACGGGCCACCCTCGGACTGCTTGGCCTGGGCGAGGTCACCGACGCGGCCGTGCCCGGGCAGCAGCACGTCCGGCTCGATGTCGGCCCACGGCACGAGCACGAACGCGCGCTCGTGCGCGCGCGGGTGGGGGAGCGTCAGGTCGGGGTCGTCGGACGAGACGTCGCCGAACACGACGATGTCGATGTCCAGCGTGCGCGGCCCCCAGCGGACCTCGCGTTCCCGGCGCATCGAGTTCTCGATGTTCAGGACGCGCTCCAGCAGGTTCTCCGGTGGCAGCCGGGTGTCGGCCACGAGCACGATGTTGAGGAAGTCGCCCTGCTCGGGGATGGTCTCCCCGGGAGGGGCGAAGGGCGCGGTCTCGTAGACGGGGGAGACCGCCACGTAGTTCAGCCCCGGCGCGTCGAACAGCGCGTCGACCGCCTCCTGGATGTTGTCCAGCCGGTCTCCGAGGTTGCTGCCGATCGAGAACACGACACGGTGCTGGACCAGCATGTGCCCGCCGGTGGCGGTGCGGTCGGGCATGCGGTCGGACGCAGTCATGGGCGACTCCTCCTGATCTTCACGGCGACGTCCGTGAAGGGGTGCGGCACAGGCGCGCTCGGCTTGTGGACGGTGATCTCCACCTCGGACACCGCCCCATCTTCCAGACATATTGTCGCCAGCCTGTCGGCCAGCGTTTCGATGAGATTGACGGGCTCGCCCTCGACGACCGCGACCAGACGGCTCGCGAGCGTCCCGTAATCGACGGTACGCGAGAGGTCGTCCCCGGCGGCGGCGGGGCGGGTGTCGAGCCCGAGGACGGCGTCCACCACGAACTCCTGGCCCAGCTCGCGCTCGGCCGGCAGGCACCCGTGTCGTCCCCGGGCCCGCAGGCCGCGCAGTTCGATGCGGTCGAGGCTCATTCTTCCTCCGCGTCCACGACGTTGAGGACGGGGGAACCGTGGTGGAGCAGAAGCCGCCACTCCCCACCGGTCCGTATGAACACGTTCGTCGCCACGATGCTGCCGCCGGCGAGGAACCCCGTCTCCGTCTCCTCATCGGCGGTGAGCACGTTCTCCTTGCACGTCACCACGGCGTGGTCGCCGTACACGTCCGTCTCCACGTCCGTCAGCACGAACTGGATGTAAGGCGTGTTGGCCATGATGAGCGCCCAGGAGCGCAGCACCTCCTCGCGCCCGCGCAGCATCGTCCAGCCCGGATGCACGCAGGAGACGCCCGAGGCGTACGGACCGTCGGCCCACACGGCCGACATGCGGTCGAAGTCGCCGGCCTCGAACGCGGCGTAGAACTCGGCGTGGACCTCGTCCACGTCGGCGCGGTTCACGGCACGGCTCATGGGCGGTGTCCCCCTTGCTGGGCGCGACCGTCCGCCGCGGCCGGTTCCGAGTCTTCGTCCTTGAGCCGGTGCACTTCGCCGAACGGCCCCTCGTCGGGCAGGCGGGCCGCGTTGATGGCGGCCGCCACGCGAACGGCGTCCGCGTTGGGGCGGACCCTGTGAACCCGTACGCACCAAGCCCCGGCCACCGCCGCCAGCGACGTGGTGGCCACCGTCGCGTCGTCGCATTCGGCGAACGCGCGGGGCGTCCCATCTGGGTCGGCCAGCAGCTTCGTGAGGAAGCTCTTGCGCGACGCACCGACCAGCACGGGATACCCGGTAGCGGTCAGCGCGTCGAGCCGGGCCAGGAGCCTCCAGTTGTGGCCGGCCTTGGGGCTCTTGGCGAAACCGAGCCCAGGATCGAGCACGATCATCGACGGGTCGACGCCCTCGCGCAGGACTACATCGACCCTCTGCAGAAGCTCATCGCGCACCTCGCGGACCACATCCGCGTAGATGGCACGGGTCTGCATGTCATGGCTGTGGCCGCGCCAATGCATGACCACGTAAGGGACGCCCGCGGCGGCGACCACGCGCGGCATGTCCGGGTCGGCGAGGCCGCCACTGACGTCGTTCACCAGCCGGGCCCCCACGCCTACGGCGGCCTCCGCGACCTCCGCCCGCATGGTGTCCACGCTGACCGGGACGTTCTCGGCGTTGAGCGCCTCTATGACCGGGACCACGCGGCGCAGTTCCTCTTCGCGCGACACACGCTGCGCACCGGGCCGCGTGGACTCGCCGCCCACGTCCACGATGTCGGCGCCCTCCGCGACGAGGTCCAGCCCATGGCGGACGGCCTTCTCGGGATCGAACCAGGCCCCGCCGTCCGAGAACGAGTCCGGGGTCACGTTGACCACGCCCATGACGAGGCAGCGCCCCGGCGAGGGGAGCCCCGGAACTACGGCATTGGTCATGTCACCCCACCTTATGCCTTGGAGTCATGGGTTCGACGCGGCGGCTCCCGCCGCCCGGCCCGTCCGCTCCGCCCCTCGGGAACCAGCAGAACGGGCCTCAGCGCGACGCTGAGGCCCGTTCGATCGCTTGGGGACCCACGGGGCACCCGGACGGTCAGTGACGCCCGAGGATCAGGCTCATCGCCTCGGCGCGCGTCTCGGCGTGATCGCGGAAGTCGCCGCGCACCGCCGACGTGACCGTCTTCGCGCCCGGCTTCCGCACCCCGCGCATCGTCATGCACAGGTGCTCCGCCTCGATCACCACGATCGCGCCGCGCGGCTCCAGCACCCGCATCAGCGCGTCCGCGACCTGGCTGGTGAGCCTTTCCTGCACCTGCGGACGACGGGCGTACACGTCCACCAGGCGGGCCAGTTTGGACAGCCCCGTGATCTGGCCCTTCTTGTTGGGCGTGTACCCCACGTGCGCCACCCCGTGGAAGGGCACGAGGTGGTGCTCGCACACGGAGTAGACCTCGATGTCCTTCACCAGGACCATCTCTTCATGGTCGGCGTCGAACACCGTCGTCAGCACGTCCTCCGGCGTCTGCCGGAGACCCGCGAACTGCTCCGCGTACGCCCGCGCCACCCGCGCCGGAGTGTCGCGCAGCCCGTCCCGGTCGGGGTCTTCCCCGATGCCGATCAGGATCTCGCGGACGGCCTTCTCGATGCGCGCGTGGTCGAAATGCCCGCCGTGCACGGTCTCGGCCGGCGGGTCATTCTCGAGCGGCGCCTCGTCGTACGGAATCGCCAAAACGGTCAGCTCTCACCCTGGGACGGGTCGACCGCCTCGGAGGCGACACCGCCCTGGCCGTTGTTCTTGGTGAGGTCGGTGACGTCCTGCGGGCCGAGCAGAGCCAGCTCCTTGGGCGTCAGCACCGGAGGACGGTCGGACGGGAGGCGCTTGCCGTAGCCGGTGTAGGAGTTCTGGTGCGGCCGCTTCTGGATCGGCGCGAAGATCTCCAGCACCTGGTCCTTCGACAGGGTCTCCTTCTCCATCAGGTTCACGACGAGCTCGTCCAGGACGTCCCGGTACTCGACCAGGATCTCCCACGCGGTGTCGTGCGCGGCCTCGATGTAGCGACGGACCTCGTCGTCGATCGCGGACGCTATGTCCTCGGAGTAGTCACGCTCGTGCCCCATGTCGCGGCCGAGGAAGACCTCACCCTGACCGGAGCCGAACTTACGGGCGCCCAGACGCTCGCTCATGCCGTACTCGGTCACCATGTTGCGCGCGATGGAGCTGGCCTTCTCGATGTCGTTGGCCGCGCCCGTGGTCGGCTCGTGGAACACCAGTTCCTCTGCGGTGCGCCCACCGAGCAGCATGGCGAGCTGGTCGGTCATCTCGGAGCGCGTGGTGAGGAACTTGTCCTCCATCGGGAGGGTCATGGTGTAGCCCAGGGCCCGCCCGCGCGGAAGGATCGTCACCTTGTGCACCGGGTCGGAGTTCGGCAGCGCGTGCGCCACCAGAGCGTGCCCGCCCTCGTGGTAGGCGATGATCTTCTTTTCCTTCTCCGACATCACGCGGGTCTTGCGCTCCGGCCCGGCCATGACGCGGTCGATGGACTCCTCGAGGGTGTCCATGTCGATCAGCTTGCGGTCGAAGCGGGCCGTGAGCAGCGCCGCCTCGTTGATGACGTTGGCCAGGTCGGCGCCGGTGAAGCCCGGGGTGCGCCGCGCGATGACGTCGAGGTCGACGTCCTGCGCGAACGGCTTGCCGCGGCCGTGCACCCGCAGGATGCCCTTGCGGCCCTCCAGGTCCGGGCGGTCCACGGTGACCTGCCGGTCGAACCGGCCCGGACGCAGCAGCGCCGGGTCCAGGATGTCGGGGCGGTTCGTCGCGGCGATCAGGATCACGCCGCCCTTGACGTCGAAGCCGTCCATCTCGACCAGCAGCTGGTTGAGGGTCTGCTCGCGCTCGTCGTGACCGCCGCCGAGCCCGGCGCCGCGGTGCCGGCCGACGGCGTCGATCTCGTCGATGAAGATGATCGAGGGGGCGTTCGTCTTGGCCTGCTCGAACAGGTCGCGGACGCGGGAGGCGCCGACGCCGACGAACATCTCCACGAAGTCGGAGCCGGAGATCGAGTAGAACGGCACGCCGGCCTCACCGGCGACGGCGCGCGCCAGCAGCGTCTTACCGGTGCCGGGCGGGCCGTACAGGAGCACGCCCTTGGGGATCTTGGCGCCGATCGACTGGAACTTCGCCGGGTTCTGCAGGAAGTCCTTGATCTCTTCCAGTTCCTCCAGGGCCTCGTCGGCCCCGGCCACGTCGGCGAAGGTGGTCTTCGGGGTGTCCTTGGTGATGAGCTTGGCCTTGGACTTGCCGAAGTTCATCACCCGAGAGCCGCCGCCCTGCATCTGGTTCATGATGAACAGGAAGATCAGCACGATCACCACGATGGGCAACAGGCTGAACAGCAGGTTCAGGAAGAAGCTCTGCTTGGGGACATCGACGTTGTAACCGCCGGGGAGCTTGCCGGCGTCGACCTGCTTCTGCAGCTGCTGCTGCAACTGGAGCCCCTGGCCGTCGACCCAGGATGCCTGCTGCCGCTTGTCGTTCTTGAGGGTCAGCTCGATCCGCTGGTCCTTGTCAACGATCTTGGCCGATTTCACCTGGCCCGCGTCGATCTCCTGGACCACCTTGGAGGTGTCCACCTTCTCGAACGAACGGCCGGGGTTGACGCCCCACATGACGAGGGCAACCAAGATGCCGAACAGCAGGATCCACAGCAGCGGCCCGCGAAAGTAGCGCTTCACGTCCATTTATCCGGTTACCCCTACGGGGCCCGTCCCTCCTGACCAACGTCTGTGTGCGATCCCCGCCCGTCCCGGGGGGACGAACGCCACTGCGACCAACAATGCGTCCAACGAAAGGCCCGTCGCCAGGGCTTCGGACCCACCGTGGCGGCTTCCCTCATATGGCTCCCCGAACCCAGGGTCCGGGACACCGACGGTACACCGCAGGCGCAGGAGACGCAGCCGACGCCGTTCTCCCGCATCCCTTCCATATACCCGTCAACGATCCTTGCAACGATTCGTCACGGTTACTTGTTCCCTGGGTGGTCCGTAGACCCGTGGAAGGGCCCGTGAGCGCGCCCGTGACCAGCACCTGCGACCGGTGCCGGAACGAGGCGAAACCAGTGCCCTTGGGGGCTCTGCGGCCATCTGGGAGCCATTCAGGGCGCTTGGGCGGCGCCGAGGACGGTGGAGCGCCCCTCCGGCCGGGACGGTCAGGCTCCGTCGCCGCCGTACACGTGCGGGGCGAGCGTGCCGACGAACGGCAGGTTCCGGTACTTCTCCGCATAGTCGAGCCCGTACCCGATGACGAACTCGTTGGGGATGTCGAACCCGATGTACTTCACGTCGAGGTCGGTCTTGACCGCCTCCGGCTTGCGCAGCAGCGCGCAGATCTCCAGTGAGGCCGGCCCGCGCGAGAGAAGGTTGCTCACCAGCCACGACAGGGTCAGGCCGGAGTCGACGATGTCCTCCACGATCAGGACGTGCCGGTCGATGATGTCGGTGTCGAGGTCCTTGAGGATGCGCACGACGCCCGACGACTTCGTGCCCGAGCCGTAGGACGACACCGCCATCCAGTCCATCGACGCGGGCGTGTGCAGTGCCCGCGCCAGGTCCGCCATGATCATGACGGCGCCCTTGAGGACCCCGACGAGCAGCAGGTCCTTGCCCGCGTAGTCGGCGTCGATCTGCCCGGCGAGCTCCCGCACCTTGGCCTGCAGATCGCTCTCGGGGATCAGCACCTTCGCCAGGTCGGCGCCCAGGTCCTTCTCGTCCACAACCCCACCCTCATCGCTCAGTTTCGCCCGTCCGGTGGGACGGACGCGGGACGGACACCGCCGCGCGCGCGTGTACGCGATACGCACGGCGGACACACCGTGCGACGATCCGCACACGGCGCGCGTCAAACCGGGCCGAACAGCAGCTTCGCATACCGCCGGACGGCGCGTAGCCCCCCGGGCAGATCCACGTGCCGCTGGCCGCGCCAGGCCGTGACCAGCCGGTCCACCGCATCGACATGAACCGCCGCGAGCGTACCCGGTGGGCTTCCGGCCTTCACCGCGGCCATCCGCAAGACCCGCGTACGGACGGCTCTGGGCAGGTCATCGAGCCCCTCCAGCCTCAGAGCCACGCTGTAGCCGTCCTCTGGGGCCTCCAGGTCGGTGAACGCGCGGGCCGCCAGGTCGTCCAGGGCGTCGGCATCGTCACGCAGCATCCGGGCCGTCCTGGCCAGCGCCTCGGCCACTCCCGGGCCGAGGGCCTTCTCCAGAGCGGGAAGGGCTTCATGGCGGACGCGCACACGCGCATAGGCGGAGTCGACGTTGTGGGGGTCGTCCCAGGGGTCCAGCCCCATCGCCGTGCAGGCCCTGCGCGTGGTGGCCCGATCCAGCCCCAGCAAGGGCCTCAGGTACAGGACGCCCTGCCGCCGGAACTCGGCAGGCATGCCGGACAGCGACCGCGCACCGGAACCACGCGCCAAACCCAGCAGCACCGTCTCAGCCTGGTCGTCCTGGGTGTGGCCTAGAAGGACGGCCGCTGCACTCAGCCGACGGGCCGCATCGTCCAGAGCGGTGTAGCGAGCATCACGAGCCGCGCTCTCGGGGCCGCCCGGCCCATCGACGGTGACCGCGATAGAGCCCGCTGGATCTAGCCCGAGAGACGCCATGGTGCGGACTACGGTGTCGGCACGCTCGTCCGAACCGTCCTGTAGGCCGTGGTCGATCGTGATGCCCCCGGCCTGGCGTCCCACTCTGGGCGCTTCGAAGGCGAGCGCACCGGCGAGCGCCAGGGAATCGGCGCCGCCGCTGCAGGCCGCCAGCACCAGAGCGTCCGCCGGCAGGTCGGCGAGGACTCGCCGCACCGCGAGACGAACCGCCGCCACTGCCGGATCAGGCCCCATGGACAAACGTCTACCACCCCACGGGGCCGTGCAGGGGCTCGGCTTGGCTCAGGCTTCGTTGGCCTTGGGCGGCGCGTCGAGGGCCCTGGGGCCGACCACCCGGTCCATCCAGAGGGCGGGTTCCTTGATCTCGTCGTGCGTGGGAAGGGTCTCCGGCGACTGCCAGACCTGGTTGAAGCCGCTCATGCCCACCTCGGCGACGACCCGTCGCACGAACCGCGAACCCTCCGCGTACTGCTTCATCTTCAGGTCGATGCCCAGCAGGCGCCGGATCGTCTTGTCGAGCTTGGTGCCGCCCTCACGCCGCCCCTGGAAGCGCGACCTGATCTGCTGCACGGACGGCACGACCTCCGGGCCGACGGCGTCCATCACGTAGTCGCCGTGCCCTTCCACCAAGGTCATCACGGCGGTCAGGCGGTCGAGGATCTCGCGCTGCTCCGGGCTCTGGATCGCGTCGATCAGGTTGGCGTCGCCGCCGCGGACCGCGTCGGCGACGGCCTCGGCCGCGTCCCGGATGCGGTCGAGCATCGCGCCGGGGTCGAGGTCGGACGCGAGCAGGAACTTGGTCATCTGGTCCTGGACGTACTCGCGCAGCCAGGGGACGCCGGTGAACTGGGCACGGTGCGTCTCCTCGTGCAGGCACACCCACAGGCGGAAGTCACGCGACTCCACGCCCAACTCCTGCTCGACATGGACGATGTTGGGCGCGACCAGGGTCAGACGCCCCGTCGCCGTGCGTCCCGTGGGGTCCGGCGGCAAGAAAAGCTCGTACTGCCCCAGAACACGGCTCGCCATGTAGGCCAGGATCGCGCCCACCTGCATGCCGGTCACACGGGAACCCACCGCCTGGACGACCATGTTCCCCGCACCGCCGAGGGGCCCCGGGCCACGCCGCTCGGACATCTGCTCGATGAGCGGCTCCAGTACCACCCGGAAGCCGTCCACGTTCGCGCGGATCCAGCCGGGCCTGTCCACGACCGTCGCCGGATCCGGGTCGAGCTCGGACGCCATGCCGGTGAAGTCCCGCACATGCCCGTGGGCGATCTTGGAAAGTTCGCGCAGCTCCTTCACGACCTCGCGGGCCTCGTCATAGCTGACCTGCGGTCCCGGCCTCACGAGCCGGGTCCCGGCCTGAACGGCCATGTTCCAGTCGATCATCGAGGCGCTCATGTACTCCACCGTACGTTTCGGAGACGGCGCCGGAGCGCCCCTACTGGGTCGTTCAACGAACAACCGTTCTGGTTATCTCCCGTACGGACTGGCCCACACACC